>JANOBH010000635.1:0-3330 GCA_031411535.1 Chthoniobacter sp. | reverse complement strand
AGGAGCGCTTGGCTCCGAGAAGGTCGCACGCGGAGCCAAGCGCTCCTGCGCGCCCACGAGGCGCTCCTGCGCGGTGAATGCCGGGGTCCTTCGACTCCGCGCCCAAAGCGGCGCTCCGCTCAGGATGACACGCGCTTTTTCGCAGACCCCACTCCCGCAGCGCGTTCTTTCTGCGACGACCGCTCGACGCAGGCGCGGTTAGCCGCCACAAAGCGCGAATGATCCCATCCCGACTCGATTTCCGCGTGGAGGCGCAGGCCGCGGATTCGCGTGCGCGGGCGGCGCGGTTTCGCACGCTGCACAATGAAGTGCTCACGCCGCTCTTCATGCCGGTCGGCACGCAGGCCACGGTGAAGGGCCAGCTCACGCGCTCGCTGGAGGACGCGGGCTCGCAGATCCTCCTCGCGAACACCTACCACCTGCTCATCCGGCCTGGGCCGGACGTTTTCCGCCGCATGGGCGGCATCCACAAATTCATGAGCTGGAAACGCTCGGTGCTCACCGACTCGGGCGGCTTCCAGATCTTCTCCCTGCCTCACTCGCGCGCCATGAGCGAGGAGGGCGCGACCTTTCGCAGCTATCTCGACGGGAAAACGATCATGCTCAGCCCCGAGGTGAGCATCGAGACGCAGAAAGCCATCGGCAGCGACATCATGATGGCGCTCGACCAGTGCATCCCCTCGACCGCCGACGAGTCCACCGCGCGCGCCGCGCTCGGCATCACGCACCGCTGGGCCGCCCGCAGCCTCGCCGCGCGCGGGGATTCGCCGCAGTCGATTTTCGCCATCGTGCAGGGCGCCCTCTACCCCGAGATGCGGCGGGAAAGCGCGGACGTGCTCAGTGCGATGCCCTTCGACGGATTCGCCATCGGCGGCCTCGCCGTGGGCGAGGGCAGGAGCGAGCGCGAGGACACCTGCGAACTCACCGCGCAGCTCCTCCCGCACGACCGCCCGCGCTACCTCATGGGCGTCGGCACGCCGCTCGACATCCTCGAGGCCGTCCACCGCGGCGTGGACATGTTTGACTGCATCATTCCCACGCAGGTCGCGCAGCGCGGCGCCGCCTTCACCTCGCGCGGCTACCTCCAGATGAAGCGGGGCGTTTACAAATACGCCGACGAGCCGCTCGACCCCACATGCGACTGCCCGGTCTGCGCGCGCTACTCCCGCGCCTATCTGAATCACCTCGCCAAGACCGGCGAGAACCTCGGCTGGCAGCTCCTCGGCAAGCACAACATCCACTTTTACCACCAGCTCATGCGCGAGATCCGCGAGAGCATCCTCGCCGGCCGCTTCCTCGATCTCTACCGCGAAAAGCGCGCATTTCTGCACGCGTCGGACTTGGACAATCCGATTCATTTCCAAAAAGCGAAGAAGCCGCGCAAGGCCGTCTGGGGGGACTACACGGTCCACATCGCGCCGGAGGGCTTCGCGAGCATCCGGCACATCTCGTCGGGCGAGATCATGCACTCGCGCACGCCGCCGGAGGAGGAGGCGCGCAGGCTTTACGTCGAGCAGGCGGACCTCGCCGCGCGCGTGCGGCTGGGTGAAAACGAGGACGCCAGCGCCGCGCCGGTGGTGCTCTGGGATGTCGGCCTCGGCGCCGCGGCGAACGCCATGGCCGCGATCCGCTGCTACGAGGAGCAGGCCGCGCTCGGCCCCGTGCGCCCGCTCCGCATCGTCAGCTTTGAAAACGATCTCGACTCGCTCCGCCTCGCGCATCTGCACATCGACAAATTCATCTACCTGCGCCACGCCGGGCCGCCCGCCATTTTGGAAAAGGGCGAGTGGCAGTCCGCGAAACACCCCGGCCTGAGCTGGGTGCTCGTCAGCGGCGATTTCCTCGAAGCGATCGCCACCGCGCCCGCGCCGGACATCATTTTCTACGACATGTTTTCCAGCAAGACCGCCGCCGCGCACTGGTCGCTCGACGCCTTCCACCGCGTCTTCGCCGCCTGCCAGGGGCGCGCCGCCGAGCTGTTCACCTACACCTTTTCCACCGCCGCCCGCGCCGCCCTGCTCGCCGCCGGCTTCTACATCGCCCGGGGCCGCGCGACCGACGACCGCGACGAGACGACCATCGCACTCACGCCCGCCGCGGTCGGCACGCCGCTCGCCGGCCGCCTCACGCTGCTCGCGCGCGACTGGCTGGAAAAGTGGGAGCGCTCCGGCGCGCGCTACCCCGCCGCACTTCCCGCCCATGAACAGCCCGCGCTCGATCAATCCATCCGCCAGCACCCGCAGTGGGCGAAAGCCGCCGCGGTGTAGCGACTGCGTAAAAAGCCGGCGAAGCATTCCTCCCCCCTGTGGATCCTGGCGCAGGAGCGCCTCGTGGTCGCGCATGAGCGCTTGGCTCCGGCGTTCGGAGGCAAGCGCTCCTGCGCGCCGCACCACGCGCTCCCGCGCGTGGCGCAACAGCCGCAGAGCGCAGACTTCTTTCACAGTCTCTCAGCGCCCCCGCGTCAGAAACTCCGCCACCTCGCGGAACCACGCGGCACCGGGACGCACGTCCACGCTGTTGTGCCCCGCGCCTTCGAGGACGATCAGCCGTTTCGGCCCGTCGTAGCTGGCGTGCAGCTTCCGCCCTTGCGCGGCGCCGACCACCTCGTCCGACCCGGCGATCACAAACGCGACCCGGCCGCGATACGCGCTCAGCGCCGCGACGTTGTCGAACTTGTCGCGCAGCAGCAGCCCCACCGGCAGCCACGGAAATTTCTCCCGCGCCACCTCCAGCAGCCGCGCGAATGGCACGACCATCACCAGCCCCGCAACGCGCTCCGGCATCTCCGCCGCGAGCGCGCACGCCGTCCCGCTGCCGATGCTTTCGCCCAGCAGGAAGACCGGCCTCGAATCCGCCGCGAGCAGCTCACGCATCGCGCCGCGTCCCGCTTCCACAAACGCCTCCTTCCCGAGCGAGCCCGGCCGCGCGCCATAGCCAGGGTATTCGAGAATCCGCACCTCCCAGTCCGCGCCGCCGCCGAGCGCCTCGAATGCCTCGACGTAATAACTCCGATCCAGCGCGCATCCCGCATTCCCGTGGAAGACGACAAGCCGGTTTGCCGCGCGCGGATTTGGCCGCACCCAGCCGATGAGCAGGCCCTTCGCATCGCGCCACGGCTGCATGTTTTTCCGCCGCGCCTCGGCGACGAATGCCTCCTCCGATCCGCGCTGCGGCATGTAAAGAATGCGGTTCTGGCATCCCGCCACGAGCAGCAGCACCACGACGTATGCGGCGAGCGCAGCGCGACCCAGGCGGAAGAGGGAGGGCTTCATTTCCGGCAGAGTATGCCACTCCGCCCTCCGGCGAAACGCCCAAGCACCGCCCGGACGA
>JANOBH010000634.1:0-3036 GCA_031411535.1 Chthoniobacter sp. | reverse complement strand
CTCGTGCTGGTCACGGGGAATGTGTCGGAGTTTTCGCGGGTTCCGAATCTCGAACTGGAGAATTGGATTCGATGAATCACGAGAACGTCAGAGACATCACCCGCCGACATTTCTTCGGGCGCTGCGGCGTCGGGCTGGGTGTCATCGCGCTGAACCAGTTGCTCGGTGAGGACGGCTTCGCTGCGGCGGGACCGAAGATCGACCCGGCGCACCCGATGGCGCCGCGCGCGCCGCATTTCGCGCCGAAGGCGAAGCGCGTCATCTATCTCTTCATGGCCGGAGGTCCGAGCCAGCTCGACCTTTTTGAGGACAAGCCGAAGCTGCGCGAACTCCAGGGCCAGCCGCCGCCGAAGAGCCTCATGGAGGGAAAGCGCTTCGCCTTTCTCAAGGGCAACGAAACGCTGCTCGGCTCGCACCGGAAATTCGCGCCCGCCGGGCAAAGCGGCATGACGCTGAGCGATCTTTTCCCGCATCACCGGAAGCTCGCCGACGAAGTCTGCTGGCTGCGCGGGATGAAAACCGATGTCTTCAACCACGCGCCGGCGAAGCTCTTCATGAACACCGGCTTCCAGGCGCCGGGCCGGCCCGCGTTCGGCGCGTGGTCGATCTACGGGCTGGGGAGCGAGTCGCGCGATCGGCCTGGCTTCGTCGTGCTGCAAAGCGGGCCGCGCGGGCCGCGCGGCGGGAATACGCTGTGGTCGAGCGGCTTTCTGCCCACCTCGTATCAGGGCGTGCCGTTCCGGGGGAAAGGCGACGCGATCCTGCATCTGCGCAGCCCGGAGGCGATGTCGCGCGAGCGCGAGCGGCGCTTTTACGACACCGTCTCCGAGCTGAACCAGGCGAGGCTCGCCGAGACCGGCGACCCGGAGATCCTCACGCGAATCAACGCCTACGAGATGGCCTTTCGCATGCAGACCAGCGCGCCGGAGCTGATGGATCTGAAAAGCGAGACGCCCGAGACGCTCGCGCTCTACGGCGTGAAACCGGGCGAGCCGAGCTTCGCCGCGAACTGCCTCCTCGCGCGCCGTCTGGCCGAGCGCGATGTGCGTTTCATCCAGCTCTACCACACGAACTGGGACAGCCACGGCGGCCCCGGCGAAAACCTCAACGCGGATTTCGAGAAAGTCTGCGCGCAGGTGGATCAGGCCAGCGCCGCGCTCGTGCTCGACCTCAAGCAGCGCGGCCTGCTCGACGACACGCTGGTCATCTGGGGCGGCGAATTTGGGCGCACGCCGATGGGCGAAAACCGCGCGACCGTGGGGCGCGACCATCACGTCGATGCCTTCACCATGTGGCTCGCCGGCGGCGGCGTGAAGCCGGGCCTGATCTTCGGCGAGACCGACGAACTGGGCTTTGGCGTCATCCGTGATCCGATCCACGTCCACGACCTCCACGCCACGCTGCTCAATCAACTCGGCTTCGACCACGAGCGGCTCACCTACCGCTTCCAAGGCCGCGATTTCCGCCTCACTGACGTGCATGGTCAAGTCGTGAAGGGCATCCTCGCTTAACCGCTCGGTCGGTCAGCTTGCAAAAATGCGGGCGATCTCCGCCTGCATGGCCTCGGCGGCGGCGCGCGGGTCGGCGGCATTGCGGATGGGGCGGCCGACGACGATGTGGTCGGCTCCGGCGCGGAAGGCTTCCTCCAGCGTCATGGTGCGTTTCTGGTCGTCGCCGCCGCGGTCGGACGCTGCGCGGATGCCGGGCGTGATGAGCAGCGGGGCGGGGCCGAGTTCGCGGCGGAGGCGGGCGGCTTCCTGCGCGGAGCAGATGAGGCCATCGATGCCGGCGGCGACTGCGGCGCGGGCGCGGAGGGAGACGAGATCCTCGACGGGTCCGCCGCGCCAGCCCAGCTCGGCGAGATCGCTTTCATCCATGCTGGTGAGGACGGTGACGGCGAGGAGCTTCATGCCGCCGCGCACCTGCACGGCTTCGCGGTAGATGGAGCTGACGCCGTGGAGCGTGCAGCATTCCGCGCCGGCGCGGGAGAGATTCGCCACGGCGCCGCGGACGGTGGCGGGCACGTCGTAGAATTTCAGGTCGGCGAAGACTTTTTTCCCCGCATCGCGCAGCTCGGCGAGGAGCGCGAAGTAGTCGCCGCCCATGCAGAATTCGAGGCCTAGCTTGTAGAAGGTGACGGCGTCGCCGAGCCGCGCGATCCACTCGCGGGCCTCGCGAATGGTTGGCACGTCGAGGGCGAAGATGAGGCGGTCGGCTGGGGCGATGGGCTTTGTGGAAAGCAGGGAGTCGGTGGGCATGGCGGGGATTTCATAGAGGCCGAAACGCCCGCGCTGAAGCGCAAAGTGGATACGGCATCGCGCGCTGTATCCGTCCGGCTTGAGCCTCTGATTTTTAACGCAGAGGCGCAGAGGCGCAGAAATCGCGGAGGCTTCTCCCTTCTTGCAGCGGACTCACGACGCGATGGCTGGTTCGCGAAGTCTCTCTGCGCCCTTTCCGTCTCTGCGCCTCTGCGTTTGAAAAGGGAGCCGCCATCGCATTGATGCGGCCGGCGTGCCACCCGCCTTTCCACGCTTGCGCCGGGCGGCACGGCCATTATTCTGCGCGCCCGTCCCGAGCCGCTCCGGCGGTCATCGGGACTTTCACTGTCACTGTCACCCATTCCTATTTCATCATGGCAAATACCATCCTCGTCGGCGCCCAGTGGGGCGACGAAGGCAAAGGCAAGATCATCGACTTTCTCACCGAGGACGCTGACATCGTGGTGCGCTCGCAAGGCGGAAACAACGCGGGGCACACCGTCATCGTGGGCGGCACGAAGTATGTGCTGCACCTGATTCCGTCGGGGATTCTCCGGCCGAAGAAAAAATGCGTGATCGGCAATGGCGTGGTGATCGACCCGGTGGCGGTGGCGAAGGAGATCGATGGGCTGCGCGCGCAGAAGATCAAGGTGACGAAGGCGAACCTGATGATCTCGGATGCGGCGCATCTGGTGCTGCCCTACCACCGCGCGCTCGATGAGCAGCGGGAGATGAAGAAGGGGAAGCAGAAGATCGGGACGACGAAGCGCGGGATCGG
>JANOBH010000633.1:0-22485 GCA_031411535.1 Chthoniobacter sp. | reverse complement strand
GGCGCGTCCTGGGCGGGTGCGGCGAGGGCCATCGCGAACGTGAGAAGCGCCGGTAGGAGAAAGCGGAAAACGGGCGCTACGGAGAGGGGCATGTCTGGAAAGGGTCTGCCCATTTCGAGCAGTAAAGGGGCGGGGTCAAGCGCGGCGGGGCCTGGAAGCTCAACGATCAGATTTCAAAGCTCAAAGGGCGCGGGTGCCTCGGGTTTTTGAGCTTCCGCCGCCCACGGCGCGGTCAGAATCCCATTCCGGGCGGCAGCCCGAGGCCGGCGGTGACTTTGCCCATCTCGGATTCGGCGAGCGCCTTGGCTTCGGCGATGGCCTTCTGCACGCCGGTGAGGATGAGGTCTTCGAGCATTTCCACGTCCTCGGGATCGACGACGGTTTTGTCGATCTTGATGGAAAGGATCTCGCCGCCGCCATTGGCGGTGACGGTCACCTTGCCGCCGCCGGCGGTGGCGGTGACGGTTTTGTCGGCGAGATCGGCCTGAGCGCTCTGCATCTGCTCCTGCATCTTCGCGGCCTGCTGCATCATTTTCTTGAGATTCATGGGACGTTGAGTGTTGAGGGTTTGGTGTTGAGTGAAAGGGAATGCTGCGGGTGGCGGTCGACGTGGGTTGGATCGGAATGACTGTGGCTCTTGCCTGGCAGCTTTCGTCTCTCATCCTTATCGCTTTGGCGACTACCGAGACTTTAAGCAGCGTGGCTTTTCAACCACGGATTTCACGGATTCCACGGATTGGGGTTCGGGAAATCCGTGTGATTCGGGAAATCCGAGGCCAAGAGCGCAACCGGGCGGGTTTAGGTCCACCTGCTACGTCGAAACGATTTCGGCCTGGAAAAGTTCGAGCGCCTTGTGGATGAGCGGGTCGTCTTTGAAGGCGGCCATGGGGTCGGCTGGCGGCTCGGCTTTGGTTTCGGTCGGGGCGATTTTTTCGACGGTCAGGCCGGCGCGCTTTTCGCATTTCAGGATGAGCGCCTGGCCGGCCAGCTCGGCGAGGAGAGCCTCGATGAACTGGCGGTTGTTCGGGCGTTCGCAGGATTCGAGCGCGAGGCTGGCGTCGGTCGGGAAAGCGATGGTGGCCACGCCGTCGGCGACGGCCATGAGCTGGCCGCATTCGATCCAGCCGGAGATGAGCGGGCGGTCTTTGCGCACGCGGGCGACGAACTGCGGCCACAGCGCGGCCGCGGAAACCTCCGGGGCTGCCGGGGCGGCTTTCGCAGCGGGCTCCTCGCGGATCGCGGCCGGGGACGGGACGGGCGCGGCTGGCGCGGGAGCGGCCTTCTTTTCGCCAAGCGACGCGGCGACGGCTGCGCTGAGCGAGGCGCGCGCCGCCGGGGCCGGCGTCTCGGGTTTTGCCGGTGCGTGAGGCGCGGGTCGCGGGGCGGCGGGTTCCGGCTTTCTGCTTGCCGCTTTCTCCGGCGCTGCGCCGCCGCCGCGGATGGCGGTGAGCGTGTCCAGCACGTCGGTGAGCGTGGCCTGGCCGAGGGTCTGGATGGCGCGGATGGCGGCGATCTCGAAGTGCATCTTCTTGTTCGCAGCCCATTTCATCCGGCCCTCCGCCGCGGCGAACTGCTCGATCAGCTCCAGCAGCCGGTCGGTGGTGATGCGTCCGCTTTGCTCCGCGAGCGCGGCGACAGCCTCGGCGCTGAGCTCGTCCTGCACGCCCTGCGGGTCGTGCTGCACGACGAGGAGATTGCGAAAGTGTGCGATGAGATCTGCCATGAGCCGGCTCAGGTCCTTGCCGGATTCCGCCTGCGCGTGGATGGTCGCCAGCGCGGCAGCCGACTGGCCGGAGATCAGGTGCTCGCAAAGCTCCGCGACGGTCTGCTGGCCGGTGAAGCCGAAGACTTCCTGCACGTTTTCGTCGCCAATTTCCGTCCCGCAAAAAGCCACGAGCTGATCGAGCATCGACTCCGCGTCGCGCAGGCCGCCCTCGGCGCCGCGTGCGATGCTGTCCGCCGCAGCCGCGGTGAGCGCGAGGTTTTCCTTGCCGGCGATGTAGAGCAAATGCTTCGCGATTTCCGGCGCGGGGATGCGGCGCAGGTCGAAGCGCTGGCAGCGCGAGATGATGGTCGTCGGCACCTTCTGCACGTCGGTCGTGGCGAAGACAAACTTCACATGCGCGGGCGGCTCCTCGAGCGTCTTGAGCAGCGCGTTGAAGGAGGAGTTCGAGAGCATGTGGACCTCGTCCACGATGTAGAGTTTGTACTTCGCGCCGCCGGTCGGCATGTACTTCACGTTGTCGATGATGATCTCGCGGATCTTGTCCACCTGCGTGTTCGACGCGGCGTCGAATTCCATCACGTTCAGCGAGGTGCCGGCGGCGATCTCGACGCACATCGGGCAGACGCCGCACGGGTCCGCGGTCGGGCCGTTGATGCAGTTCAGCGCCTTGGCGAAAATGCGGGCGGAGCTGGTCTTGCCCGTGCCGCGCGGGCCGACGAAGAGGTAAGCCTGCGCCAGCCGGTTCTGGGCGATGGCATTCTTCAGCGTGCGGACAATGTGGTCCTGACCGACGACCTCATCGAAGGTCTGCGGGCGGTATTTGCGGGCGAAAACCGTGTAGCTCACGGCGGGACGCTACGTGCCCGGCTGGCGGTTGCCAACCGCCGAGTCGCCGCGCCGCGCGAGTTTTTCGCACTCGACGATTGGCAAGCGCAGACGGGCGGTGTTTCCCTGCGCGGATGCTCGGCAAACTCATCGGCCCGGAAATCAAGGAGCTGATCGAAGCGCGGAATTTCTCCGCGCTTCGCGCGGCTTTTGAGGACTGGTCGCCGGCGGATGTGGCCGAGTGCATCACCGAGTTGCCGGAGGATGAGCAGGCGGTCGTCTTCCGGCTGCTGCCGCACGCGCAGGCGACGGAGGTTTTCGAGTATCTCGATGCCGACGCGCAGCACATCGTGCTGAAGGCGATGGGCCATGCCCAGGCGGCGCGCATCCTCAATGACATGTCGCCCGATGACCGGACGGCGCTGCTCGAGGAGCTGCCGGGGGCCGCGGTCGTGCAGCTCATCCAGCTCCTGTCGCCTGAGGAAAAGGAGGTCGCGCAATCGCTGCTGAACTACCCGGAGGACAGCGTGGGGCGGCTGATGACGCCTGATTTCATCAGCATTCGCGCGGACTGGTCCGTGCAGCAGGTGCTCGATCACATCCGCGAGAATGGCAGCGACTCGGAGACGCTGAACGTCATCTACGTGACCGACGAACGCGGACGGCTGATCGATGATGTGCGCATCCGGGAGTTCCTGCTCGCGCCGGTCGGGACGAAAGTGAGCGACCTGCACGACAGCTCATTCGTGGCGCTGCGGGCGACGGACGAGGACTCGATGGCGCTGGAGCTTTTTAAAAAATACGACCGCAACACGCTGCCGGTGGTCGATTCCGAGGGGAAGCTGCTCGGCATCGTGACGGTGGACGACATGCTCGACGTGCAGGAGGAGGAGGCGACCGAGGACATCCACAAGATCGGCGGCGTGGAGGCGCTGGAGGAGCCCTACATGGACGCGCCGCTGATGGAGCTGGTGAAAAAGCGCGCGGTCTGGCTGGTGGTCCTTTTCATCGGCCAGATGCTCACGGCCACGGTGATGGGGATTTTCGAGGCGGAACTGGCGCAGGCGCTGGTGCTCGCGCTTTTCATCCCACTGATCATCTCCAGCGGTGGAAACTCCGGCTCGCAGGCGTCCACGCTGATCATCCGCGCGATGTCCCTGGGCGAGATCTCGTCCGCCGACTGGGTGCGGGTGCTGAGAAAGGAGCTGGCGTCCGGGCTGCTGCTCGGGCTGCTGCTCGCGAGCATCGGGTTTCTGCGGATCGTGGTGTGGCAGCAGTTCACCGGCTCGTATGGCCCGCACTATCTGCTGATCGGCGTGACGGTCTCCTCGGCGATCCTCGGGGTGGTGCTCTGGGGCACGCTTTCCGGCTCGATGCTCCCGCTGCTGCTCCGGCGGCTGGGTGTGGATCCGGCGACGTCGTCCGCGCCTTTTGTGGCGACGCTGGTGGATGTGACCGGGCTGGTGATCTACTTCACCGCGGCGGTCGCTGTGCTGCGGGGGACGGTGCTGTAGCTTGGGCTTCAGCCCAAAGGCCGCGGCTGTTTGGGCTGAAGCCCAAGCTACTTTGTGCCGCCGAGCCGCACGTCCATCCAGACGGCGAGGATGAGGACGAGGCCGCGGGCCATGTATTTGTGCTCGGGTTCGACGGAGAGGAGCGTCATGCCATTGATGAGGCAGGCCATGATGAGCGCGCCGAAAAGGACGCCGAGCACGGTGCCGCGCCCGCCGCGCAGGCTCACGCCGCCGATGACGCACGCGGCGACGGCGTCGAGTTCCATGAGATCGCCGACGGTGGTGGTGCTGGCGCCGCCGTAGGCCGTCTGCATGAAGCCCGTGAGCGCGACGATCGCGCCCATGAGTGTGAAAGCGCCGATGGTGACGCGGGCGACGGGGATGCCGGAGATGACGGCGGCTTCCTCATTGCCGCCGATGGCGTAGAGGTGGCGGCCCCACGGCGTGTGCTGGGTGAGCACCCACACGATGAGCGCCACCGTGCCGAGGATCAAGGCCGGCAGCGGGACGCCGCGGAACTGGTTCGTGATGATGACGAAGAGCAGCACGACCTGCGCGGTGATGAATAGCTGGAGGAAGGTGATCTCGCCATCCGCGACGGGGAGGCCGTGCGCGGCACGCAGCGCGCGGCCTTTCACCCGCGCAAAGGCGAGCGCGCCGATGACTCCCGCGGCGAGCACGTAGCCGGCAATGTGCGGGAGGTAGTAGGTGGTGAGCGAGGAGTAGAGATTCGCCTGGCCGCCGGTGACGACGGGGATCGTGTGGTTGTTGATGACGCGGAGGAAGAGCCCTTTGAAAAGCAGCAGCCCGCCGAGCGTGATGATGAACGCCGGGATGCGCTGCCGGATGATCAGCGAGCCCATGGCCCACCACAGGAGGAGCGCCACGCCCATCGCGGCGGCGAGCGCGAGCGGGGCGGGCCACGCATGGAGGGAGACGAGCACTGCGGCGATGCCGCCGATGAGCCCCACGCCGCTGCCGGCGCTGAGGTCGATGTGGCCCGGGAGGATGACGACGAGCATGCCGATGGCGAGCGTGGCGGTGATCGAGAAGTCGATCATCAGCAGCGAGAGATTGCGGGCGGAGAGGAAGTTCCAGCCCGGCACTTTCAACGCGAAAAAGGCGGTGATGAGGAGCAGGGCGAGCCCGAGGGCCGAGTCGCGGAGAGTGAGGCGGGAGGTCATGGGGGAAACGTGCGCGCGGCATCTCATAGCACCGCGCGCCCGGATGCTGCCAAGAGCAAAGCCGCGCTACTCGCCGCTGCTGGCGTTGCCTTCGTCGAGATAGGTGTGCGTGCCGAAGGTTGTGATTTTCAGATACTGCCGCCAGGTGCCGGCGGTGGCTTCGATCGTCTTGGTCACAGGCATTGGGGCGTCGGAATCGACGGCGGCGAGCGCCTCGCTGAGCACGCGTCCGTCGAGCGGTTCGGGCGGGGCGATGCCGAGGAGGTGTAGGATTGTCGGCGCGACATCGACATTGGACGTGGGAAAGGTGTCGCGGAAACCGGCGCGGATGTCGGGACCGGCGGCGACAAGCGTATTGTGGACGTCGTATTTGCTGAGTGATGCATGGGTGCCGAATCCGGTTCGCCGAGCTTCGCTGGCGACGAGGCCGCGGATGCCGCTGGCGTTTTCACCGTCGCTCCAGCGGTAGGAAAAAAGGATGTCCGGGGAGTCGGGTGTCTCGATGCGGGCGTCGCGCAGCGCGAAGGTGCCGGGGAGGGCGTCGCGGGTGAAGATGGGGCCGGCGAAGTCCGAGGCCTGGAGGAAGGAGACGAGCCGCTGGATGAGGGCGGCGTCGCGGCCGGGGACGTAGAACTGCGTGCTGCCGCCGAGGGGGACGTGGAGGATCTGGCCGGGGCGCGGCGTCCCGGCGTAGGCGCGGACGGTGGTGAAGCCGGCTTTTTTCAAAATGCCCGCGAGATCGACGGAGCGGTCGGTGGTGGAAAAGCCGTGGTCGGACACGATGAAGACGTTGGTTTTTTCCAGGACGCCGCGCTCGCGCAGGGCGTCGAGGACTTGGCCGAGCTGTGTGTCGCTGTTGCGAATGGCAGCGAGCGCGGTGGGGGAGCCGGGCTGGGTGAGGTGCTGGCTGTAGTCGGGGTCGCCGAGCCAGAGGGTGCTGAACTTTGGGACGCCGTCGCGCCACAGGGCGTCGATGAAGGCGCGGGTCGTCCAGGCGTTTTGGGCGGTGTTGGGTTCGAGCGTCTCGGCGAGTGGAAAAGGCGGAAATTTCCCGAGCAGAGCGGTGAGCGGGGCGAGCGCGGATGGCGGGTAGGTTTTCCCGGCAGACAAGATGGCGGAGCCCGGTGAGCCGGCGCGATCAAACGTGCGGTCGTGGAGGAGGGCGACGGGCTTTGTGCCGGCGATGACAGTGCGACCTCCGGCGCGCTGGACGATCTCGGCGAGCGTGGGGACGCCGACATAGCGGCCGTCACGCACGATGTCGCCGATGCGGCAGCTCACGGTGTTTTCGGTGGCGATCGGGCGGACGAGATTGATATCGGGGCGATACTCGGCATTGGCCGCGATGCCGGTGCGTGCCGCGTAGCAGCCGGTGGCGATGGCGGCTCCGTTGACCTCGGTGGAGGTGACATAAACACAGTGGTTATTCGCGAAGAACGTGCCGCGTGCTGCGAGGGCGTGGAGGGCGGGCGTGGTGTCGGCGCGGATGAAATCCGGCCGCATCCCGTCCCAGACGATCAGGACCACATGCTCGGCGAGTGCGCGGAACGGCGTATCTGCTCCGGGCGCGGTGCCGGCGAGGATGAGGCAGGCGACGATCGCGACGAAGCGTGGGAAGTGGCCCGGTGGCGGGAGGATTCGCATTCTGACGGGTTCCCTTAGCCGCCCTCGCCGCAGCGGGCGAGAAATCGTTCACCGAAATGTGGGGATGCGCGTTTTCGCCTTGCCACGCGCGGCGCGGAGTCGAAAAATCCCCGCGCCAGAACCGGCTCGCGTACCGAAAGCTCCCCCAACCTGATCGCTTGTGAAATTTTTCACAAAGCAGCTTGCAACAGCTTCGCGGACGCGACAATCTCTCCCCACTTTGAACTGCCGAAGCACCGACACCCACTAAGGAATGGCGAATATTTTTCCACGCGGGAGCAATATTCTCCCCCTTAAGATCCTCCTCTGCGCGGCGATTGCCGGCGGGGCGGTTTCGCTCGCGGTACCCTACTATTTCACGCCGAAATACACCCGCGTGGGCTATCAGCCGGCGCAGCCGATCCCGTTTCCGCACGATGTCCATGTGGCGCAGCTCGGGATGGACTGCCGGTATTGCCACAGCTTTGTCGAGGTCGCCGCGCACTCGAATGTGCCAACGACGCAGGTCTGCATGAACTGCCATTCGCAGGTTCAGCGGGATAATCCGAAGCTCGCGCCGCTGCACGAGTCGTGGAAGACGGGGAGGCCGGTCGAGTGGGTGCAGATCCACAAGACGCCGGACTACGTGTATTTCAACCACTCGGCGCATGTGAACCGCGGTGTCTCGTGCGTGAGCTGCCATGGGCGGGTGGACAAAATGGCGGTGGTCTATCACGCCGAGCCGCACTCGATGTCGTGGTGCCTGGACTGCCACCGCGCGCCGGAAAACGCGCTCCGGCCGCTCGATCAGATCACGAACCTCAACTGGCAGCCGACCCCGGCGAAGGATCAGACGGTTGCGGAAGCCCAGCTCGCTCTCGGCAATGAGCTGAAAAAGAAGTGGCACATCAATCCGCCGGACAAGAACTGCGCAGGCTGTCACCGATGAGCAAACGTATCCTTTCCCACCCCGCAGAGCCCGCGACGGGCCGCAAGTATTGGCGCTCGCTCGGGCAGCTCGGCGATACGCCGGAGTTCCGCGGCTGGCTGGAGCGCGAGTTTCCGCAAGGGGCCGCCGAGATGCACGGCGGGGAGGTTTCGCGCCGCAATTTCCTTCAGCTCATGGGTGCGTCGATGGCGCTGGCCGGGCTGAGCTTTGCGGGCTGTCGCCGCCCGGAAAAGCACCTGGTGCCGTTCACCCGCGGCGTCGAGTGGTCGATCCCCGGAAAGCCGCTGTTTTTCGCCACTTCGCGCCCGTCCCGCCGGGGCTATGCGCCTCTCGTAGCGACCACGCATGACGGTCGTCCGACGAAGGTGGACGGCAATCCGCTCCACCCCGTGAGCAAGGGGACGACGGACATGATTTCGCAGGCGTCGCTGCTCGATCTCTACGACACGGATCGCGCGCGGGTATTTGTCGATGCGGGCAAACCGTCTGATGCGGCGGCGTTTGAGAAGGCGCTGGACGAGATCTTGAAAGGCGCGGGCGATGGCGCTGGGCTCGCCTTTTTGCTGGGGCAGGACAGTTCGCCGACGCGCGAGCGGCTGCGCGGCGAGATTGCGAAGAGGTTTCCGAAGGCGACATGGACCGTCTATGAACCGCTGGGTGCGGAGCTCGCCGATCACGCGGCGGCGGTCGCCTTTGGCGAGGGGGTGTCGGCCATTCCCCAGATCGACAAGGCGGACGTGATCCTTTCGCTCGACAGCGATTTCCTTGGAACCGAAGGCGACGTGAGCACGATCCGGGAGTTCTCCGCGCGGCGGAAAGTCAGCGGGCCGGACTCGAAGATGAACCGGCTCTACGTGGTGGAGAACCGCTACACAATCACCGGCGGCATCGCGGATCATCGCATGCGCCTTCCGGCCAGCCAGATTGGCGCATTTGCACTCGCCTTGGCGGCGGAAATCGGGGTCGGGGCCAAGGATTCGACGCTCGGTGAAATGGTAAAGACCTTCGGCGCCCCGGCCGTGAAAATCAGCGCGGAGTGGATCAAGTATGCGGCGGAGGATCTCATGGCCAGCAAGGGCGCGAGCCTCGTGCTCGTCGGGGCGCGCCAGCCTGCGGCTGTGCAGGTGCTCGTCGCCGCCATCAATTCGGCGCTCGGAAATCTCGGTAAGACGATCGTCGGGAGGAAAGTAGGCGCGAAGCCGGCGCAAACGCTCCCGGAACTGGCGAACGACATCACGAACAAGAAGGTCGAGACGCTCCTTATCATCGGCGGCAATCCGGTCTATAACGCGCCCGCCGATCTGGGCTGGGCGAACCTGCAGGCGTCCGTGCCCACTGTCGTCCGCCTCGGCTATCACGAGGACGAGACCTCTCAGCACGCGCATTGGAATGCGCCGCTGGCCCACTATCTCGAAAGCTGGGGCGACGGCCTCGCGGCGGATGGCAGCTACATGTCCGTGCAGCCGATGATCCTGCCGCTCTTCGGCGCATGGACCGAACTGGACCTCCTCGCAAAAGTGGCTGGCCAGCCGAAGCCGGCCGGCCCGGAGCTGATTCAGGAGACTTTCAAGGTCATCGCCAAACCCGGCGATTTCACAGCCGACTGGGCAAAGTTTTTGCACGACGGTTTCCTCGCCGACAGCGCCGCCAAGCCTGATTCGCTGGCGTTTAGCGGTGCCGCGGCGGCGAAATTCGTCGCTGACAAATCCGCCTTCCCGGTGCCTTCCGAGAATGCCTTTGAGGTCGTCTTCACGGGTTGCGCGAAAGTCGATGACGGCCGCCTGGCCAACAACGGCTGGATGCAGGAAATCCCCGACCCGATCACGAAGATCACCTGGGACAACGCGGCGATGATCAGCCCCGACACGGCGAAGAAGCTTGGCGTGAAAGACAACGGACTCATCGAGATCACGGTCGAGAAGCGTTCGCTGACTGCGGCTGCGATCATTGCGCCCGGCCATGCCGACGGTTCCATTTCCATCGCCCTCGGCTACGGGCGTTCCGTGGTCGGTCGCGTCGGCAAGGGCGCTGGTTTTAATGCCTATCCGATGCGGACGACGGCCCAGCCTTACTTTGCCGTCGGGGCGACGGCGAAAGCCACGGGTAAGTCCTACAAGCTCGCCCTGACGCAGGAGCACTGGGCTCTCGAAGGCCGCGGCGGCGATCTGACCCGCGAGGCCACGCTCGACGAATACAAGGCCGACCCGGATTTCGCGAAGACCATGGGTATGGATGCCCATATCCCTCCGAACGTCTCGCTTTACACCAACCCGGATCTGAGCACGACGAAGAAGCCAGAGCATCCGGATAAAATCGCGCTGGAGCCGCACGCGTGGGGGATGATCGTGGATCTCAATACCTGCATCGGCTGCTCGGCGTGCATGGTGGCCTGCCAGTCGGAGAATAACATCCCGATCGTTGGCAAGGAGCAGGTCATGGAAGGGCGGGAGATGCACTGGATTCGGACCGATCGCTACTTTGCGAGCACGGACAAGAACGACCCCGATCCCGAGATGGTTTCGCAACCGCTCATGTGCCAGCACTGTGAGAATGCGCCGTGCGAAACGGTCTGCCCGGTGAACGCCACGGTCCACAGTGAAGACGGTCTGAACGTCATGGCCTACAACCGCTGCATCGGCACCCGCTACTGCGCGAACAACTGCCCGTTCAAGGTGCGCCGGTTCAACTTTTTCGACTACAACGAGCGCGACACGCTCGGCCACGTGAAAGGCAAACCCTTCACCGGTCTGTATGAGTGGAACCTCACGGCGCCGCGGGGCGCGGAGGACACCGTCAAGCTGTCGAAAAACCCGAACGTCACCGTCCGCATGCGCGGTGTCATGGAGAAATGCACCTTTTGCGTGCAGCGCATCCAGGAAGCGAAGATCGCGACGAAAGTCGCCGTCCGCGATTCCGGCGATGTCCGCATCCCGGCGGACGCCTTTACGACCGCCTGCGCGCAGGCCTGTCCGGCGGACGCGATCACTTTCGGCGATCTCAACAATCCCGAAAGTTCCGTAGCGAAGCTCAAAAAGAGCGAGCGTGGCTACCGCCTCCTCGAATACCTCAACGTCAACGCGCGGGTCACCTACCTCGCGCGCATCCGCAATCCCAACATGAAGATGCCCGGAGCGGAGAAAATCGGCGCGGCCATGAAATCGCAGCACGCGCACCATCCGGCGAAACCTGCCAACGGAGGGAAGCACTAATGTCTGAGTCCGCCGTCACCCTCACCACGCCGCCCGAACTCGTGCGCGTGCCGCTCGTGACCAACGAGCGCAAGCACACGTGGATCACCGACAAGGTTTCCGCGATCGTCGAGTCGCCGACGCCGCTTTGGTGGTGGCTTGCGTTTCTCCCGAGCGCGCTCATCGCTTTCATCGGTCTGCTTTGCATCGGCTACCAGATTTCAAACGGCGTCGGTGTCTGGGGGGAAAACAAGACGGTCGGGTGGGCGTGGGACATCACAAACTTCGTCTTTTGGATCGGTATAGGCCACGCCGGAACGCTGATTTCGGCGATCCTTTTCCTCACGCGCCAGAAGTGGCGCACGTCGATCAACCGCGCGGCGGAGGCGATGACGCTGTTCGCCGTGATTTGCGCCGGCATCTTTCCCGGCATCCACGTCGGCCGCGTGTGGATGGCGTGGTTCCTCGCCCCGATTCCAAACGCCAACGGCATCTGGCCGAACTTCCGCTCGCCGCTGCTCTGGGACGTGTTCGCGGTCTCGACCTATTTCACCGTCTCGGTGCTGTTTTGGTACACCGGCCTCGTGCCCGATCTCGCTACGCTGCGTGATCGCGCCAAGGCCCGCGTCGCGAAGTATCTCTACGGAATTTTCGCCCTCGGCTGGCGCGGTTCGAACCGCCAGTGGCGGCACTATGAGATGGCCTACCTGCTCCTCGCGGGTCTCTCGACTCCGCTGGTGCTGTCGGTTCACTCAGTCGTCTCCTTCGACTTCGCCACGTCCATCGTGCCTGGCTGGCACACCACCATCTTCCCGCCTTACTTCGTTGCAGGCGCGATCTTCGGCGGCTTCGCCATGGTGCTCACGATCATGCTACCCGCGCGGCTGCTTTATCCCCAGCTCGGGGACCTCGTCACGCGTCAGCATGTGGACAAGATGGCGAAGATCATCCTGCTCACGGGTTCGATCGTCGGGTATGCGTACCTGACGGAACTTTTCATCGCCTACTACGGGGCCAATCAGTTTGAGAAATTCACCTTCTTCCAGGCCCGAATCGGCATAGACAACCCCGGCTGGTACTCCTGGGCCTACTACGTCATGATGTTCTGCAACGTCATTTCGCCGCAGCTTTTCTGGATCAAGTCGATGCGGACAAACTACGTTGCCGTCTTTATCGTCTGCATGTTCGTGAACGTGGGCATGTGGTTCGAGCGCTTCGTCATCATCGTCAGCTCACTGGCACAGGATTTCCTGCCGTCCTCATGGCGTCACTACCATCCGACATGGGTGGAGATTTGGACGTTTGTCGGCACGTTTGGCATCTTCCTCTCGCTCTTCCTGCTCTTCATGCGTTTCCTGCCGATGATCTGTATGTTCGAGGTCAAATTGGTCACGCCGGAGGCTGACCCGCATCTCGAGCCGAAAAAGGAGGGCAAACACTGATATGGCTGAATACCGCAAGATTTACGGGCTCGGCGCACAGTTTGACAGTGCTGCGGCGCTGATGAAAGCGGCGGAGAAAATCCGCGACGCCGGCTTCTCCAAATGGGATGTGCATACGCCTTTCCCCATTCACGGCATGGACAAGGCGATGGGTCTCGGCAAGTCCTGGCTGAGCGCGCCGGTGCTGATCGGCGGCGCGACCGGGACGCTCACGGCGATCCTGCTGACATGCATCCCGTCATTCGCCATCTATCCGATGATTGTGCATGGCAAGCCGTATGACTGGCGGACGATGCCGGCTTTCTTCCCGATCGTGTTCGAACTCACCGTGCTGTTTTCCGCCTTCAGCACGATTTTCGCGCTGCTCATCATGAACCAGCTTCCGAAGTGGTATCACCCGGTCTTTAACTGGGAGCGTTTCTCACGCGTGACGGACGACGGATTCTTCGTCGTCATCGAGGCCCGCGACGCGAAGTTTTCCGAGACCAAGACCCGCACCCTCCTCGAGGAAATCGGCGGCAGCCATGTCACCCTCATCCACGACTGATCATGCTCCGTTATTTCTTTATCGCCTTCCTCCTGATCTCGGTCGCCGTGGTTTCGCTGGCGGGTTTCCGCGGCTCGAAGAGCGCGCTGCCTCCCATCGAGATCTTCCGTGACATGGATCATCAGCCAAAGTTTCAGCCGCAGCATCCGAGCGGTTTCTTTGCCGATGGAAGCGCGGCCCGCAAGCCGGTCCCAGGCACCATCCCGATGGGTTATGCGATGCATGGCTCATATCTTCAGGCGGGCGCGAAAAACGGAGCGTTCGAGCCGGCGGGCTTTGCCAATCAGCCCGACTATTACAACACCGGAAAGTTCGGCGACAGCTATGGCGACGGCTTTCCCGTGGAGGTCACGGCGAAGCTCATCTCGCGCGGGCAGGAGCGATTTGACATCAACTGCGCGGTCTGCCACGGGAAAGCCGGCCTCGGGAACGGGGTAGTCGGCCAGTATGGGGTCGGGGCGATTGCAAATCTCCAGGATGAGCGCATTCGCTCGATGCCGGACGGCCAGCTTTTCTCCACCATCACGAACGGCAAGAACACGATGGGCGCCTATGGCCCGCAGATTGCCATCGATGACCGATGGGCCATCGTCTCCTACATCCGCGCCTTGCAGAAAAGCCAGAGCGTCAAACTGGCCGACCTGCCCGAGGCGAAACAGAAGGAACTTCAATCGAAGCAATGAGCGACCACTCCCACGAAATCACTCCGCCCGAACCGGAGAAGTTTGACCTGAAGCACGTCGGCGGACTGTCGAACATTCTGCTGGCTGCGGGCGTGGTCGGCACCGCCGTCAGCCTGCTGGGTCTTGCGATTCCCGCCTGGCGCGAGCAGTTCGCGTTTTCGTGGCTCTTCGGGTTCACCTACTTTTTCACGATCTGCTGCGGCGCGCTCTTCTGGACCAGCCTCCAGCATGCCACTGATTCCGAGTGGTCCGTGCTTGTGCGCCGGCAGATGGAAAACATTGCGAAACTGCTGCCTTACTTTGCGCTCTTTTTCCTGCCGCTGATTCTCTTCTGCGCGCCGCTGCTCTGGAAATGGTGGGACATCGCGCCGGGGGTTGACCCGCTCCTGGACGCCAAGTCCGGCTATCTCAACCGCACGTTCTTCTGGGTCCGGGCCATCGGTTACTTTGCCTTCCTCGGCTGGGTTGCTACGGCACTCTATAAGAGTTCTACGGCACAAGACGCAGACGGTGCCGCGAAGCATACCTTCGTCATGCGGAAGTTCGGAATCGGCGGGATCGTCGTCGTGGCGCTGGCGATCTCGTTCGCCGGTTTCGACTGGCTGATGGGTCTCGACTACCACTGGTTTTCGACGATGTGGGGAGTGTATATTTTCGCCGGGGCGGCGGGCAGCTCGATGTCGCTCCTCGTGCTGCTAATCACTGCATTGAAGTCGAAAGGCTACCTCAAGGCGGTGAACCAGGAGCACTATCACATCATGGGCAAGTTCATGCTGGCCTTCACGATTTTCTGGGCCTACATCGGCTACTCGCAGTACATGCTCATCTGGTATGCGAACATCCCGGAGGAGACGATCTACTTCCGGATCCGCAACACCGAGTCGTGGTGGTATTTCTCGCAGTTTCTGGTCATCGGACGCTTCTTCCTGCCTTTTCCGGTGCTGCTGATGCAGGCCACGAAGAAGTCAAAATACATCAACCACGCTGCCGTCTGGATTCTGCTCATGCAGCTCCTCGACATCTATGTGATCGTTCTCCCAAGTCTCAGGCATGAGGGGTTCAGTCCGAGCATCCTCGATGTTAGTTCCCTTGTCGGAATCGGCGGCATCCTCGGCTGGATATTCCTGAGGAACATAGGCAAATCAAACCTCTTTCCGATGCGCGATCCGCGTCTCCTCGGTTCGATCAAGCTGAGTAACTGATATGGCGTCCGAATCTCCCAACCGCACGCCCAACGGCTTCGTCGTAATTCTCGGCAGCGCGGCGGCGTTCGTCGTCGTCGCCGCTGTGTTTTCGGCCGCCCTAGCGACCAAGGAGCCAGTCGATGAGGTGGAGCAAAAACGCGCTACCCAGCGGATCGAGACGCGGGCGAAGCTGGATGCGGAAGCACAGGAAAAGCTGACCTCCGTGGGATGGGTCGACAAATCGAAGGGCACCGTGCATGTCCCGATCGCTGACGCGATGACGATGGTTGTTTCAGAGTTGAGTGCGAAAAAGCCAGCGCCGTCCTCGGTCAAGGTCGAGCCACCGCTCCCGATGCCGGTTGCTGATCCGGCATCGAAGGAGCCGGCTCCTGCCGCCCTGCCATCCGCTCCGCAAGGCGCTGACAACATCCGCTTCACGCCGCCGGCAACCGCTCCTGCTGGAGCCGCGCCCGCACCGGCCTCGCCGCCGGAGAAGCCGGTCGAAACGGCTCCCGTGCCTGCTCCGGCCGCACCAGAAGCGCCCGCCCGCCCGCCGCTGATCAACCCCTCCGAAAATCCCGAGCCCACGAAATGACCGCCGCCGCCCTCGCTCCCACCCCGACGACCGCCGCGCCGAGCGCCGCGCAGGTGCAGGCCACCGAGCGCGCCGCGATCGACGCGTCCGCGTCCGGTCCTGTGCTCTTCTTTTTCGGTAACGCCATTCTCTGGCTGATGCTGGCGACTGTGCTCGGCCTTATCTCATCGATCCAGCTCCACAGCCCCGGCTTCCTCGCGGACATTCCTTTCCTGACCTACGGACGCATCCTGCCCGCGTATAATAACGCGCTCGGATACGGCTGGGCGACACTCTCCGGGATGGGCGTGGCGATCTGGCTGCTCGCACGCCTCTGCCGCGTGCAGATCAAGATCCCGGGCGTTCTGGTCACCGGCGCGAGCTTCTGGCAGATCGGTCTGACGGTCGGCATCATTCAGATTCTCGCTGGAAAGACGACGGGCGTCGAAGGTCTGGAAATCCCCGGGAGCGCCGCGGTCCTGATGCTTTTTGGTTATCTGCTGATCGGCCTGTGGGGCGCGATGCTTTTCGGTTATCGGCGGAAAGGGGAGGCTTACATCTCGGTTTGGTACCTCGTCGCGGCGCTGTTTTGGTTTCCGTGGACGTTTGCCGTCGCCCACATCGCGCTGGCCCTCCCGTCGGTGCAGGGTGTCGCACAAAGCATGATCGGTGCGTGGGCGGCTCAGAATTTCCTCAATGTTTTCATCACTGCGATCGGTCTGGCCGCGGCGTACTATCTGATCCCGAAAGTCATCAACCGTCCGGTGCATAGCTATCATCTGGCATCCACCGGCTTCTGGGCGTTCATCCTCTTCGCAGGCCTGACCGGGGCCGTGCGGTTGAGCGGCGGCCCGCTGCCGGTATGGCTCGTCACCTTGAGCATTGCGGCGACTATCATGCTGATCGTCCAGATCGTGACGGTTTCGACAAACCTGATCCTGACGATGCGCGGCGAATACCACATGGTGTATCACTCGCCGACCATTCGCTTCACCTTCTTTGGCGCGATTGCTTTCACCCTCGCCAGCGTCGTCGGACTGCTTGCGTCCCTGCGGTCGGTGGATCGCGTGCTGCACTTCACTTTCTTTCAGTCGGCGCAGACCCATCTGCTGCTCTACGCATTCTTCAGCATGGTGATGTTTGGCGCGATCTACTACATCCTGCCGCGCCTTGTCGGCTGCGAGTGGCTCTCCTCGTCGATGATCAGCCTGCATTTCTGGGGCTCGGCCTACGGTGGGGGAATGCTGGTGGCGATGCTCGCCATCGGCGGAATTGCCTATGGATCCGCGATGGCCGATCCCGAGGCCATTTTCTCCCAGGTCATTCAGGCGGGTGCCGTTTATTACGTGGCCGGATCGATCGCCTGGGGGATGATTCTGGTCGGACACCTCGTGTTTGGCCTGCACTTCCTGCTCATGCTGCTCCGCATCGGCCAGCCGGGCGGCGAACCGACGCTCTTTGCGCCCATCGGGGAGGAGAAACACTAAATGAATCGCTCGCTCTATTTGTTCGCCGGAATCATCGGCTCATTCGCGCTTTCCTGCTTCACGCTTGTCATTCTGCCTCACTGCCAGCTCGGAGGCCTGCAACCGCAGACGGTCGTGGATGAGGGGAAAATCACCGAGATTTACCCGATCAAGAACGTCTCCGTGGAAAAAGGCCGCGCTGTCTATGCGTCGCAGGGATGCTTTTACTGCCACTCGCAGCAGGTGCGCGATGAGCAGAACGGCACGGACCTCGACCGCGGCTGGGGCGTCCGGCGCAGCGTGGCGCGCGACTACATTTTTGAAAAAACGCCGTATCTCGGCAGCATGCGGGTAGGCCCCGACCTCGCGAACGTGGGCTCCTCCAAATGGCGCAATGAGCCCGAGGATGAGGATGCAAAGTACAAACCCGCGAAACGGGATGCCGCGTGGCATCTGCTCCATCTCTACGCACCCAGGACAGTGCTGAGGAACTCCAACATGCCGCCGTACCGCTACCTTTTCGAGACGCGCAAGATCGGCGGAGAGCGCTCCGCCGACGCCCTCCCGCTCACGGGAAGGGACGCGCCAAAATCCGGCTACGAGGTCGTGCCGAGTCCCGACGCCAAGGCTCTCGTCGCCTATCTCATGTCGCTCGATAAAAGCCACCCGCTCAAAGAAGTCAAAGGTTCCGCTCCGGAGGTCGCCGCCAAGTGAGCACGCCAAACGATCCCGCGCCCATGAACCAAGGCCCTGACCGCATTGATTACCGCGAGACCGCGGACATCACCGAAGTCCATGCATCCGTCCAGCGCGAAAAGCCGGAGCCTTCCGCCGACGTCACCCCGATGCCGCTCTGGCTCACTGGCATCTGCGCCGGCGCGATGGTCTGGGCCGGGACGTATTTCGGCATCTTTCACGGTGGTCTGAGCGCCACGGTCTATAACGAGTACGAGAGCTCGCCCGCGGTGCTCTTTCCGCAGCCAAAGAAAGCGGGAGGAAAAGGTGCGGTTGCTGAAGCGCCGCAATCCCTCGCCCAGATCGGCAAAGGCGTGTACGGCCAGTGCGTGGCATGCCACCAGGGCACTGGAATGGGTGTGGCCGGGCAGTTTCCGCCGCTCGCGAAATCAGAGTGGGTGATAGGTTCGGAAAAACGCCTGGTTGCGATTCTCCTTAAGGGCATTCAGGGACCGTTCACGGTCGAAGGGAAGACCTTCAACGGAGCAATGCCGCCGTGGGAGTCGGGCCTCTCGGCCAAGAAAATCGCCGCCGTAGCGACCTATATCCGCCAGGAATGGGGAAACAGCGCACCGGAAATTTCGGAGGGGAAAGTGGTGGCGGCAAAGAAGGAATTTGCGGCACAGACGTCTCCGTGGACGGAAGCACAGCTCTTGCAGATTCCTGGAGACGCCACCCTCCCGGATGAGGGCGGGGCGGCTGCACCGGCTCCATCGGCTGCTGGCGGGGCACCGGCGCCGAAGCCTGCGGAAAAAGCGGCGGGCGCACCTGCGGCGCCTGCGGGCGCTGACCTGATGGCGGAGGGCAAGAAACAGTACATGATGATTTGCGTCGCCTGTCATCAGCCTACCGGCACGGGCCTGCCCGGGGTTTTCCCCCCGATCGCGAAGAGCCCGTACGTCAATGAATCGGCTGAGCGCTTCGCGGCGATCATCCTGAAAGGCAACGGCGGGCCGTTCACTATCGACGGCAAGCCATACAACCAGATCATGCCGGGCCAGGAGGCCATGCTGACCGACGAGAAGATCGCCGCCATCATGACATACGTCCGCGCGAGCTTCGGCAACAACGCCGGGACGGTGACCCCGGACGTCGTCGCGGCGGCTCGGAAGAAATTCGCCGACCACAAGACACCGTGGACTCAGCCCGAACTGGACGCGTGGAAGGACGACGCGCCTGCCGCGGGCGCCAAGTAATCTGCCGGACGCAATCCTCAATACCGCCTAATCCTATGATCCATAAATCCATTGCCTGCCTCGCCGCTGTGTTCAGCCTTTCCGCGGTGCTCCACGCCCAGGATGCGCCCGCCGATCCGCTGGCTGAGGGAAAAAAGAACTACATGATGATCTGCGTCGCCTGCCATCAGCCGACGGGAATGGGGCTGCCGGCGGTTTTCCCGCCGATCACCAAGTCGCCCTACGTCAATGGCTCGGCTGAGCGGTTTGCGTCGATCATCCTGAAAGGAAACGCCGGGCCGTTCGTCATCGACGGAAAGCCCTTCAACCAGATCATGCCCGGTCAGGAAGCCATGCTCACTGACGACAAAATCTCATCCATTATGACCTATGTGCGTGCGAGCTTTGGCAATACCGCCGGTCCCGTGACGCCCGACGTCGTCGCCGCCGCACGGAAAAAATACGCGGATCGGAAGACGCCCTGGACGCAGGCCGAACTCGACGCATGGAAGGACGACGCGCCCGCAAAGTAACGCGATCCGGCGCCTTTCCGGTATCCGCGCCGCACGCAGAAGCGTAGCTTTTTTGCGCCTCCGCCACCGCGAGAATCCCGCGGCCTGCCAGTTTTAAAAAACAAACAATTCCCGAAAAATGTCCACCGCCGCCACCACGCACGCGCCAGACGCTCACGCGCACGACGATCACCATTACGAGCCCGGATTCTGGCAGAAGTGGGTTTTTTCCACCGACCACAAGATGATCGGCATCCAGTACGGCACGACCGGACTGGCGTTTCTGATGTTCGGCTTCTGCCTGATGATGATCATGCGCTGGCAACTCGCGCATCCGGGCGAGGCCGTGCCGATGATCGGCGGGCTTCTGCAGACGATCTTCGGGCCGAGCGCGTTTCAGGCGGACCCGAATGGCGTCCGTGGTGTACTGACCGCCGACGGCTACAACGCCTTCGGCGCGATGCACGGCACGATCATGGTGTTCTTCGGCATCGTTCCCGTCGCATTCGCCGCCTTTGGAAACTTCGTCGTGCCGCTTCAGATCGGCGCGCCGGACATGACCTTCCCCAAGATCAACATGGCGAGCTTCTGGTGCTTCTTCATCAGTTGCATCTTTATGTTGGTTTCGTTCTTCGTGCCGGGTGGCGCGGCAAAGTCGGGGTGGACTTCCTATCCGCCACTCTCGGGCATCGCCGATCTGGGCCCCCTCAACCATTTTTTCATGAACGGCCAGACCCTCTGGGTCACGGGGATGGTTTTCAATATTACCGCCTCACTCCTCGGCTCGGTGAATTTCATCGCCACGATCATCCAGCTCCGCGCACCGGGCATGACTTGGATGCGCCTGCCGTTCTTTGTCTGGGCTCAGTTCGTCACCGCCTTCCTGTTGCTCCTCGCCTTCCCGCCGCTCGAGGCCGCAGGCGTCATGCAGCTCATGGACCGTGCCTTTGGCACCAGCTTTTTCATGCCGACAGGCCTGATCGTGAACGGCGCAATCACCCAATGGTCGGGAGGCGGCAGCCCGATCCTGTGGCAGCACCTCTTCTGGTTCCTTGCGCACCCCGAGGTGTACGTGCTTATCCTGCCAGGTATCGGCATGGTGGCGGAAATCATCGCGAACAACACCCGCAAGCCCCTCTATGGCTACAAGGCGATGGTCGGTGCGATTTTCGTTCTCGGCTTCCTCTCCTTCATCGTCTGGGCGCACCACATGTACATGACTGGCATGGGCGCGAAAGTGGCGGCCTTCTTCCAGGTGACGACGATTATGATATCGGTGCCGTCGGTCATTCTCGTGACGGCGCTGATGCTCTCTCTGTGGGGCGGCTCTATCCGCTTCACCGTGCCCATGCTCTTCGCCACGGCATTCCTGCCGATGTTCGGCATCGGCGGACTGACCGGCATCCCGCTTGCCTTCAATGCGGTCGATCTCTACCTCCACGACACCTATTACATCATCGGCCACTTCCACTACGTCGTCGCACCGGGCACGATCTTCGCGATCTTCGCGGGCGTCTATTATTGGTATCCCAAAGCGACGGGCCGGATGCTCAACGAGTTTCTCGGCAAGATGCACTTCTGGCTCTCGCTGATCTTCATCAACGGCATCTTTTTCCCGATGTTTCTGCAGGGCATGGCCGGAGTGCATCGCCGCTGGTATGACGGTGGCGCGATTTTCGACCAGCTCATCACCCCGGTCATCCACTGGAATAACTTCATGTCCGTGTCCGCGTTCCTCCTCGGAGCGGCGCAGATCCCGTTCATCTTCAATTTCTGCTGGAGCATCCTCTACGGGCGCAAGGTGCCCAATGACAATCCGTGGGACGCCACGACGGTCGAATGGGACACCCCCACCCCGCCGCCGCACGGCAATTTCACCAGGGAAATCACCGTCCACCGCGGACCCTACGAATACAGCGTGCCCGGCGCGGACAAGGACTTCACGCCGCAGACCGAAGCGCCGAAATCCGCCAAACCGCAAAGCCCGGAAAAACCGCCAGGCCACTAGAATCCCACGCACGACCTTTTCATCGCAGCCATGCAAATCCCGCACGAAGTCACCGCCCGTCCCGATACCGGACTCTACAACGCCAAGCTCGGCATCTGGCTCTTTCTCGCCTCGGAAGTCATGCTCTTCGGCGGCCTCTTTTCCGCCTACATCTTCCTTCGGATGGGTGCGGAGGACGGCTACTGGCCGCACGGCCTGCTGAATGTGCCAGTGGGCGCGGCCAACACGGCCATCCTCATCGCATCGTCGGTGACGGTGGTGCTCGCGTGGGCCTCGCTGAAGATGCGGAATTTTTCGCAATACAAGCTGTGGATGGGCATCTCGATCCTCTGCGGCGCCCTCTTCCTCATCGTGAAGCTCGCCTACGAATGGCCGCAGAAATTCGACCATTTCGGCGCCTTCATAAAGAAAGACGCGATCGAGCATTACGAGGAATACCTGGGCAACCATCACCTCAAGGAGAAAGGCCTGGAGCCGCGCGTTGAAATCTCCGGTCACCTTCACGAGGTCGTCATCGCAGCGGACCCGGCGCAGAGCGAGAAGCTGGAGACCTTCCTGAAAAAGCATGATCTGGAGTCGGTGCCGGATTCGCACGACCCCAAATTGCTCATGGTCAAAGGCCACCATTTCTCTCCAGGCACCGCCGAGGCCTTGGAGAAAGTGCCCGGTGTGAAGCTGGTCGCCTTCGAGGTCGGACTCGATCCGGTTAATGCCGATCCTACCAATCCGGAAAGCGACAAGCCGCATTTCTGGTACAAGGGGGCGACCGAGAAGATCGGCAGGATCGAGCGCAAGGACGTCGATTCCTACAGCGCGTTCGCGCCGAAACACAGCTCCTACTTCGCCGTCTATTTCACCATCACCGGTCTGCACGGACTGCACGTCCTGGCGGGGGTGCTGATCATGATCTACCTGTGGCTGCCCATTGAAGGCGGCGCGAACATGTTCAAACGCAATCCCGAGCACCTCGCCAACCGTGTAGAAGTTGTCGGCCTGTTCTGGCACTTCGTCGATCTCGTCTGGATCTTCGTCTTCCCGATTTTCTACCTCCTCTAAATCCTCACATGAGCCAATCCCACGATCACGGCAAAGAAGTCGCGAAAGCGGCCGCACACGACGCCCCGGCAACCGGGGGGCACTCGCATCACGA
>JANOBH010000632.1:0-3107 GCA_031411535.1 Chthoniobacter sp. | reverse complement strand
CCTACAGCGCGTTCGCGCCGAAACACAGCTCCTACTTCGCCGTCTATTTCACCATCACCGGTCTGCACGGACTGCACGTTCTGGCGGGGGTGCTGATCATGATCTACCTGTGGCTGCCCATTGAAGGCGGCGCGAACATGTTCAAACGCAATCCCGAGCACCTCGCCAACCGTGTCGAAGTAGTCGGCCTGTTCTGGCACTTCGTCGATCTCGTTTGGATCTTCGTTTTCCCGATCTTTTACCTCCTCTAAATCCCCCACATGAGCCAATCCCACGATCACGGCAAAGAGGTCGCAAAAGTGACCACCCACGAAGAGCCCGCAACCGGGGGGCACTCGCATCACGACATGCACCTCGGGCTTTACCTGGGCGTAGGCGGTTTCCTGCTGTTCGCCACGGTCGTCACCGTCTGGCTTTCGTACGTCGATTTTGGCAGCCGCAGCGCAAATATCGCCGTGGCGATGGTTGTCGCCACGATCAAAGTCGGTTTCGTCGCCGCAATCTTCATGCACTTGAAGGGTGAAAAGTGGATGATCTGGAAGTTCCTTCTCTTCACCATGTTCTTTGTGGCCGGCCTCTTTTTCCTCACGCTGCTGCACTACATCGATCCGATCTTTGGCACCACCCACGCGCTGCACTGACACCGCATGTCCCTCAAGGCTTTCCATATCTTCTTCATCGTCCTGTCCATCCTCCTCGCCGGAGGTTGCGCCGCGTGGGGATTCGTGAACGGCCTTGCCCCCGCCTTTGGGATCACATGCGCGATCCTCGCCATCGCGCTTCTCGCGTATGGCATCTATTTTCTGAGGAAATCGCGAAAGCTGATCCTATGAGGATGCGCGCCCTGTTCCGTTTCTTCTCGCTGGCCGTCGCCACGGGAATCGCATGCCTGCCCTCCGCGGCGGTCGCCTGCACCGTGTGCATGGGCGATGCGAATTCCAAGACGGCGGGCGCGATGAATGCCGCGATCTTCCTCCTGCTCGGCTTCATCTTCGGCGTCCTTGGCCTCCTAGTGGCCTTTGGCATCTCGCTCATGCGGCGCGCTGCCGCACCGCTCCCGCCGCACGCGGAGTTTTCGCAGAGCGACTCCGGAGCCGACTCCTAAAATCTTATGTTCAGCATCAACAAAGCCCTGGGAATCCTCCCAAACGCCGCCGAGCACGGCGAAGGCGTCGATCACCTGCTCGAATTCTGCCACTGGTTCATGGCGATCCTTTTCGTCGGCTGGATCACTTATTTCTTCTACACGATCATTCGCTTCCACAAGTCGCGGCACCCAAAGGCGGACTACCACGGCGTTCAGAGCAAGGCGTCCGCCCACCTGGAATTCAGCGTCGTGCTGATCGAGGCGGTGCTGCTCCTCGGCTTCGGTCTGCCGCTTTGGGGTATCCGGGTCACGGAAGACAGCTTCCCCGACAAGTCCGAGGCCATCCGCGTCCGTGCGGTCGGCGAGCAGTTTGCGTGGAATTTTCACTACCCCGGCCCGGATGGCGTATTCGGCAGGCAGAAGGCGGGGCTGATCGCCGGAAACAATCCGCTGGGCATCGATCCCGCCGATCCGGCTGGCAGCGACGACATCGTCTCCAAGAACGAGATGCACCTCGTTTACCGCAAGCCCGCGGTCATCGATATCAGCGCAAAAGATGTGATCCACAGCTTTTCACTCCAGCACATGCGGATGTGCCAGGACGCCATTCCAGGATCGAGCATTCCCATGTGGTTCCGGCCGATTCGGGCAGGGGACTATGAAATCGTCTGCGCCCAGCTCTGCGGCGCCGGCCACTATGCGATGAAGGCGATGATGAAAGTGGAGTCGCAGGCCGACTTCGATGCGTGGATGAAGGAGCGGGCGAGCCTGAAACCCAGCGCCGCCCCGGCGCCTGCCGCGAATTAGCCGCCGGCCCGCTGGCGCCGGCGGCACCAGCCGCATGGCGCGGCCGGGGCGCACGCGGAAACCCGGCTCCGCACTTTGAACGCCACGCCCACCACCGTCTTCAATCCCGCTCTCGCGCTTTACGCGAAGTGCGTCGTGGTGCTGACGTTCGGTCTGCTTTTCATCGGAGGGCTCGTTACGTCCTATCACGCCGGCATGGCCGTGCCGGACTGGCCGCTGAGCTTCGGCTCGCTGAATCCCGAGGGCTGGTGGGGAGATTTTCCCGTGAGGCTTGAGCATGGCCATCGCCTTTTCGCCGCCGGCATCGGTCTGCTCATCATGATCTTTTGCGGATGGGCTTTCGCCTCCCCGTCCACCTCCCGCGCGGTGCGCTGGCTTACGGTGCTGGCATTCGTCGGGGTGGTCGTGCAGGGCACGTTTGGCGGGCTGCGGGTCACCCTGGAAACCGCGGGGAATCTCAAGGCGGCGATGGCGTTGCGCATCGTCCACGGCACGACCGCGCAGGTGGAGCTGTGTCTGCTTGCGGTTCTGGCGGCTCTGCTCTCGCGCGGATGGATTGAGGATTCGTGGAAATTGTCCGGCGCCAGCCTCGTCCCGGTGCGCCGCCTCGCGTGGCTCGTGGTTATCGCGCTTTTTGGCCAGCTTGTGGCAGGCGCGGCCATGCGCCATCTCGGCGCCGGGCTCGCCATCCCGACATTCCCCGAAGCCGACGTCGCCGGGGGCTGGATGCCGACAGTGCATAACAAATTCGTGCACATCAATTTCACCCACACCCGCGTCGGCTCGGTCGTCGTCACCCTGCTCGTGCTCACGCTCGTGGCTCTAGTGCTCCGCCGCGCCGCGGGCGAGGTGCGCCTGACCAGCGTGGCCACGGGACTGCTCGGTCTCGTCCTGGTGCAGCTTTCGCTCGGCGTCGCCGTGATCCTGCACGCCAAGCCTGTCACGCTCACGACGATCCACGTCATCAATGGCGCGGCCATCCTCGCGCTAAGCGTGCTCCTCGCAGTCCGCGCGAGCCGTTTTGTGAAAGACTCCGCGCCCACCGCGGCGAAACTGCTCCCCGTGGAGGCGCGCGCGTGAACCGCACCGCACCCGAACCCGCCGTCGCGATCGCGGACCCGCGCGATCTCGCCGAGCCCGGCCTGCTGACCGACCTGATGACGCTGACGAAGGCGCGCCTCAGCCTGCTCGTCATCATCACCACATTCGTCGG
>JANOBH010000631.1:0-5672 GCA_031411535.1 Chthoniobacter sp. | reverse complement strand
ATCGCCACAGCCGTCCGCGAAGAATGAAGGCGACTCCCCAATCGGGTCATCCTGAGCGGAGCGGAGGCGGAAAGGCGGGCGCAGCGCAGTCGAAGGACCCCGGCGTTCCGAATCAGCTCCGAACTTCAACGAACCGCAGAGGTCCCTCGACTCCGCCCGCAAAGCCGGGCTCCGCTCGGGATGACGCGCGATGGAAACTCGTCCTCTGCTGTGTCGGGCTGCTCTCGCTCCTCCTCGCCACCGCGTCCGCTGCGGACTGGCGCACCGCGCTTCCCGGCTGGCGCTACGAGTTTCCCCGCGACCACCGCATCCACCCGGAATTCAAAACCGAGTGGTGGTATTTCACGGGTCATCTCGCGGACGAAAGCGGACGGCGCTTCGGCTACCAGCTCACCTTTTTCCGCCAGGGTCTGCGTCCGCCCGGCGCGGCGGCGGCAGCGTCGCGCTTTGTCGTCGCTGATCTGAAGTTCGCCCACTTCGCGCTCAGCGACATCGCCGGACAGCGCTTCCATTTCGAGCAGAAGATCGCGCGAGGAGCCTTTGGCGAAGCGGGATTTGGCCTGGATGAAAAGCTCGCGTGGATTGACGACTGGACGCTCGAACTTGCGGGCGACGGCAGCTTTGCGCTCCGCGCGAAAGGCGCGAACGCGGCGCTCGATCTGCGCCTCACGAGCCGGAAGCCGTGGGTCATCCACGGCGAGGACGGCGTGAGCCAGAAGGCGGACGGCGCCGGCCGGGCGTCGCACTATTTCTCCGGCACGCGGCTGGCGACGGAGGGCACGCTCTTGCTCGGCGGAAAGGCCCTGCGCGTGACCGGCGAGAGCTGGCTCGACCGCGAGTGGGCGACCAATCAGCTCGCGCCGGGGCAGGTCGGTTGGAACTGGTTCAGCATCCAGCTCGGTGACGGCTCGGAGCTGATGCTCTACCAGATGCGGCTGCGCGACGGCGGGCTCGATCCGCGCTCCAGCGGCACCTTCATCGCCGCGGACGGCACCACGCAGCACCTCCGCCGCGATGACTACCAGCTAGCGCCGCTGCGCGAATGGAAGAGCCCGCAGACCGGCGGCAGCTATCCCATCGAATGGCAGCTCACGGTGCCGAAGCTCGGCGTGCAGCTCCGCATCGGCACGCCGTTCGCGGCGCAGGAACTCGTGCTCCAGCCCATCGCCTACTGGGAGGGTCTAATCGACGTCTCGGGCACGCGCGCCGGCGCCGCTGTCAGCGGCCAGGGCTACATGGAGCTGACGGGCTACGCGGGCGAAATCGTGGGCCTTTCGCCCTGAGAGCGCCGGGCGCGGCGATTTTCTTTGGTTGGAAGGCGCGAGTCTGCCTAAGTTTTCTGCCCGTTCCGCGATGGTGAGTGTCTGTCCTCCCTTCGCAAGAATTCCACCCCCAGAATCAGCCCCCGGCTTTCCACCATGATGAAACGCACCCTCTTCACCCTCGCTCTCACCTTCACCTCTGCGGCCGCGCTCTTTGCGGCGGCCCCTACGAATCTCGAACTCAAAAAGGGCGACGAGATCGCCATCGTGGGCAGCGGCCTCGCGGACCGGCAGCAGCACCATGCCTGGCTGGAGACGCTGATCCACAAGGCCTATCCCGACCTCGATCTCACGGTGCGAAACCTCGGGTTCGCAGCCGATGAGGTGAATGTGCATCCGCGTTCGGACGAAGTCCCGACGACCGAGTATTTCCTCGGGATGCGGAAGGGCGACACCGCCGTGAAGGTCGGGAAAACGGACGTCATTTACAAAGCCGGAACGGATTTCAGCGCGAACGTCATCCTCGCCTACTGGGGCTTCAATGAATCCTTCAAGGGCGAGGCGGGGATGGACGGGTTCAAGAAGGCGCTCGACGAATATTTGAAGAAGCAACTCGCCGCGGATTACGGCAAGGGCCATCCGAGGATCGTGCTGCTCTCGCCGATCGCGCACGAGAACGTCAAAAACCCGACGGACTATCCGGACGGCGCGGCAAACAACAAAAACCTCGCGCTTTACACCAAGGCGATGGCCGAGGTGGCGAAGGCGAACGATGTGCAGTTCGTCGATCTTTTCACACCCTCGCAGCAGCTTTACGCGAAAGCGGCGCGCCCGCTCACAATCAATGGCATCCACCTGGCCGAGGAAGGCGACAGGCAACTCGCGCCGGTGCAGTTCAAGGCGCTGTTCGGCAAGGACGCGCCCTCGACGACGGACCCCACGCTGGCGAAGCTCCGCGAAGCGGTGCTGGAGAAGAACGTGCAGTGGCATCACCGCTACCGCACCGTGGACCAGTTCAACATCTACGGGCAGCGTTCGCGGATTAAGTACTCCGGCGTGGATAACGCGACGATCGTGGGTGAGGAGCTGGCTCAGCGCGACGTGAAGACTGCGAATCGGGACCAGGCCGTGTGGGCAGTGGCCAAGGGCAAGGCCTTCGAGGTGAAGGACGACAATCTGCCGCCCGTCCAGCCGACGCCAGCGAACCGGCCCGAAGCCGTGCCGTATCTGCCCGGCGCGGAAGCGCTGCAGTATATCACCTCGCCCGAGGGCACGAAGGTCGAGTTCATCGCCTCCGAGGTGGAATTCCCTGAGCTGGTGAACCCAGTGCAGATGAATTTCGACACCAAAGGCCGCCTGTGGGTGGCCGTGTGGCCGACGTACCCGGAGACGACGCCGACGACGAAGAACTTCGACAAGCTCGTCGTCTTCGACATCGATCCGAAGACCGGCAAGTTCACGAAATGCACGACCTTCGCTGATGGCCTGAACTGCCCGACGGGCTTCCAGCTCTACAAGGATGGCGTGCTCGTCATGCAGTCGCCTGACATGTGGTTCCTGCGCGACACGGATGGCGACGGAAAGGCGGACTGGAAGGAGCGCATCGTCCACGGGCTTGATGCCGCGGATTCGCATCACGAGACAAACTCGATCTGCTACGAGCCCGGCGGCGCGGTTTATTTCAGCGACGGCGTTTTCCATCGGACGAATGTCGAGACGCTCAACGGCCCGGTGCGGAATGTGAACGGCGCGATCTACCGCTTCGAGCCGCGCACGAGCAAGTTCGAGCGCTACGTCCCGTATGGCTTCGCGAATCCGCACGGCCGCGTCTTCGACTACTGGGGCAATGACATCATCACGGACGCCACCGGCAACGCGAACTACTTTGCCCCCGCCTTCAGCGGACACCTCGACAGCGGCTCCCACCCCGGCATGAAGCAGTTCTGGAACCGCCCCTCACGCCCGACGCCCGGCACGGCGATCCTGAGCAGCCGCCACTTCCCGGACGACTGGCAGGGCACCTTCCTCAATACGAACGTCATCAGCTATCAGGGTATCTTCCGCGCGAAGGTCACGGAGGAAGGCTCGGGCCTGAAGGGTGAAACGTGGGAGCCGGGCCTCGTGGCGACCGACGTGCAGAAGAACCCGAACTTCCGACCCAGCGGTGTCGCGGTGGCCCCGGATGGCTCACTGTATTTCATGGACTGGTCGCAGATGCTCATCGGCCACCTTCAGCATCATCTCCGTGATCCAAACCGCGACCACCAGCACGGCCGCATCTATCGCATCACCTATCCGGCCCGCCCGCTGCTTGCGCCGAAGAAGGTCGCCGGTGAGCCGGTCGCGAATCTGCTCGAACTGCTCAAGGAGCATGAAGACAACGTGCGCCAGCGCGCGAAGATCGAGCTGGATACGCACCCCACGCCGGAAGTCATCGCCGCGGTGCAGAAGTGGGAGAAGGCGCTCGACAAGAAAGACAAGAGCTACGAGCACAACCGCCTCGAAGCGCTGTGGGTCCACCAGTGGCACAACGTCGTGAACGCGGCCCTGCTAAACGACGTCCTGAAATCACCCGAGCCGCGCGCCCGCGCCCAGGCCGTGCGCGTCCTTTGCTACTGGCGCGACCGCGTCCCCGGAGCGCTCGATCTGGTCGGCACCGCCGTGCAGGACAAGGCTCCGCGCGTCCGCCTCGAAGCCGTGCGCGCCCTGAGCTTTTTCCGCGGCCAGGACACGCCCAAGGCGATCGACTTCGCCATGCTCGCAGCGCCCGACAAAGACTACTACATCGACTACTGCTTCAAGGAGACGCTGAAGCAGCTCGGTTCTTTGCCGGAGGGCAAGGATATCGTCGGCAAGAACTCCATGCTCCAGGCCCGGATGCGCGCCCAGCCCGACGCCAAGTACGGTCCGACGAACAAGAGCCTCTCGAAGGAGGACACGAAGGCTTACAACCTCGGGAAGGAAATCTTTAACCGGGAGGCTCACTGCGCCACCTGCCATCAGCCGGACGGCAAGGGCGTGGACAATACCTACCCCGGACTCGCGAAAAGCGAGTGGCTCCAGGGCGCACCTGAGCGTGCGATCAAGGTCGTGCTCAAGGGGCTCCACGGACCGCTCAAGTTTCAGGGCAAGGAATACGGCCCCGCGAAGGGCACGCCGCCGATGATGGGTTTCGCCGGCCTGCTCAATGACGAGGAAATAGCCGCGGTGATCTCCTACGTGAACCAGTCCTTTGGCAATGACCTGCCGATCGTGAAGCCGGCCGAAATCGCGAAGGTGCGCGAAGCCACCAAGGATCGCTCCATCTTCTACATGGTGGAGGACATCCTGAAAGAGCATCCGCTCGAGAAAAAGTAGCGGAGCACCCGCAAGAGAGCGCCGCACGGAGACGTGCGGCAACGTGCGGCGCTTTTTTTTGTGCGCGATCTTGCGCCGTCGGCGAGGCTCGCCATCCCCCATCAGGAGCGCCCGGCGGGGGCCGGCCTTTCCACGAAGGGAAGCCCGCCGATGGAAACGAGGTTCATTTCGCCGCCGGATAAAAAAGTCATTGACTCGCTTTGCAGGGCATCCCTAAAAGTTCCGGCGTCAAACGAAGGAAGATGGTCGCCCAGGTCCCCCATACGGAGTTAGCAGGAAGCCCGGCCCGCACGGTGGCAGCGCGGAACCGTCGTCCGGCGAGACGGCGAGACGGCGAGACGGCGAGACGGCGAGATAGGCAGCGATTCTGCGGCGACAGTTTTCTCGCGAAAGTCAAGCCCGCCATTTCCTCGTGCCAAAGCTCCAGCTTGGGCACGCCCTTGTCTGCGAAGCTCTGCTTCGTCCGGGGCGCGAGAGGCTCACACGCGTCACTTCATGCCACGCGCCGGGAAGCGGAGCTTCCAAGACACTGGCATTCCCAAACAGGAGCTTGGGCACGAGGCGGGGGAGAAATCCCGCCCGCCGTCGCGGGCCAGAGCGAAGTCCGCGAATACCAGTTCCGCGGCGTCCTCGGCGACGACGAGATCGGCCAGCCCAGCGACATCATCTCCGCCACCTTTACCACTTAATCCCAGCCAGCAGCCCAGCAACCCGCAGGAAACAACCGACTAGCCAACCCAGCACGCAAACGCCACCATGAACACCACCGACCTCGAAAACATGCCCGAAACCCCCAGCCAACCCGCACAAATTACCCGACGCAGCTTTGTCAAGCGAACCACGGCAACCATCATAGTATCGAGCCTCGCACTTCACGCGTTTAGAGCGGAGGCGAATCCGGCTCACGAACAAGGTGCTTACTATGTGGAAATGATAAACTTCCCGAGTTTTGCAGAAGACACTACTATTGGTAAGACGTTCATGTCTCTGTCGTCAGGCGAGAAACCCCTCACACACGAGGGTGTAGATTATAAATTGGTGGCAAAAATCGAG
>JANOBH010000630.1:0-1858 GCA_031411535.1 Chthoniobacter sp. | reverse complement strand
GCCTCGCCAACGCGCGAGACTTTCCCGGAAGCGAGCACCGCCAGCCCTTGCGAGCCGCCGAACCACATCCGCCCGTCCGCATCCTCGACGATCGCCATGACCTTGCTCGGCAGTGAAACGGGATCGAATGCCGGCACGAATCCACCCTCCGCGAGTCGGAAGACGCTGCCGTCGCGCGTCGCCGTCCAGACCATGCCCGCGCGGTCTTCGCACAGCGCGGAAATCGGACGGTAATAAGTCCCGTCGCCGACTTCAAAATGCGTGACCGCGCCCTCGACGATGCGGTCGAGCCCGCCGCGCTTGCTGCCCACCCACCACGCGCCGGCGCGGTCCTGCATCACCGCGAAAGCAGTGCGGTCGCTGAGTCCGTCCGCCACCGTGAGCACGTCCGCACGGCGCTCGCGAATCTGCACCAGCCCGCTGTCGCCCGTGGCCGCCCAGATGTTTCCCTCGCGATCCTCAAACAGCTCCGCGATGCGGTTCCCCGGCTCGACCGTCGGCAATTCGACGGCGGCGCTCCCCGAGGGATCGCTGACCGTCAGACCGCGCACAGGGCCCGCCCGCCAGACCCTCCCGCGCCTGTCGCGCAACTGAGCCGGAACGCCGAAACTCCCGCGCACCGGCGACGCCTCCGCATCGAGCCGCAGGCGCTCCTCCACTTCGGGCGTCTTTTCCACCGGCGCCGGCTCCGCATCACCGGCGGCGTGCCAGACCTCGGCGCCGCGCACCAGCAGCACGCCGCCGCGGCCGTCGTCCGTGACCTGCGTGACGCGCGGAGGAGAAGTCACGCTTTGCTCTTTCCAGACACGCGTCAGCCGCCCGCCACGCCAGCGCAGCAGCCCGCCGCGAGTCGTCGTCACCCACACCTCGCCGTTGGCCGTGGCAAAAAGCGTCCGCGTCGCGCCGCGCGCGAGCCGGACATCCGGCTCCGCATCAAAGCCGGTGAAGCGCACCCCGTCGAAACGCACCACGCCCTCCGCCGTGGCCACCCACAGATACCCGTCCGCAGCCTGCGCGACCGAGCGCACGGCATTGCTCGGCAGCCCGTCCTCCGACTGCCACGAGCGCACCAGAAACCGCCCGCCCGCCTCCTCCCCGCGCGCCGGCAGGAACGCCACGACGGCGGTTGCCACTACGGTGAGAATTCGGAGAAGGCCGTTCACGATGCTTCTCTCATCGGCTGTCCCGCGTCAGCTTGCGAGCCTCATCCACCCGGCGCAGATCAGCAGGTCCGGCCCGCCTTCCCGCAGCCCGCCCCGGCTCGCCCGTGACCGCGTGGCTCAGGTCTGAAACAACCCCACTTCACCGATGAGAGCGCCGAAGGTCGACCGTCAGGAGGATTCCCCCGCGAGGTGTGCAGAGGGGCGGCGCGCGCCGAGCACCCGCCTCTCGTGCCGAAACTCCGTTTCGGCACGCACTTGTCCGGGCAATTCCATTGCCGGCGGGTGGCAGGTCGGCGGCCAGGCCGGGCCGGGGCGATGGAATCGCGAAGACAAGGGCGTTCCGCGATGGAGTCGCGTAACGAGGCTCCAGCCGCGCGTGGATGCTGCGATCCTGGACGCCTGGGACGACATCGACAACGCCTACCGCCACGACGACCCCGCCAGCCTCCGCCGCAAAGCCCGCGAATGGGGCGTGACCTACAGCAACGACCCCGCCGCCCCAAGCTCCTCCTCCACCAGCTCCAGCAGCTCGTCCCCCGGCGGCGGAAACCCCGCGCCGTGAACCCATCGCTAACTAACCGGGATGGGATGGACGAGAGGCCTGCGCCTTTAATTGCGAAATGATTTCGTCCAATTCAGAGTTAGGCGCTTCTGCCGCCGCACCGTGAAAACCGCCCTCTTCGCTTTTTCGATCC
>JANOBH010000629.1:0-17973 GCA_031411535.1 Chthoniobacter sp. | reverse complement strand
CCTTCGTGCCCTGGATGATCGAGGTGAGGCGCTCGAAGCCCATGCCGGTATCGACGTGCTGCGCGGGCAGCGGGGTGAAGGTGCCGTCGGGGTTGGCGTTGAACTGGATGAAGACGTTGTTCCAGATCTCGATGCACTCGGCGCTGCTCTGGTTGACGAGCCGGCCGCGGGTGTCGCCGGCGGGGGTGAGGTCGATGTGGATCTCGCTGCACGGGCCGCACGGGCCGGTCTCGCCCATCATCCAGAAATTGTCCTTCTTGTTGCCGTTGACGATGTGGATCGCGGGGTCGAGCCCGACGCTGCGGAATTTCTCCGCCCACAGCTCCCACGCCTCCTGGTCGCGCTCGCTCGGGTCGCCCGGATCGGGCTGGTAGATGGTGGCGTAAACGCGGTTCGGCGGGAAATGGAAGCGCTCGACGATCAACTCCCACGCCCACTCGATGGCGTCCTTTTTGAAGTAATCGCCGAAGCTCCAGTTGCCGAGCATTTCGAAGAAGGTGTGGTGGTAGGTGTCGAGGCCCACGTCGTCGAGGTCGTTGTGTTTGCCGCCGGCGCGGATGCACTTTTGCGTGTCCGCGGCGCGGGTCTTCGACCCTTTGACGGCTCCGCTCCATGTGTCCACATCGGCGCTGCGCTCGCCGAGAAAGATGGGCACGAACTGGTTCATGCCGGCGTTTGTGAAAAGCAGGTTCGGCGAGTCCGGCATGAGCGACGAACTCGGCACGATGGTGTGCTGCTTTTCGCGGAAGAAATCGAGGAACTGCTGGCGGATTTGGGCGCTGGTGAGCATGGCTTTTGAAAAAGGACGGCGAAGCTACCGCACAGAGTGGAAAGGTAAAGACGGCGGTTCGGGCCGCATCAGCGCAGGTGGCGCGTGAGGGGCGGCGAGGGCGACGTATGCGAGCAGCAGCCCGCCGGGGAGGAATGGCGCGGAGCAGTGGACGGAGCATTCACCCTTGGCGCGCTCACGAGGGAAATTTGCCCGCCGACAGTCGGCATATGGGTCAAAACTCCCCCGTTTTTCCCCTGCGAAACTTCCATTTTACAGCCAAGGGTCTTTCCCCCATATTCCGCGCCCCATCATGCTGCCCATCGTCATCAATATCCTCCTCGCGATCCATGTTTTGGTGTCGCTGCTCATCGTCCTGCTTGTGCTGATGCAGCGTCCGAAGAACGAGGGGCTGGGTGCGGCCTTCGGCGGCGGCATGACCGAGAATCTCTTTGGCGCGCAGACCTCCAACGTGCTGCAGACGATCACCCGCTGGCTCGGCGGCCTCTTCTTCGTCCTCGCGCTCTCGCTTTCCTACCTCTACGTGAAAAACACGCAGAAGAGCAATATCCAGCAGAGGCTCCAGGAGCTGCGCGTGGCCCCCGTGACCTCGATCACGCCGGATGCAGCCGCCGGGGACAAGGTGCGCGACGCCGTCATGAAGGCCATCGAGGAGAAGCAGAAGGGCACGCCGCTTTCCGACGAAACGCCCGCCGCGTCAGGGGCCGCGTCTGCGCCGGTGAAACCGGGCGAGCCTCTGCCAGCGCCTGCGGCGCCGGCCGCTCCCGAGGCCCAGCCGGCGACGCCGGAGAAAGCGCCCGAGAAGCCGGCCGACGACGCGCCTGCGAAGTAGGCTTCGCGCGCTGACGGCGGAGGCCGTTTGATCGGAGTTGATTTGAAAGGGAGGCCCGCTTGACCAAGCGGCGCGCGGTGGAAGATCATGTGGCCATTGGTCGCCATCCTGCCGGCGATCTCATCCCGGAACCGCCCCATGAAATCCTCCCTCTGCAGCGCTCTGTCTGTCGCCCTCACCCTCCTCGCCGCGACGGCGCACGCGATGTTCATGGCACCGGAACTCGTGCCGGTGGATCGGCTCGCAAAAAACGCCGAAGCGTACCTGGAGAAGCACCGGGACGAAGCCGATGCGCACTACACGCTCGCACGCATTCACTACCTCGCCTTTTCCACGAAGAAGGATCACGTCGCCGCGTTTCCCAATCGCGACGGGGACGGCGGCAAGCCCAGAGTGGCTCCGGACTGGAACAGGGGCTACACGCGCAACGGTGAAGGCGGCAAACCCGGCGGAATGCCAACGCCCGCGCAACTCGCCGATCATGCCGCGCGTGCGGCGCGGAGTTTCAATGACGCGGTGAGGCTCGATGGGAAGAACGGCCTCGCCCTGCTGGGGCTGGCGTCGCTGCTGGAAGAGTTCGCCACATGGAGCGCGACGGCAAAGCCGCAGGGCGTGCCGGCCGAGTTGCAAGGCATCACCGAGCGCCGCATCCGCGACGCCTACTCCCGCGCGTTCGAGGCTGCGATGGTGCAGGACGAGAAGCTGACCCGCATGCCGGTGGCCGGACGCAATAGCATCACGGCCCATGAAGCGGCGGCCGCTTTCGTCCGGCTCGCGGGCAAGGCGGGCGAGTCGCTCGCGGTGGAAGAGCAGAAAGACCTTCAGCAGGCGCAGGCGGCGATCGACAAGTTTTCCAAGCTGCGCATGGGGCCGATCACGCCCATCGTCTTCTCGCTGCATCCCGCGGCGCATCTCGCGGAGATGCTCGATCCCCGGCGGGTCGTGGAGTTTGACCTCCGGGGCTTGGGAGGGCGGGAGCGCTGGGCGTGGGTGAAGCCCGGGCTGGGCTTCCTCGTCTGGGATCCGGCGGAGACCGGCAGAATCCGCTCCGCTCGGCAGATGTTCGGCAGCTACACGTTTCAAATCTTCCGCCGCACCGGCTACGACGCGCTCGCCGCGCTCGACGACGATGGCAGCGGCGCCCTCACTGGCACCGAACTCGCCGGGCTCAGCGTGTGGTTTGACCGCGACAGCGACGGCCGCTCCGCGCCTGCCGAAGTGATGCCGCTGCGCGACCTCGGCGTCGTCTCCATCGCCGTCACCGCAGAATCGCGCGACGACATCCATCCCACCAACCCGCGCGGCCTCACGCTCCGCGACGGACGCACGCTGCCGACTTGGGACTGGATCGTGGAGCCCGTGCCCGCCGCTGCACCGCGATAGAAAGATCGTCGAAAGGAATTTTCGCGTCCCAATTCCGTTAATTTGGAAAAAATTCCGTAATCCCGTTCTGATTTTTTAGACGGAATTACGGAATTTGACCAAATTAACGGAATGAACTTTAGGCCGCCGCGCGTGACCGGCGTCCGTCGGGACGCGGCGTCATTTCTTTTTGAAAATGATGATGTGCTGCCGCGGCAGCACCGTGATGGTCTCGGCGAATTCGAGCGCGGGATGCGCGGTCATCTCCTTCTTCACCTGCGCCTCGCTCATCTTGTGGACCTCCTTGATCGGCACCTTCGGGTCTTCCTTCCGATATTCGACAAAGACGATCCGCCCGCCCGGTTTCAGCCCCGCGATCATGTTCGCGATCATCTCGTACGGGAAATCGAACTCATGATAGACATCCACCATGATCATCGTGTCGCAGGAGGCGGGCGGCAGCTTCGGATCGGTGGTCGTGCCGAGCACGGGCTTCACGGTGCCGATGCGAAACATCGCCATCCTTTTCATCAGCAGGTCCAGCATCTCCTGCTGAATCTCCACGCCATAGACCGTGCCGGTTTCGCCGGTCTTCTTCGCGATCTTCCGGCTGATGAAGCCGGAGCCGCACCCGATGTCCGCGACGACTTCGCCCTCGCGCAGCTTGAGCGCGTCGATCAGCAGATCCGTGCGCTCCTCCTCCTCCCGCTCCGGGCGCTCGAGCCAGTCGGCGGCCTGGTGGCCCATGACGTGCGCGATTTCGCGCCCCATGAAAAACTTGCCGATGCCGTTCCGATCATGCTCCGCACGGGTCTCGTAGAGCGGCTCGGGCGGATTCGGCGCATCGGCCGCCGGCGCTGGCGCTGGCGCGAGCAGGGCGGCGATGAAAAGCGGTGCGAGCAGGCGGGGGGAGAGCGGGAACATGGGAGGGATGAAATGCGGCGGACGCGGGCTTGTCGATGTCGTGGCTGAAAGCGTGAGATTGGCGGCAGTGCTTGACGCTCGCAAGCGCGGCCCGGACGCTCGCGCATGCTCCCGCTCGCCGCCGCAAACTTTCCCGCCTCTCCCGAGGAACTCACCGCCGCGCTCACCGCCGGCTTCGCCGCGCGCGGTGTCGCCGTGCAAAGCGTGCGCGCGGAAGGCGCCGCGCTAAACGCGCTCGCCGCGCTGCGGATCGATCTCACGGGCGCTCAGGTCACGCGCAGCCTCCGGCTTCCCACCGCGCCCGCGGAAGGTGCCGCGACGGTGCTGACGGAGCGCTTCGAGCTGGCCGGCGCGCCGTTGGAGTTTGAGGGGGCGCCGGTGCATCTGCGGGTGGAGGCGGAGCGCGCCGAGCTGCGGTTCACCGGCCAGCCGGCCGACGGCGCTCTCGCGCTGGCAAATGCGGGCAGCGGTTCCGCCTCGCTCGCTGTGGCGCACGGCGCGCTGGAGGCGCTCCTCCACAGGCTCGCCACGGAAGCGGCGGCCAGGCAGGGGCTGGAGATCAAGCAGACGAAGATCGTGCTCACTGCGCGCGGCCCGCGGGCGCTGTCATTCCGCTGCGACGTGACTGCAAAGATGTTTGTAATGAGCGCCGACCTCTCGCTCAGCGGCAACCTCGACGTGGATGAGCAGCTCAACGCCCGGCTCTCGGCCCTTACCCTCGGCGGCGATGCGATGGTCACAAAACTCGCCGCTGGTTTCGTCCGTCCTCACCTCGACAAAGTCGAGGGCCGCGTCTTCCCGCTCGTGGCGCTCTCCCTCGGGGACCTGAGACTGCGCGATGTGGAGATCGCGACGGACGACGGGCTGGCGGTGCGGGCGAAGTTCGGTCCCGCGTGAGCCGCCTTCGGGCCGCTCTTTACTTTGCGGTGCTCGCCGTCGCTGGCGTGATTTTGGGCGAGCGGGCGAGTTCGATGAGATCGCCGAGGATGTTGAGCGTCTCATTCTTGATGGCATCGACCCGGGCGGTCTTGGTGCCCGGCTCGACCTCTTCGTCGATCTCCTCGTCGTCGTTTGCGGCATCCGGCGGCGTTTTCACTTCCGCCTTGGGGTCGGCTCCGGTGTCGGGTTTGACCGGCGCTTCGGGGATTTTCTTCTCGGTGACCACCGCGAGCTGAAGCTCTGGTTTGGTCACATTGTCGAGCGTGAGGGCATAGACCTTGGCTTCGGGCCGCTTGACCTTCTCGCGGGCGGCCGCACGGGCGTCCTTGCGCGCCTTGTCCTGCTCGATCTCGGTGCGGCGGGCCTTTTCATTGAGAGACACACTGTTCTCGGCGGCCCGCTTTTTTGCCGCATCCAGATCCTCGACGATGTAGCCGAACTCAGGATCGGCCGCGATGCGCACGGACGAGCGCGAGCGGAGTTCATTTTTGAAAAGCGGGCGGTCCCATTTCTCGAAATCCACCGGGGGGACGGTGTCGTATGGCAGCGGTCCCTTGAGCGAGCTTTCGCCGATTTCCGGCTGGTCGAAGATCGAGGGCAGGCGGACGTCGGACTCGACGCCCTTGAGCTGCGTGGAGCCGCCGGCGACGCGGTAGAATTTCTGGATGGTGAGCTTGAGCGCGCCGGCCTCGTTCTTGCCGCTGCCGAGGAAGGGCATGATGCGCCCGATTTCCAGCATGGTCTGCACGGTGCCTTTGCCAAAGGTGCTGGCGTCACCGACGACCACGCCGCGTCCGTAGTCCTGGATGGCCGCGGCGAAGATCTCGCTCGCGCTGGCGCTGAGCCGGTTGCAGCAGACGATGAGCGGTCCATCCCACGCGATGGTGCTGTCGCGGTCCTTGGAGACGTGCGGGTTGCCGTTGGCGTCCTTTGACTGGACGACCGGGCCTTTCTTGATGAAGAGGCCGGTGAGATTCACGGCTTCCTCGAGCGAGCCGCCGCCGTTGCGCCGCAGATCCATGACGAGGCCCTGGATGTTCTCCTGCTTGAGCCGGTTGATGAGCGCGAGCACGTCCTTGGTCGTGCTCTTCGCGGTCGCCGAGCCGCTGCGCTCCATGTCCGCGTAGAATGACGGGAGGACGATCCAGCCGAGGCGGATCGGGTTTCCGTCCGTGCCGGGGCGCTCGATGATCTCCGCCTTCGCTTCCTGCTCCTTGAGTTTGACCTCGTCACGCTTGATCTCGACGATCTTGCGCACGGAGGGGTCAGCCGCGCTCGCGGGGATGACCTGCAAGCGGACGATGGTGTCCTTTTTGCCGCGGATCATCTCCACGACCTTGTCGAGCTTCATGTCCACGGCGTCCACGAAGTCCTTGTCGCCCTGAGCCACCGCTGCGACGCGGTCGCCGACCTTGAGGCGTCCGTCTTTGGCCGCCGGACCGCCGACCACGAGATCGGCGATTTTTGCGTAGCCCTCGTCCGAGTTCAGTACCGCGCCGATGCCGATGAGACCCAGGCGCATGTTGATCTGAAAGGTCTCCAGCTCCGAGCGGCTCATGTATTCCGAGTGCGGATCGTAGGTCTGCGCGAGGACGGTGAGGAAGCCCTTGATCATGTCCTCCTTGGTCTGCTCATGCAGGTAGCGGAGCACCTGGTCGTAGCGGCGGGTGAGCGTCTTCACCGGCGGATTGATGGCGTGCTTGTTCAGCGTCTCCTGGAGCAGTTCGCCCTCGATGCGGTCGCGCCAGAGCAGGTCGGCGTCGGCCTCGTCCTTCGGCCACGCGGCCTTCTGCCGGTTGATCTGCACCGAGCGGTCGCTGGTGAACTCGAACTTCTGTTTGATAAGCTCCTTGTTCTTGGCGATGCGATCCTCGACGCGCTTTTTGTAGATGCCGAAAATGGTGAACGGCGGCTCGGTGTTGCCCAGGAGCACGTCGTTGCTCAGCGTGTTGCCGTACTTTGAGGTGAAAAGATCGACGTCCTTCTGGGTGAAGTAGAGGTGGTTGTAGTCGAGCCCATCGAGGTAGTTTTTCAGGAAAATCTGCGAGACCTTCTCGTCGAGCTTTTTCCGGCTGTAGTGGCCCTGCTCCAGCAGCCGCCCGACGGAGATCTCGATCTGTGCCGGATCGGGATCATCGGCCCCCAGCCCCGTGGTGGCAAAGGCTATGAGGGACGCCAGCGGGAGGCAGAGGAATCGAAGGGATTTCATCAGGATTTGGGACTTGGGAAGCAAGGCGGAGCAAGCTGACAGAATTCATGGAAAGCGCAAACCTCACGTGGGAGTGAGCCGTGCCGCGGAGGGCTCCCGCGAGCGCCCGCTTGCGGAGGCCGCGGTCAGGCGCTCCACTGCGCGTTTGCTTTCATGAAACTCGATACTTTCACCGGCGGTCTCTTTGACACGAACTGCTTCTTTCTGCTCGATCACGGCATTCTCATCGATGCGCCGCAGGATGCGGCCGCCTGGCTTGCCTCCCGCGGTTTCACTGTGAAAACGCTCCTCCTTACCCACGGCCACATCGACCATGTGTGGGACGCCGCGCGCATCCAGCGCGAGCACGGCTGCCGCGTCGGCTACCACCGCGACGGGGAGCCGATGGTCACGCAGCCGGATTTTTTCCGGCAGTTTGGCTTCGGCTGGGACATCGAGCCGATCACGCCCGGCTTTCATATCGAGGAAAGCCCGGCGCTCACCATCGAGGGCGTCGAGTTTCAGGTCCTGCACGTCCCCGGTCACTGCCCTGGCAGCCTGTGCTTTTTGCAAAAGGGTGCGCAGGTCCTGTTTGGCGGCGACGTGCTTTTCGCCGGGGGCGTGGGCCGCACCGATCTGCCCGGCGGCGACACCGACCTGCTCTTCACCGGGATCCGGGAGAAAGTCTTCCCGCTCGGCGACGACATCACCGTCCTCTCCGGCCACGGCCCCGCGACGAAGATCGGCATCGAGCGCCGGACGAATCCCTTTGTCGGCGAGACGTGAGCGGGTCAGCCCTTGAACTCAGGCGCATGCTCGCCCACAGTCCCGCCCGCCTTTTTCCAAGAAAAACACCACCATGCTCACGATCCGCCAACTGAAGAAAAGCCACGGGGGCCGCGTGCTCTTTGAGGACGCCGCCATGCAGGTCGGCTACGGCGAAAAGGTCGCGCTCATCGGGCCGAACGGCGCGGGAAAATCGACGCTCTTCAATATCATCCTCCACACCGAGGAGCCGGATACGGGCACGGTCGAGCGCGACGAGTGGACCATGATCGGCTACCTCCCGCAGGAGGCCGAGGTCATCGGCGCCGAGACCGTGATGGACGTGGCCACGGGCCGCGCCGGCGAGGTGCCGCGGCTGGAGGCGATCCTGCACGCGTGCGAAAAGACGGGCGACGTGAGCAGCCCGGCGTATCTCGAGGCGCACGCCAAACACGAGGCGCTCACCGACCCGCAGGTCGAGGCAAAGGCCAAGCGCATGCTCGCCGGCCTCGGCTACCGCGAGGCGGATTTCACCAAGGCGGCGCGCGAACTTTCCGGCGGCTGGATCATGCGCGCGCATCTCGCCCGGCTGCTCGTCATGGAGCCCGACCTCCTCATGCTCGACGAGCCCACGAACCACCTCGACCTCGTCTCCCTCCTCTGGCTCCAGCAGTATCTCCAGACCTACTCCGGCGCCGTGCTCCTCATCTCCCACGATCGCGCCTTCATGGACGAGATCGTGGGCAGCGTGTACGAAATCGACGAGCGCAAGCTGGTGCCTTACACCGGCAATTACGCCGACTTTCTCCGGCTCAAAGAGGAGCGCTACGAGCAGCAGAACGCCGCCTACAAAAACCAGCAGAAGGAGATCGCCTCGCTGCGCGAATTCTACGACCGCTTCCGCCAGGTCGCGTCAAAGGCCAGCCAGGCCATGAGCAAGCTCAAGCAGATCGAGCGCATGGACCTGATCGAAAAACCCCTCCCGCCGCGCAAGCCGTTCCGCTTCCAGATTCCCCAGCCGCCGCGCAGCGGGCAGCGCGTCATCGGCCTGGAAAAAATCGACTTTGCCTATGGCGAAAACGTCGTCTATCGCAAGCTCGACCTCGACGTGGAGCGCGGCGAGCGCACCGTCCTCGTCGGGCCGAACGGCTCCGGCAAAAGCACGCTGCTCAAGCTGCTCGCAGGCGTCCTCGAACACCAAAAGGGCGAGCGCAAGCTCGGGCTGAACGCAAAGATCGGCTACTTTTCCCAGCACCGCTCCGCAACGCTCGACCCGGCGAAAACTGTGCTCCAGGAAGTCATGGACGCCAATGGCACCCTCTCCGAAAACGAGGCGCGCGGCATCCTCGGCTCATTCCTCTTCCGCAAGGACGAGATCTACAAGAAAACCGAGATCCTCTCCGGCGGCGAAAAGACGCGGCTGAACCTCATCAAATTCCTCGTCGATCCGCCGAACCTCCTCCTCATGGACGAGCCCACCACGCACCTCGACATCCACACCGTCGAGTCCCTCATCCTCGCGCTCGCCGGCTACGAGGGCACGCTCGTCTTCATCAGCCACGACGTGCATTTCATCCGCAAGCTCGCGACCAAAACCCTCCACGTCCACGCCGGCACGGTCTCCCCGTATCCCGGCGGCTACGATTACTTCCTGGAAAAAACCGGCGCCATCGGCAACGAGCGCGCCGCCCTCACCGCGAAGTAAAGCCTACTCGCGCGCCGCGCAGTACGCCCGCCAGCCGCCAAACTCGGTGATCTCGCGCTGCCCCTCGCAGAGGATCGGCTCCGCCAAAACGCCAAGCACCTCGTCCCCGCCGGCGAGTTTCACTTTCCCGACGGAAAGGCCCGGCGGCTCCTGAAGCAGGATCGTCCCGAGCCCGGCAGGCGGCACCGCCCAGACCTCCACCGGCACCGCCACGCCGCCGCTCGCCACGCGCACCATTCCCGGATGCCGGTCATTGATCGAGTAGAGGCGGTAGGCCGGGACCGTGCTGTCCTCGCGCACGAAAGTCGCGCCGACCGCGAGCATATTGCCATTGAGTTCGAGCCCGCGCATGAGCGTGCCATTGACGGCGAGGAGGATCGTTTCGGCCATTGGAAAGCGCGGAGCCTACCGCGCCCGCGCCGCGCCGCGCAAGGTCGCGCCACCCTCCATCCGGGTGGGTGCTACTCGCCCTCGGGATTTTCGCCGAGCAGACGCGTCTTCCGCCGCAGGGTGACGCGGTTCATTTTTGTCTCGCGGGCGAGGACGGTGGGCTTGCCGCCGAAGTGCGCGAGCAGGTGGCGCAGAGCCATCGACTCCAGTTCGTCGTGCATCTCCTTGTAGCTCGCGCCGGCGCGCAACTTCTCGTCGAGCCACGCACCGAGCGCGGCTTCGAGCGGCTGGCCGGCGGGCGCGGGCGAGGCGTTCTCGCGGAGTTCGCGGGGGAGATGCTGCGGGAGGATCACGCCGCCATTCGAGACGGCGATGGCGTGTTCGAGCACGTTGCGCAGCTCGCGCACATTGCCGGGCCAGGTGTGGCCGCGGAGGATCCCGGCGGCGGCGGCGGAAAGCTGTGCGCTCCGCCCGGGTGCGAGCGTGGCGAGGAAGGACGCGGCCAGCGCGGGCACATCGTCGAGCCGCTCGCTGAGCGCGGGCAGGGCGATTTCGAGGACGTGGAGCCGGTAGTACAGGTCTTCGCGGAAACGGCCCGCGCGGACTTCGTCGCGGAGGTTTTTGTTCGTCGCTGTGATGAGCCGGAGATCGACGCGCAGATCCTCGCGCCCGCCGAGCCGGGTGAAGGTGCGCTCCTCGACGAAACGCAGCAGCTTCGCCTGGATCGCCGGGGAGATGTCCGCGATTTCATCGAGGAAAAGCGTGCCGCCCTGCGCGCGCTCCAGATGCCCGGCGCGTGCGATGCCCGCGCCGGTGAAGGCGTTCTTTTCGTGCCCGAAAAGCTCGCTCTCCAGCAGCGTCTCCGGCAGCGCGCTGCAGTGGAGCGTCACGAATGGCGCATCGCGCCGCTCGCAGTTCGCGTGGATGACGCGCGCCGTCAGCGTCTTGCCCGTGCCCGTCGGGCCGGTGATCAGCACGGGCGCGTCCGTCGCGCAGGCGTGGGCGATTTCCACAAAAGTCCGCTGCATCGCCGGAGCCGCGCCCACGAGCAGCGCCAGCGCATCCCCCGGCGGCACGGGCGCGGGCGGCGTGGCGCTAAGGAGCTGGCGGAGCGTCTCCTGGACCTCATGCAGATCGAGCGGCTTCACGAGATACGCCGCCGCGCCGAGCTTCTTGGCCGCGACCGCGTTTTCGAGATTCGCGTGTGCGGTGATGATGAGCGCCGGAAGCTGAGGCGCGCGTTCGCGCATCCGCTCCAGCACGGTGAGCCCGCTCATGTCCGGCAGGCCGATGTCGAGCACCGCGAGCGCGAACTCGCCGCGCCCGAGCTCATCCAGCCCCTGCTGGCCGGAGGAGCAGAGCCGCGCTTCGCATCCCAGCCGGCGGCAGATCGCCGCGAGCGCGGCGGCGAGGGCGTGTTCGTCTTCGATGATGAGGATCGTGGTCATGGAGATTTTCAAAATCCGAATATCGAAATCCGAAACAAATCCGAAAGGCATGAAATGGGGAAAACGGCGCCTGTCCGATGACGCGCGGCCCATCTGTTTTTCGACTTACCCATTTTTGGAATTTGTTTCGGATTTCGATATTCGGATTTCGGATTTTTCCACAACAAGCGGCAGTTGCACCGTCACCACCGCGCCGCCATCCGGCCCGTTGCCCACGACGAGCGCGCCGAGGTGCGCCTTGAGGATTTCCGACGTGACGCTGAGGCCGATGCCCATGCCGCCTTCCTTTTCGGAATAGAAAAGCTCCGCGTGCTGCGCGAGCGCCTTGGGCGAAAACCCGCCGCCGGTGTCGCGGAAAACCAGGCGCACGCTGTCGCCGCGCCAGCCTGTGATCGAGAGCGTGCCGCCGCCGGGCATGGCCTGGATGGCGTTCATGGCGATGTTGCCGATGGCCTGCGAAATCCGGCGCGCATCCACTTTCGCGCGCAGGCCGGGCGGGAGATCATTCACGATCTCCACACGCGCGTGCGCCGCCTGCGGGCCGAGCGCGCGGACGACTCCCGCCACGATCTCGCCGAGATCGGCGGGCGCGGTCTGCGGCGGCGCGGGGCGCGCGAGGAACATCCACTGATTGACGAGGCCCTCGATCTTTGCCGTCTCGCCGAGGAGCACGGGCAGCGAGTCGCGCAGCGCCGCCGCCTGCTCGTGAGTCGCGGCGGAGTCGATGAGCTGCGCGTGCATGCGGATGGCAGAAAGCGGATTGTGGATCTCGTGGGCGAGCCCGGTCGCCATGCGGCCGAGCAGCGCGAGGCGCTCGGCGCGCTCCCGGAGGACGCGCTCCTCGGCGAGCTGGCCGCGCGCTTCCAGATAGGCGCGGGCGACCTGGCCGATCTCGTCGTTTCGCTCCGCTCCCGGCAGCGAGATCTCGGCGTCGCTCTGGATGTGCGGCAGCCGCTCGGCGAGCAGGCGCAGCGGGCGCACGAGCCCGCGGGCCAGCGCCCACGCGAGGCCGACGGAGAAAAGCCAGAAAACCGAGAGCACGAACAGCGTCTCCGGCTTCAGCAAAAAACCGATCGCCGGCTCCACGCGGCGCACGAGGATGAGGCTGCGGTCTTTCTCGATCGGCACGGCGATGGCCTCGAAGTCCGCGCCCGCATGCACGATTCCCTCCCCGGCCATGAGTTCGCCGAGCAGCGCCGTGTGCGCCGCGAGCGCGCCGGTGGGATGCGGCACGAGCTCACGGCTCTTTTCCAGGCTCATCGCGCCGCTTTCGCCCGCGCTCATCTCCCACGAGGCCTGGCGAAAGAACACGGTCATGCCGAGCACACGCCCGATGGATTCGGCGACGCGCTCATTGGCGGGCAGCCGGGCGTTGTGGATGAAGTCGGCATTCGTCCGCGCGAGCGTGGCAAAGACGCTCTGCGATTCGCGCCGTGCCGCCGCGTGCAGCCAGAGCGCGATGCCGATGGAGCCGGCGGCGACGAAGAGCAGGAACGGCGCGGCGAGGCGGAGCCAGAGGGTGGAGGCGCGGGGTCGGGGCATGAAAAAGGGCGGGTAGAATCGTGCCGCCCCGGTGAATGACGAGGCGGAACTTTCCGCGTCTGCAAAACGGGTCCGCGAGCTACGGCGCGAGGAGCTTTTCCGCGGCCTTGGCTTCGCCGTGCGGCGGCTCGCCGGGCCACTCGCGGAGCGTCCAGCGCGTGGTCAGCGTCGCGCCCCGGCCGAGGTGGCGGGCTGGCGTGCCCGCGCGTTTAGTCATGCTCATACAGGTAGAGCCAGTACGGCTTGCCGCAGCGCCAGCGCAGGATGTGCGGGCCGGTGACCGTCGTGCGCCAGCCGTCCGGGTACTTCGAGAGCAGGGAAAAAGGCGGCCCGCTGATCCGCTCCACCGCCGTGATGCGGTAGCCGCGCTCGACCCGCTCGATGTGCCCCCGCGCGACCCATTCGGCGAGAAGCTCGCCGCGATGCCCGGTCACCCGCAGTTTCGTGTACCGGGAGGCGCAGCCGGAGGTCATTACCAGCGCCGCGAGCAGCAGGAGAAGGCGGGGAAGCTTCATTCGGCGGAACTTGCCGGTCACGACGCGCGACCTCAAGCGCAGAACCTCCGGAAAGTGAAAACGCCTTTCCGGTATTACCGGAAAGGCGCTTTCGTGTCTGGGGGGTGAGGCAGGGAGAAAAGCGCGGATCGACGGGCCGCACAAGCGGAATCTTCAGCCAGCCGCCGGCACCCGCCCCAGCGCCACTGGCACCGCCTCTGCTTAGAGAGCGGCGTGAAGTTTTTCGCCACTTTCGCCCTGCTCATCCTCACCATCGCCACCGTCCGCGCCGTCGATCTCGCCGCGCAAGTCCGGGAGGAGATCAATCTCGCCCGCACCGCACCGCGCCAGTACGCGCAGATCGTCGCTGTCCGCAGCGCAGGGCAGCGGCGGCTCGGGAGCAGGGGCGCGGTGGAGGAGGCGGTGCGCTTTTTGCAAAAGGTGAGCCCGCTCCCGGCGCTCGCGCGCTGTCCGGGACTGGACGGCGCCGCGCTTTTGCATGTGCTCGATCAGGGGCCGGCCGGCGCCCGCGGCCATCGTGGCACGGACGGCAGCTCGCCGTGGAAGCGCATGGCGCGCTTCGGGCAATGGTCCGGCCGCGCGGCCGAAAACATCGCCTATGGTCAGCGCGATGCGCGCGACATCGTGGTGGCGCTGATCGTGGACGACGGCGTGCGCGACCGCGGGCACCGCCAGAATATCTTTGGCCGCGAGTTTCGGCTCGCCGGCATCGCCTGCGGACCGCACGCCGCGTACGGGCGAATGTGCGTGATGGATTTCGCCGCTGAATTCACGGAGGACGACGGGAAGGTCGCGGCGCGGGAGTGAACAGTGAACAGTGAATGGTGAATGGAGGACGCGCTCGCGCCCGTTGCTTTCACCATTCACCGATCACAAATCACGGATCACCGTTCACGCCTCCCGCGCCGCCGCTCCGGCAAGAATTTCCCTTCCCATGCGGCGCGCGGTTCGTGTTCTATCTGCGCCCGATGCCCAAGCCCAAAACACCCGCGAAGTCCGCGAAATCGCCCAAGCCGAAATACAAGCGCATCGTCCTCAAACTCAGTGGCGAAGCGCTCAAGGCGGCGGGCAGCGCGGACAATATCTCGCCGGAAATCGTCCAGCAGGTGTGCTCGCAGATCAAGGCGGTGCACGCCCTCGGAGTGCAGATCGCCGTGGTCATCGGCGGCGGCAATATCTGGCGCGGCCTGAGCGCCAGCCACCGCGGCATGGAGCGCACGACCGCCGACTACATTGGCATGCTCGCTACCGTCTTCATTGGGCTCGCCCTGCTAAGCGCTCTCGAGCAAATGGGACTCCCGGCGCGCGTCCAGACCGCCATCCCGATGGACAATGTCGCCGAGCCCTTCATCCGCCGCCGCGCGGTCGATCAGCTCGAGGAGGGCAAGATCGTCATTTTCGTGGCCGGCACGGGCAACCCGTTTTTTTCCACCGACACCACCGCCGCCCTGCGGGCGAACGAGGTGGGCGCGGAGGTCATCCTCAAGGCCACCAAGGTGGACGGCATCTACACCGCCGACCCTTTCAAAGACCCGAAGGCCAAAAAATACGACCGCATCACCTTCAGCGAGGCGCTCGCGAAGCGGCTGTCGGTCATGGATTCCACCGCTTTCAGCCTTTGCCTGGACAACAAGATGCCAATCATCGTTTTCGACATGATGAAGGCCGGCAACATCGTGAGCGTCGTCCTCGGCAAGGCGGTCGGCACGCTCGTCACCCTCGAATAACGCACTATGGACCCAGATGAAATCCTGCTCGAAACGGAGGCCGCGATGGAAAAAGGCTTCGACTACCTCCAGCACGAGTTTGCCTCCGTCCGCACCGGCAAAGCCTCGCCCGCACTCGTCGAAAACATCGACGTCGAGGCTTACGGCGCGCAGATGAAGCTCAAGCAGCTCGCGCTCATCACCACGCCCGAGCCGCGGCTGCTGGTCATCCAGCCTTTCGACGGCGCCACGACAAAGGACATCGAGAAGGCGATCAAGGAGTCGAAGATCGGCATCAACCCGATCGTCGATGGAAAGATCATCCGCCTGCCCATCCCCGCGCTCTCCGAGGAGCGGCGCAAGGATCTGGTCAAAGGCATCAAGCAGATGGCCGAGGAGGCGCGCGTGCGCGTGCGCTCGACGCGGCGCGAGGGCATCGACGGGATCAAGAAAGCGCAGAAGGACGGCGCGATCTCCGAGGACCAGCTCGGCTCTTTCGAAAAGGAGATCCAGAAGCTCACCGACCTGTACGGCAGGAAGATCGACGACAGCACGGCCTCGAAGGAAGCGGACATTCTCAAGGTCTAAACGTCATGCGCAAACTCCTCCTAGCCGGATTCCTCATCCTCTCGCTCGCCGCCAGCCACGGTGCCGTCGTCCGCCTCGCGCCGGACTTCGGCTTCCCCGGAGCGGGCAACAAGGCGAAATCGCTCGCGAGCCTGCGCGGGCAGGCCGTCGTGCTGCTCATCACAAAGAATCCCAAGAACCGCGCCTTTCGGAAGCAGGTGAAGTATCTCAAGGAGATCTACGAGCAGTTCGCCAGCAAGCAGGTCGTCTTCATCGCCGCGCTCGGCGAGGGTGAGGGGCCGGTGCAGTCGGACATCCCGTTCGTCGTGGCGAACAACGGCCCGGCCGTGGCCGCGGCCTACGGCGCGCAGGACGACTTCAATCTCGTGGTCATCGGCAAGGACGGGAACGTCGATTACCAGACGAACAAGGTCTGCCCGCCCGAGCGGGTCCGCGATGTGATCCAGAATTCGTTCGTCGTGCAGGAAGGCGCGCGAAAGGGGCAGTAGCCGCGGCGCGCGGACCATGCGCATCGCCGTCCTCGCAGACACCCATGACCGCCTGCCGGCCCACGTCCGCGCGGCGCTCGCGGACGCGGATGAGATCTGGCACCTCGGCGATGTCTGCGTGCCGCCGATCCTCGATTCCCTGCGCGCCGTCGGCCCGCCGGTTTTCGTCGTCCGAGGAAACTGCGACGACTGCGCCGACTGGCCGCTGAGCCTGGCCCTCGAACGCGAAGGGCTCCGCTTCCGGCTCGAGCACATCCCGCCGCGCGCCGCTCCAGGCGGCTGCGATTTCCTCCTCCACGGCCACACTCACGTCCCGCGCGACGAGATGCTCGGCGGCGTCCGCTTTCTCAACCCCGGCTGCATCACGCGCCCGAACCGCGGCGCACCCGCGAGCTACGCATGGCTGGAGCTGGAGCGTGGAAAGCCGCCGGTGTGGAGCGGCGTGCGCGTCTGAAGCGCGCTACTTCGCGGCGCCCGGCTTCTTTTCGTAAATGGAGATCGTGGTGATGAAATCGACGGCGCGCTGAAGGGCGGTGTCGCGAAGCGGAGGGCGGGGTTTTTCGCCCTTGTTCTTCTGCGCGGCATGGATGGCGTCGAGTTCCGGATTGGTGCCGGCGACGAGGGCGGCCTCGTTCATGCGCGGGCGCTCGTTCTCAAAGACGAATTCGCTGACGCCGCGTTCGAGTTCCTTCTTCAGGACTTCGTTCGTCGTCTCCTGCGCGACATTGACGGCAAGGTCGGGCTTCACGCCGCCGGGAAAGACCGCGACATTGTCGGGCAGGCTGACCTCGGCGACGGCGACGCGCAGGTGCAAACCGCCGGGCAGCGGCAGCTCGGCAAACTCGACGGCTTCGCCTTTCGTCTGCTGGCCGATGATCATGGCGCGGACGTGCGTGCGGAGGACGGCGGCGATGATCTCGGCATTGCCGGCGGTGTCGTGATCGGTGAGCGCGATGAGGATGCCGACATAGCGCGGGTCGTCCTTGGAGGTGAGGATTTGCTCCTGCCTGATGTTCGGCTTTTTGACGGTGAAGAGCACTTTGCCTTTCGGGCAGAAGCGGCGGCAGACCTCGGCAGTCTGCTCAAACTCGGCGCTGGGCGGCGTGGCGCGGAGGTCGAGGACGAGCGCGCCGATCTTCTTCTCGGTGAAGTTTTGCAGCGCGGCGTCGAGTTCGGCGACGTTGCCGGGCGTGGTCGCGCCGAGGCGGGCGTAGGCGATGCGCCCGTCGAGGATCTCCGCGCGAAACGGGCTGGCCTGGCTGGCATCGGCCACGGGAGCCGCGACGAGGGAGGCGCCCGGCGTGATGCGATCAAGGATGCCGTGCACGCTGGCGCGCTTGACCTCGGCGTCGGAGACGGCGTCCGCGTTGATATAGTTGTCCCTGAGGAGCGAGATGACTTCGTCGAGTTCGGCGTCCGTGAGGGAATCCACGGCGTCGCGGGTGGTGAGCGGCTCGCCGGGCTTTAGCGGTTTGGGGGCGGGCTTGGGCTTGTCATCGGCTGGCGGCGCGGATGGTTTTTCGGGCGCGGCCGGGGCGTCGGGCTGCTTCTCCGGGGCTGCCGGTTTCTCGGAAGCAGCGGGCTGCTTTTCCGGCACGGCGGGCGGCTCCGCGGCCTGGGCGCGGAGGAGCGGGGCGGAGGCGAGGAGGAGCGCGGCCAGCGCGGGTGCCACGGGGAGTTTCATAAAGTGCGGCGAAGCTAGGCGGGCAGGCCTTTCACTGCAATATCCCGCCGAAACTGCCGCCCCTCGAAGGCGATGCCCCCGACGGCGGCGTAGGCTTTTTCGCGCGC
>JANOBH010000628.1:0-2486 GCA_031411535.1 Chthoniobacter sp. | reverse complement strand
CCTTCGACTGCGCTTCGCAAAGCCGAAGCTCCGCTCAGGATGACCGCGGCTTGGGAGTTTTTAGACGCCCTCTAAGCCGGGCGGCCCGATGCCTATGGCTTCGGCGGTGCCGCGGGAACCGGCGTGGCTGCGGGCGCGCCGGCGGGTTTGGTGCCGATGCGGAAGAGCGCCTTGGCGGCCTTGGCCCCTGCCCCGGTCATCTTCTCGGCGAGGCGGAGCTTTTCCTTGGAGATCGGCAGCATCTGCTCGGAGAAGCCCTTGATGTCGCCGTCCTTCGATTCGACCGCACTCTCGTAGGCGGCGAGCGAGTCCTTGCTGGCGGCGATGATGCCGTCCATGCACGCCTTGTCGAAGGCGGAGCCGGTGGCCTTTTCGAGTTCCACGGCGAGCTTCGTCTGCTGCGCGGGCGGCTCGGTGGAAAGGTTTACGCCCTTGAGCGCGGCGAGCCGGACGAGCTGCTTGTTTTCGTCGAGCTGGGTGTTTGCTAGCGCGGAGCCCACGTCCTTGATCGCCCCGGATTCGGCGCTCTTTTTCGCGAGATCGCCGAGCCACGCGACAAGCAGGCCGCTCTCGATGACGCTGGTGAAAAACTGGAGGTCGCGCCCGCCGATGTCCGTGGTGATCAGCTCGCCCGCGGGCCGCTCGGGCACCTGCGGCACGGCCGGGAGCGCGGGCAGGACGATCATTTTCGAGACGGGGGGGACGGTCTTGGTGCCGGGCCGGCGGCCCTTTCGTGTCGCCGCTCCGGCGGAGGCGGCGAGCGCGAGGCAGAGGGTGAGGGCGAGGAGTTGGGTCTTCATGGCGGAGGTTATTCGGCGAGTTTGCGCGCAAGGATTTCGCTGACCACGACGGGGTTGGCTTTGCCCTGCGATAGTTTCATCACCTGGCCCTTGATAGAATTGATCGCCTGCATTTTGCCAGCTTTGTATTCGGCCACGGCTTTGGCGCTCGCGGCGATGGCCTGGTCGCAGAGCGCCTCGATGGCGCCGATGTCGCTGACCTGCCTGAGCCCCTTTTCCTCGACTATCTCCGCGGCGCCGCGGCCCGTCGCGAACATCTCTGCGAAGACCGTCTTCCCCTGCGAGCTGCTGATCGTCTGCGCGTCGATCAGGTTCACCAGGTCGTCGAGCGCATGGGCGGAGATGGGGCAGCCGTCGATCGTCCTGCCCGCGGCAGCGAGCGCGCTCAGAAGATCGTTGATGATCCAGTTCGCCACGTTCTTCGGCTTGGTCGCGCCCTTTGCAGCGGCCTCGAAATACTCCGCGAGCGTCTTGTCGCTCGCGAGCACGCTGGCGTCGTAGGCGGTGCAGCCGAAGTCGGCGGTGAATCGCTCGCGCTTTTCTCCGGGCAGCTCGGGGCGGCGGGCGCGCACTTCATCCATGAAAACGCTCGTCCGCACCGGGAGCAGGTCCGGGTCGGGAAAGTAGCGGTAGTCGTGGGAGGATTCCTTTACGCGCATCTGAAAGGTCTGGCCGGCGGCGTCGTCCCAGCGGCGCGTGGACTGGATGAGCGTCTCGCCGCGCCCGACGGCGGCCGTTTGCCGCTCGATCTCGTAGGCCAGCGCGCGGCGCACACCGCTGATCGAGTTCATGTTCTTGATCTCGATCTTCACGCCCAGCTCCGTCGCGCCCTCGGGGCGGACGCTCACATTGCAGTCGCAGCGCATCTGGCCTTTCTCCATGTCGGCATCGCTCACGCCGCCATAGACGAGGATCTGCTGGAGCGCGGTGAGGTAGGCGAAGGCCTCCTCCGGCGTCTCGATCTCGGGCTCGCTGACGATCTCCATGAGCGGCGTGCCGGCGCGGTTGAAATCAATGCCCGTGCTCGACTCGAAGTGCTGGGATTTCGCCACGTCCTCCTCAAGATGGATGCGCGTGAGGCGCACGCTTTTGCCCGGATGCGCGATGTTTTTCTGCACGTCCTTCGGATACGCGAAATCGTGCAGCGGCACCGCGCCGCCCGTGCAGATGGGCTCGTCGAATTGCGTGATCTGGTAGTTCTTCGGCATGTCCGGGTAGAAGTAATTCTTCCGGTCGAATTTGCAGACCTCGGGCACTTCGCAGCCGAGCATGAGGCCGGTGAGCGCGCTCATTTTCAGCGCCTCCTCATTCATCACCGGCAGCGCGCCGGGGTAGCCGAGGCAGACGGGACAGGTGTGCGCGTTCGGCCCCGCGCCGTACTCGACCGGGCAGGCGCAGAACATCTTGCTGCGGGTCTTGAGCTGGACGTGGACTTCGAGGCCGATGGTGGGGATGAGGGGCATGAAGAAGGTGATTGGTGATGGGTGAATAGTGATTGGCAGGAGATCGCACGGCGGCAACTCCAATCACTCCTCACGGATGACCCGTCACTTTTTCGGCTCGGGTGGCCGGATCGCGTAGTCGAGCGCCTTTTCAAACTCGAACTTCCGCATGAGCTCCCCGATCTCGGCGTCATTCGCGGCGGCGATGATCCGGGGGTTGCCGATGAGCTTGAGATAGCGGCGC
>JANOBH010000627.1:0-7950 GCA_031411535.1 Chthoniobacter sp. | reverse complement strand
GATACGTGGCTTTGCACTTATCACGGGCCGGCGAGCGAGGGGCTGCGCAATGAGGAGGCGCGACGGCGCGTGGACATCGCCGGGACGCGCGCGGAATTGCTCCAACTTTTCGGCGGGGAAGATGACGGCGACTTCCGCGAATGGCTGAGCGAGCACTGCTACGACCTCCACTACGCCGCGCTCGCGCAGGCACGGCCATTTTCGTTCGGCCTGGGCAATCTCTGGCGCATCGCCGTGGACTGGCCCGGCAGCGCGGTCCCGCCGTGCATCCATCGCGCGCCCGAGACGCATCCCGGCGAGCCGCCGCGGTTGCTGCTGATCAGTTGAGGAAACGCGGGGATCGTGTCCGCCTACGGAGCGGCGGCGCGGCGGCGGAGCTGGCCGCAGGCGGCGTCGATGTCCGGGCCGCGGGAACGGCGGAAATGGGCGACGAGTTTCCGCGCGCGGAGCACGGCGGCGAAGGCCTCGGCGGTCGCGTCGGACGACGGCTCGTAGGCGATGCCGCGCAGGCTGAGGCCGGTGGGATTGTAGCGGAGCAGATTGATGTGCATGCGGCGCGGGCCGAGCAGCTCGGCGAGGAGACGGGCGTGCTCCGGGGAGTCATTCACGCCGGCGAGCAGGCAATACTGGATCGTGACTGGGCGCCCGCGGCTTTGCTGAAAGCGATCGGCCGCCGCGAGGATGTCGGCGATGGGAAAGCGCCTGCCCATCGGCAGCAGGCGGGCGCGCGTGGCGTCGTCTGGCGCGTGGAGGGAGACGGCGAGGTGGATGTTCAGGCCGGTGGCGGTGAGCGCGTCGATGCCGGGCACGATGCCGACGGTGGAGACGGTGATCTGGCGCCAGCCGAGCGCGCCGAGGGAATTGTCCGCGAGGCGGCGCACGGCCCCGAGGACCGAGTCGAGATTCAGCAGCGGCTCGCCCATTCCCATGAAGACCACGGTCTGAAGCCGGCGCCCGACGGCATGCGCCTCGCGCCGCAGCGCGAGAAACTGCTCCACGATCTCCCCGGCGGTGAGATTGCGCTCAAAGCCCGTCTTGGTCGTGGCGCAGAAGTCGCAACCCATCGCGCAGCCCACCTGCGAGGAGATGCAGCCGGCGGCGCGGTCGGCGCGAAAGTCCGGCATGAGCACGGATTCCACGGTGCGGCCGTCGGCGAGGCGGAGGAGCAGCTTCGTCGTGCCATCGGCCGCGACCTGGCGCACCGCGAGCGTGGCCGCGCCGGGCGTGAACTCCGCGCGCATCCGCTCGATCAGCGCGTGCGGGAGCCGGGTGGCGCCCGTGCCCGCGGCCTCGCCGCCGGCGTAGAAGGCCCGGAGCACGCGCGCGGCGTGGCTGGGCTTGTGGCCCCACGCCGCGAACTCGCGCGCAAGGCCGGCGGGATCGAAATCCGCGAGCGCGGCGGAGGGCAATCGTGAGGAGCCTGAAATCACGCCGCTGGACGTAGTGCAACAATCCCCGGCCTGCACGGAAAATGGCGTGCCCGGCTTTCGCGGGAGCGGCTGGATGCGGCGGTTTTGGAAAGCACGCGCTCCATTCCCGCGGCGACTGTGCCGAGTTTCACGCTGGCGTGCGTTTCGGCGCCAAGACCGGACGGCGGCGGCTGGCTAGCATTTGCGGCACACTCGGATCAGCCCGCCTCCCCCTTCCCCGAATGAAAATCAGTTTCCTCGCCCGCCCTCTTCTTGCCGCGTCACTCCTGCTCGCCGCGTCCGCATTTGCGGCGGAGCCGCCGAAGACTGCGCCGGACCTGACGCAGGATCAGTCGGTGGATCGCAAGCTGACCTACAATCTCGGGTCCACCGGATTGCGCGGGTGGATTTATACGAAGCCGGCGACCCACTTCGATGGCCTCCAGGGGCGCACGACCGCGGCGAGCCGGCAGATTCTGGTGACGCATGTCGGCGAGAAATCGCCGGCGGATGGCGTGGTGAAGGTGGATGACGTGATCCTGGGCGTGGGCGGCAAGCCTTTCACCGACGACGCGCGGAAGAGCATCGCGGCGGCGATCCAGGAGGCGGAGAAGGAGGCGGGCAAGGGCTTCCTCAGGCTGACGGTCTGGCGGGCGGGAAAGACCGGGGAGGTGCAGCTCAAGATGCGCGTGATGGGGACTTACAGCGACACCGCGCCTTACAACTGCCCGAAGTCGAAGCGCATCTTTGAGGAAGCCTGCAAGGTGCTGGAGCAGGAGCCGCTGAAGGCGGGAATCATGGGGGCGATCAACGGCCTCGCGCTGCTGGCGACGGGCAAGGCCGAGTATCTGCCGAAGGTGCAGGAACTCGCCCGCAAGATGGCGCCGCCCACTCTCGATCTGCAGAACACGAGGAAGGGGTCGTCTTGGGAGCTGGGCTACCAGAATCTCTTTCTCTGCGAATACTACCTCCTCACGAACGACAGGGAGGTGCTGCATGGCATCAATGAAACCACACTCGCGCTTGCGCGGGGGCAGAGCCTCTACGGGACATTCGGGCATGGCTTTGCCGCGCTGACTCCCGAGGGCAGGCTGAACGGATCGGTGCCGCCATATGGCCCGGTGAACATGACGGGACTGCCGGCGAATCTCGCGATCATCATGGGTCGGAAATGCGGCGTGAAGAGCGCTGAGGTGGACGCGGCCATCGCGCGGGCGTCCGGTTTCTTCGGCTACTTCACGGACAAGGGCGCGATCCCCTACGGCGAGCACGAGCCGTGGCCTTACCACGAAAACAACGGCAAGAATTCCCTCACCGCGCTGCTGTTTGCGCTGCAAGGGAACAGGCCGAAGGAGGCGCAGTTCTTTGCCAGGATGGCGATCGCCGGCTATCGCAGCCGGGAGTGCGGGCACACCGGCCAGGGCTTCAGCTATCTGTGGAGCGCGCTGGGGGCGAATGTCGGCGGGCCGGAGGCGGCGGCGGCGTTCGTGAAGGAAGCGTCGTGGCATCTCGACCTTGTGCGGCGATGCGATGGGTCCTTTACCTACGACGGCGGCGAGCAATACGGGCCGGGCAAAACGGACGACAACACCTACTACGGCAAGAGCGGCTACTACGGCATGAGCCCGACGGCGACCTATGTGCTCACCTATGCGATGCCTTTGAAGAAACTCTGCATCACCGGCAGGGAATCAGTGCCCGCGAACTGGCTCGGAAAAAAGGAAGTGGCCGATGCGATCGCATCCGGGCGGTTCGATACGGATCGCGAAAGAATGAACCTGAAGGAACTGGTGGCCGCGTTTGGTGACTGGTCGCCGATCGTGCGCGGCTGGGCGGCGGATGAACTCGCCGAACGCCCCGAGGCAAAGTCCATGATCCCGCAGCTCATCGCGATGGCGGACGGCAAGGACGTGCATGCCGCGCAGGCCGCGTGCGAAACGCTCGGTCTGCTCAAGAGCGCCGAGGCACTGCCCGTATTGGTGCGCCAGCTTTCCGCGCAGGATCGCTGGCTGCGGTTCAAGGCGGCGCAGGCCATCAGGAAAATTGGCGGCGCGGCGAAGCCTGCCATCCCCGAAATCCTCAAGGCGCTGGTGCAAACCACCGAGCCGATTCTTCCCGTGAACTGGGCCGACCCCATCCAGCTCACGCACGGCCAACTGGCTGCCGCGTTGTTTGACGGCCCTCTCGCCGACGCGGTCCAGGCCGCCGATCCGAAGCTGCTCTACCCGGCGATCCAGGCCGTCTCCCGAAACCCGGACGGCATGGCGCGGGCGAAACTCCGCGGCTTTTTTGACCGGAAGCTGACCGTCGAGGATGTCGTGGCGCTTGCCCCGGACATTCTCGCCGCCGTGAAGACGCCGAGCCCGGCGGATACAATGTTCAGCAATGAAATCCGCATGGGCGGATTCAAGGCGCTGACGAAATACCGCTTCAAGGAAGGCATCGACGTCGGCGTCGAATTCGCAAAGACGCAGGGCGGCCACGGCAGCGAGAAACGAACGGGCGAGATCATGAAGGAGATCGTGAGCTACGGCTCCGCCGCGCGCGGAGCCGTGCCCGCGCTAAAGGAGCTGATCGCCGCCTTCAACGAGCAATGCGCCCGCGGGGAATTCCCGAAAGGCCAAATCAACGACCAGCGTGTCAATGCGGTCGAAGACGCGATCAAGGCGATCGAATCCGCGACCACGCAGCCCGAACTGCGGAGCATTCCGGCGGCGCAGCCGGGCGGAGTGAGGAAGTGATGCGTCGCGGATTGGAGCAGCCGCGTTTCCGCTATCTCACTGCCGGATCCGCCGGATACAGAGCGTGAAGGCGCTGCCTTCCCCCCCATTCACCGCGGTGGAGATGGAATCCCACCGGCGTCCGGCGTCAACGGGCTTGGCTTTGGCGCCTTTGCGGCAAAGACTGCGCGACCCGCGCTGATATGAACCCCACCGCCGCCCTTCGCTCCGCCGCATCCGGCGCGGCGGCGGGCGTGGATATGCGGCTGCTGGAGCAGCTTTTCGATCACACGCCGGACACCGCGTTTTTCATCAAGGACGCCACGGGGCGCTACATCACGGTGAATGATTCGCTGGTCGAGCGGCACGGGCTGCGAAGCAAGGCGGAGATGCTCGGGCGCCGGCCGTGCGACGTGTGCCCGGGCGACTTCGGGCGCATCCCGTCGGAGCAGGATGCCCATGTGCTGCGGACCGGGCGGCCGATCATCGAGCGGCTGGAGCTTCAGTGGTATTCGCCGCGCAAGCCGGTGTGGTGCCTCACGACGAAGCTGCCGATGCGCGACGCGGCGGGCGCGGTCTGCGGCATCATCGGCATGTCCAAGGACGTGCGCTCGCCGATCGCGCCGAAGGAAATCCCGGCGGGGATTTCTGCCGCGCTCCGGCGGCTGGAGACCGCGTATGCCGGGGCGCTCACGCCCGCCGAACTCGCGCGCATCGCGAAGCTGCCGGCCGCCCGTTTCGCCCGCCTCATCAAGCGCATCTTCGGCGTGACCCCGATCCAGCTCATCGCGAAAACGCGGATCGCCGCAGCCTCGCGCCTGCTCCGCGAGACGGAGCGCACCGTGGCTGAGATCGCGCACGAATGCGGCTTCTACGATCACAGCGCCTTCAGCCGCGCCTTCCGCGCGGTGTCGAGCGTGACGCCGACGCAGTTCCGCAGCGGCGCGGAAAATCCCCGCCGCGCCGGAGACGATGCGGCGGGCGCGGGCAAAGGCTCTGCGTCTTAGCGGGGCGGGCGTGAAGCCGCTCCGCTGAAGGGCGCGCGGCGCGCGGCCGGTTATGGCCGGGCCGCGTTCAGCCGCACAAAGCGCTTCCCGCCGGCACCGGCAGCGACGGTGGCTTTGACGGTCTGCACCGTGCCGTTGTCGGTGAGCACCTGCTGGCTGACACCCGCGGCACTCCATGAGCCGGCCGCGAGAGTATCGCTCCACTCGACGGCGAACGTCACGCCGCCGGCCATCGCCGCGAGGCTGCGCGTGTAGGTGATTTCCAGGTTGGCGCCATTCCGGACCAGCGGGGTCGCGATCGTGGTGCCGGCATTCGGATTCTGCCCGGTGGCGAATTCGAGGAAGTTGCTTTCGCCGTCGCCGTTCCTGTCGAGCAGGAGGTCGGTGGCGGAGTAGGCGTTCAGGCCGCTGGCGTATTCCCACGCGTCGGGCAGGCCGTCATTGTCGCTGTCGAGGTCTTCGAGATTCGGGATGCCGTCGCCATCGGCGTCGCCGGTGCCCTCGATCAGATCGGGGATGCCGTCGTGGTCGAAGTCGCCGTCGCTCAGCGCGAACCAGTCGATGTCGAAGGTCGAGCCCGTGCCGCCGCTCGGGTCGAAGCGCAGGTCGATGATCGTCTGCGCCTTCCACTCCGCGTGATTGGTCACGTCGAATAGCAGCATGTTGAAGGCGTTCGCGGGCGAGTTGCCCACCGCCACCGAGCGGCCGCCCGCATAGCCGCCCGAGCCGACGCGGCCCCAGAACCACTGCGCATTCGCCGCGGCGCTGCCGCGGTAGCGCACAAGCAGATGCCTCGCGAGATCGCCGCTGACGTAGGCGGCGGCATTTTTGAAAACCTGGGGATCGCCCGAGTTCGCCGTGCCGCTGAGCAGGCCGCCCGCCGCCGCGAGACCGGTGACATTCGTGCCGCCCCAGCCTTCGGAGTTTCCGGCGGTGTCGAAACTCCACCGCGCATCGAGCGCGAGCGCGAACGCCTGCTCGGCGAACGTCTTCACCGCGCCGCTGTCGGCGTTCGCGCGGAGCAGGTAATTTCCCGCCAGCGTGAAGGCGACCTTCGGGGCGGCCGTGTTCTGCGTGGCGAATGCGACCGCGCCGGGGCCGCTCACTTTCTCCCAGCTCCAGGTCGGCGACGTGCTGCTCTGCGCGGCGATCGCAAAGGAGTTCGCGGCATTCGGATTCTGACCGCCCGCCAGCTCCACGACAGGCGCGAGGGTCGTCGAGCCGTTTTCCAGCAGGGTGAGATTGTCGAGCGTCGCGGTGGTCGTCGCGGCATTGTCGGAGCTGGCGAGGAGGACGCCGGCATACGCCGTGGCGGGGAAGCCGGCGATGGTCGCCGCCGCGCCGAGCTGCGACCACGTCACGCCGTCCGTGGAGCGGAAGCAGGTGAAGGTATCGCCACTGCGCGTGAGCCGCAGCCAGTATGGCGCGGCGAAGGCGGCGGTGCCGGCGCTGTTTCCCGCGGTCGTCCCGTCCGCCGCGGCGCGCGTCTGGAAGGTGATTCCATTCGCCGCGGTCACGGCGGTGAAGGCGTTCACATCGCCGGTGGCGGTGCTCGCGCGGACCATCACGCCCGCTTTCGCAAAGACATCCGTCGGATCCTGCGAGGCGACGCGCGCCGTGAGCTGCGCATCGCCGGCGTAGCTCTGCGAGAGGAAATAGAACTTGTCCGCAGTGCTCCAGATATCCGCGCCGCTGCCATTGAGCGTGAAGGCCGCGCCGCTGCCGGAGTGCGAGCCCGCCTGCCCGACTGCGCCGACATCGCCCCCGGTCCACGCGTTGCCCGGCGCGGCCTGGCCGGCGAGCGGTTCGAGCAGCACATTGGTGAAAGAGACGGCCGAGATCTCGGTGTCGTCATGCGCGGTGACGGCGGGGCCCCAGCGCGCATCGGCGGGCATGGCTGCGATCGTGGTCGCACCGCCCTGCTGCGTCCATGTGACGCCGTCCGGGCTTCGGAATGCGGTGAAGGAATTGCCGACCCGCCTGACCCGCACCCAGTACGGCGCGGCCAGCGTGTAGTCGTCGATCACAGTGAAACTCGCCGCTTCGTCGCGATGCGAAAAGCGCACGCCGCCGCCCTTGCGCACGGTCGCCGCCACATTCGCGCTCTCCTGCCCCAGCCCCGCGCGCAGCATGATGCCGGCGAGCGCATCGGCGCCCGCCGCCGCATTGAACCCCGCAACGCGCGTGGTGATCGAGCCGTCGCCGCTGAGCGGCTGCCATGCGAGGCGCAGCGAATCGCTCATCTCCTCGAATCCCCTGCCCGCGCCGGTCAGCGCCGCGGTGCCGCCGGAAATGCTCTCGCTCCCCGCAGCGCTGATGCTGCCGAGATCGCTGCCGACCCATGGCACCGCCAGCGTCCGGGCAGGGCTCGCCGGCAGGGGTTCGACCGTGACGCTGTCGAAGACTGCGGTGCAAAGCGTGCCGTCCATATGACTCGTGACGGCGAGCCCCGCGAATGCGGTGGCCGGCAGATCGACGGCGACCGAGGGAGCGTGCGGCGTCCATGTCACTCCATCGGGCGAGCGAAAGGAATGCACGAAACCGCCCCGCCGCTCGAAGCGCAGCCAGTAGGGCGCGGCGAATCCCGCCGCGGAGCTGCTCAGCGACGCGGCGCCTGCGCTGGAGCGGTATTGCCGGGTGATGCCGTTTCCCGGCGTCACAAACAGCGCGCCGTTCGCGGCATTCGCCGCCAGCGATGCGCGGAACATCGCGCCCGCCTTTGCCCACGGGTCCGTGGCGCTCACGCTCACGACGCGGCACTGGATGCGCGCATCTCCGGTGACCGGCTTTTGCACGAAGTAAAACTTGTCCGAC
>JANOBH010000626.1:0-9226 GCA_031411535.1 Chthoniobacter sp. | reverse complement strand
GAGCGGATCGACTGGAAGGCGTGGCAGAAATACTGCAAGGACGCCGGCTGGATCGCGGAGATGACGGACGATGCGCCGCGCGATGTGCTCCGCGGGCTGGAGCATTTCGCGCCGCAGTTTGAGGAATGGCGGGAGTGGCGGACCCGCCCGCAGTGCCGGTTCCCGCTCGATCTCGACAAGGGATTCGCCATGCCGCTGCCGCACCTCACAGCGCTCATGGATGCCGGGAAGGTTTTCTCGCTGCGGATGCGCGCGCATCTCGCAGCGGGCGATCCGGCGGCGGCATATGCGGATTTCCAAGACGGCTTCCAAAGCTACCGCGCGCTGGATGACGAGCCGACGCTGATCGCGGGGCTGGTGCAGATGTCAGTGCTCGCGTCGCTGTGCAATGCCGCAGGCGACGGACTGCGCGACCGTGCGTGGGCGGAGCCGGAGCTGACGAGACTGCAGGCAGATCTCGCCGCGCCGCGCCTCTGGATGAACTACCGCCGCAGTTTCTCCAGCGAGCGCGGTTTCGCCAACTGGATGGGCGACCTGCTCGCCGATGCGTCAGCCGGGAAGCGCGTGAGTCTCCTGGGCAACATGGGCGGCGTGGCGACTGGCGTCTCGGGCGCGACTTCACTGCTCATCCCGAAGCGGGTCTTCCGAGACAACCAGCTCCGGCAAAACCATTACCTCGACGAAGTGATTGCCAGGGCCAGCGAAGACGGAAGCACTTTCGACCCCGACGGCCCAATCCCTTCCAGACCAGAAAACCTTACCGGGCTGATTGACCCGTACTATTTTTTCCTCTTCAAGATGTCCGCCCCGGTCTTTTCGGAGGTCGCCAACCGGTTCGTGCATATGCAGACGCAGCTCGACGAGGCGCGGCTCGCGTGTGCGCTGGAGCGCTTCCGGCTGGCGCGCGGCGCTTACCCGGAAACGCTTGCGGAGCTGGTGCCGGACTATGTCGCGGAGGTGCCGGCGGACACGTATTCGCGGCTGCCGCTGATCTACCGCAGGCAGGAGGGCGGGACTTTCTCGCTCTACGGCGGGGGGAAAGATCGCAAAGACGACGGCGGCGCGGTCGATCCGAAGCTCGGCGAAACGAAGCAGCGCGACGACGTCTGGCTCTTCGCGCCGCCGGCTTTGCCGCCGCCTTGACGCCCCACGCTGGCTCGGGGAAGGTGCGCGCCCGTTTCGACAATCCATCCACCCTCGTCCATGCCCACGCCCCGCATCCTTTCCGGCATCAAGCCGACCGGCCAGCCGCACATCGGCAATTACTTTGGCATGATGCGCCCGGCGATCGAATGGCAGGAGCGCGGCGAGGCGTTTTACTTCATCGCGGACTATCACGCGCTGACGACGGTCTTTGATCCGGCGAAGCTGCGCGAGTATGTGCGGGGGGTGGCGCTGGATTTCCTCGCGTGCGGGCTGGACCCGGCGAAGGCGGTGCTTTTCCGCCAAAGCGATGTGCCGCAGCACACGGAGCTGGCGTGGCTGCTGAGCTGCCACACGCCGATGCCGATGCTGGAAAACTGCCACGCCTACAAGGATCACGTCGCGAAGGAAAAGACGCCGTCGCACGGGCTTTTCGCGTATCCGGTGCTGATGGCGGCGGACATCCTGATCTACGACTCGAATGTGGTGCCCGTGGGCCGCGACCAGAAGCAGCATGTAGAGGTGACGCGCGATCTCGCGCACAAGATGAACGCGATCTACGGGCCGATTTTCACGGTGCCGGAGGCGAGCATCCTGCCCACGCTGGCGGTGATCCCGGGGCTCGACGGGCAGAAGATGAGCAAGAGCTACGGGAACACGATCGAGCTTTTCCCGGAGGAAAGGGCGCTGCGGAAAAAGATCATGGGCATCGTCACCGACTCGACGCCGGTGGAGGCGCCGAAAGATCCGGCGGGCTCGGCGATCGTGGCGCTTTACCGTCTTTTCGCGCCGGGGGCGGATGTGGAAAAGATGGAGGCGGATTTCCGCGCAGGCGGAGTGGGCTACGGCGATTTCAAGAAACGGCTATTCGGAGCGGTGTGGGAGTTTTTTGCCCAGCAGCGTGCGCGCCGCGCGGAGCTGGAGGCCGATCCCGGCTATATCGATTCCGTGCTCGCGGACGGGGCGCAGCGGGCGGGAGCCCTCGCTGAGCAGGTGATGAAGCGGGTGCGCAGCGCGGTCGGGCTGCGGGAATAAGGAAACGCGGGATCGCCTCTCATTGGAAACACCGGGAGTAAATAGAATTACTGAACGTTCGTTATTGCGCCGGCGCACTTTTCGCCTAGCCTTTTGCCCCTCATCGCCAGCCCCGGTATGGGCTGAGCGAAACCAAGACAGCAACGTAATATGATGAATGACAATCCAGGAGAGAGAATGGGGTCTGATCCGATCGCTTCCGAGAAGGTGGCGAACGAGCGGAAGATATTCTTTCTCGACCTCAAAGAGAACCAGCGCGGGCGTTTCTTGAAGATCACGGAAGACGTGGGTGGCCGGCGTGACACGATCATGCTGCCGTCTGCGGCGTTTAAGGACTTCTTGGAAGCCCTCCAGCGTCTGGTCGAGTTCGAGGCCAAGCTCTAACGGGCACGGCTTCCGCTCGACTCCTCCGCGAGCGCCCGGGAATGGAACCCGGGTGGGTGCGGACGGAGGGTTTGAAGACATTGAGCCGCTTCTCCCCCATAAGAAGCGGCTCTTGGCTTGTACGGATGGTGCGGAATGTCGCCTGGACTTTAGTCCAAACGGACGGGTGACTTTGGACTGAAGTCCAGGCTGCTTTTTTACGCCGCGCGGAGGTCGGCGAAGAAGAGGCGTCCGGCGGTCGTCTGCAGTGTGCTGGCTACGACGATGGGGACAGTTTTGCCGATCTGCGAACGGGCGTGATTGACGACGACCATCGTCCCGTCCGGCAGGTAGCCGACGGCCTGGTGGGCGTCGCGGCCTTCCTTCACAAGAGCGAGTTCGAGGTGCTCGCCGGCTGCCAGCGTGGGGCGGAGCGCGCGGGAGAGATCGTGGAGATTCAGGACCGCGACGTTTTGCAGCCGGGCGATCGAGCAGAGGTTGCTGTCATTGGTCAGCAGGCGGGCGTCGAGGAGCTGCGCGAGCTGGACGAGTTTGGTGTCCACGGGGATGCGGGGGTCGTCCTCGCTCTCGTGGATGCTCACGGTGAGCGCCGGATCGCGCTGCATCTGGGAGAGACGGTCGAGCGCCGCGCGACCGCGTTCGCGCTTCAGCGAGTCGGCGGAATCAGCGAGGCGCTGAAGCTCATCGAGCACAAAGCGCGGGACGACCAGCGCGCCGCTCAGGAAACCGGTCGCGCAGAGGCCGGCGATGCGCCCGTCGATGATGATATTCGAGTCGATGAGCAGCGGCGCGTCCTGGACCGTGCCCTGCCGGAAGCGAACGTACGGGATGATAAGCGCGAACTCATCCCGGTTGCTGCGGATGGCAAGCATCATGCCGAGATAGCTGAACGTGGCGTAGATGATGAGCCCGCAGACCCACTGTGTCGGCGGCGCGGCGAGGGCAAGAACGCCGGACGAGAGGAGGAGACGGGCAAAAATGAACCCCACGAGCAGGCCGAATGTGGCCGAGGAAAAAATGCGCAGCGAGATGCCCTTCACCATCTTGTCCCCGAGGACGATGACGAGGCCAAAGGCCGTGCCCGCCGCCAGCCCGACCCAGGCCGAGCCGAGCATGTCGTCCCCGATCATCAGCCCCACGCACCCGGCGAGAGTCACGAAGAGTGCTCGCAGGAGATTGATGGTGAGTAGCGGGGTCATGGCGGGGAAGCCGGAAGCTGAGGAAAGGTAGAACGGATTCCTCCTAAGCAAACCGCGAACCAATCGCCCGCCCGGGCGGCGATTTACCGCGAACGCGGGCGCGGGGGCGGGGTCGAGATCTCGGGGGCGGGCAGAGGACGGTCCTTGTAAAAAAGGACGCCTGAGCGGCGCAGGTTGGCGATCAGCGCCTTGAGATTCTCAGCGGTCTGCCGGTCGGAAACCAGGGTGCCCAGTGCGCCGTCCCCTGCCGTGGCCTTCCTGACGAGCATGTTCGCCGAGTCGGCCACCTTGCGGAAGTCGCCGACCGCGAGGCGCGCTTCGCCCACCGCGCCGTCCACAGTCTTGAGGGTGGCATTGGCCCCGTCGATCGCCTCGCCCGTCTTAAGCACCACGGCATCGAGCTTCTTCGAGGTTTGCTCAAAGGCCTCGGTCGTCGTCTTCAGCGTGGAAAAGGTGTCCTCGATGTTCTTGAGGTTCTTTTCGCTCAACAATTTGGAATTGATGCTCCGGGTGGCGACGGCGATCTCGTCGAGCTCCATGTTGATCTTGCGGAGCACCTCCTCGTTGAGCGTGTCCATCAGCTTGCCGCCCTTGGCCGTGAGATCGTCGAGCCCGCTGACACGCGAGCCGACGATGGTTTCGCCGGGCTCGATGACGTCCGCCGGATCAAACTCCAGCGGTGTCTGCACGTCCACGTACGAGTCGCCGAGCATGCCGCTGGTCCGGATGAGAAAGGTCGATTTGCGCGGAATCCGGACGCCCTCATTGATGCGCATGGGGGCCGCGACGGCGAATGCGCGCCCGGTCAGCCGCGGAGCCTCGGTGACAGTGCCGATCTTGGCGCCGGAAAGCAGGACGTCGCAGCCCTTCACCAGGCCGCTCGCATTCGGAAACTCCACGGAGATGGGATAGAGCTTTTTGAACCCCTGCCCGACCCGGCCGAAGACCACCACCATCGTGGCTATCACGCCGAAGCCGATCAGCAGGAACATGCCGACGAACAGTTCCACTCCCTTGCGTTCAGCGCTCATAGAGTCAGCTCACGTCGCCGGAGCGGCCCTCGATGAAGTCCGTGAGGACCGCGTCCGGCATGGCCTGCATCTCCTCCGCGGTGCCATGAAAATAGATGCGCCCCTCGTGCAGAAAGGCGATCCGGTCGGCGGTGGTGAAGGCGGTTTTCATGTCGTGAGTGACGACCACGGAAGTCACGTGAAGCCGCTTTTGCAAGCGACGAATCAGGTGGTTGATGGAATCCGACGCGATGGGATCGAGCCCCGTCGTCGGTTCATCGTAGAGGATGCACTCGGGCCGCCGGACGATGGTCCGCGCGAGACCCACGCGTTTGCGCATGCCGCCGGAGAGCTTTTCGGGCATCTTCTTCTGCTCGCCCGCGAGATCGACCATCTCCAGTGCCTCCGCCACGCGCTCGCGGATTTCGCGTTCGTTTCTCATCCCGGCCTCGCGCAGCGGAAAGGCGAGGTTTTCCTCCACATTCATCGAGTCGAAAAGCGCTCCGCTCTGGAAAAGCATGCCGATCTTTTTGCGGATGCCGCCGAGCTTTCGCTCCGGCAGATGCGTGATCTCCTCCCCCTCGACCCACACCTCGCCGGACGTGGGCTGAAAGAGCCCGATGAGATGCTTCAGCAGCACGCTCTTTCCACTGCCCGACCGGCCCAGGACCACGGTCGTCTCGCCCGTGGCGATCTCGAGATCGACCCCGCACAGGACCTCCTGGGTGCCGAGCGTCTTGGTCAGCTTCCGGACAGAGATCATGCGCGGCTATTTGCCATACGGGAAAACCATGTTGAGCAGGAAGGTGAGGAAAAAATTCAGGATCAGGATGGTCAGCGAGCTGATGACCACCGCCTCGGTGGGCGCGCGCCCGACGCCGACCGCGCCGTTCTTTGTATTCAACCCCTGATGGCAGCTTACAAAGGCGATGACCACGCCGAAGCAGAACGCCTTCGTGAGCGCCATCTTGATGTCACGCATGCCGACGTAGCGGTAGAGATTGCCGAGGAAAAACGGACCCGAGATGTCCAGCACATGCACGCCCACGAAGTAGCTCGCGCAGATGCCCAGCCCCACGGCCTCCGCCACCAGCAGCGGCATGGAAACGATCAGCGCCAGCACCCGCGGCACGGCCAGATAGTCGATGGGATGGACCGCCAGCGAGCGCAGCGCGTCGATCTGCTCGGTCACCTTCATCGTGCCTATCTCCGCCGCGATCGCCGCGCCCACGCGCCCCGCGACCATCAGCCCGGTGAGGGTCGGTCCCAGCTCCCGGAAGAGCGCCACCGCCACGACCGAGCCGGTCGCGGATTTCATCCCGAGGGAGGCAAACTGGAAATACGTCTGCGCGGTTAGCACCGCACCGGTGAACATTCCCGTGACGATGACCACGACCTGCGAGCGCCAGCCCACCTCCACGAGCTGCCGCGCCAGGAGCCGCCAGCGGATCGGCGCGACGACCATCGCCACGCAGGTGTCATACGCGAGCAGCGCGACCTCGCCGAGATACTGGAGGAGTGAAAGCGCGATGCGCCCTAGAGCAGTGACCATGCGGAGCGCGGAGACTAGTCGCACGCCCCGCGCTTGTCCATCACCCGCCGGGCGATGGCCCAGCGAAACCTACATTCCAGAGACGCGCAGCGGCTGGGTCTTGCTCTTCGGATTCAGCTCCGCCGGCACGCCGCCCACGATCCGCGGCTCGAGCCCGAGCTTGCGAAAAACCGCGCGGATTTCCTGAATCGTCATCGTCGGCTCCTCAAAGTCCAGATAGACGATGTCGTGATTGCTATCGACCTTGTAACGCAGCCCCGCCACGGCCTCGAACTCATGGTCGAGTTCCAGGATTTTCTCCACTTGGCGGACACCGGCTGCGTAAATTTCGACCTCAATCATATATTTACTTTGTAACGACGCACTGACGGTAAAGTTGCACGAGACACAATGCCAACGACAATTTTCCGAAATCCGCTGGAACACGGTCCGCAAAGGCGGTGTGCGCCGCGCGCCCGCTCCGGAAGCGCGCTTGCCGTGCCAGTAGAAGTCTGACACTTTCCCGCATCCGCGAAACATGGAACCGCCCACTCCTCGTCGTCCCGTCCCGCCACAGGGCGTCAAACCCGTCCGGCGCCCGGTCGTCGCCAGCCATGCGCCTCCACTGCGCGTAAAAAAGCGCTGGGACGCACTCGAAATCTGCCTCTGGCTTGCGGTTTTGGCCGCAGGCGGCGGGTTCGCGTATTACCGCCTCCATCCGCGCCCGGCTGCGCAGGTCGCGGAAACCGCGGCAGCAAAGGCGCCAGCCGCGGAAACCCCGTCCGTCGCCGCACCGATCCCAGCGGCAACTCCCGTCCAAGCCCCCTCCCCCGCCGTCGCCGTCGCCCCGGAGATGCCGTCCAAGGAAACCGCGCCTCGCGACGAAACGCCCCGCCCTTCACCCGCCGCAGCGCGAACGCCGGTGGTGGAGTCCGCGCAGCCGCTCGTCCTCGATGAAACCGCCGGCAAAAAGCCGGAAAATCTCGCCCGCTCCCAGGCCGCACTCGATGCCGCGCTCTCCACTGGCAAGTGGAACGACTACGTCGAACTCCTCGACCGCGCCCTCGCCGCCGAATTGAAAAAGTCCCTCGGCTTCCGCGCGCCAGCCGACTACGACCGCTTCCTCGCCAATCCGCTCTTCGCGAAAGCGCTGGTCCAGCGCACCACGCTCCGCCGGCTTTCCAGCGCCTCCCTCGCCGGGCTGACCAGCGATACGGCGCACCACGAATTCGCCCAGTGGCTCCTCACCACACCGGAGGCCATGCAGTCCCTGCTCCTCGCCATCAAGCCCGACGACGACGACGCCGAAGCGCTCCGCGTCTGGGCGGGCCTCGCCTCCGAAGATCCCGAGGCGCGCACCAAATACCGTGAGCTCGCCCTCGCCTGCGCCCTCGTTTTCGACAAGCCTTTCACCCCCCAGTGGAACGGCGAGCGCCTCCAGATCCCGGCCGGCCTGCGCTACGACTACTACAAGCAGCACAACGAGAAAGGCGATCTCGCCACGCGCATCCATCGCATGCCCGCCGCCGATCTCGTCTGGGTCGTCTGCGCGCCGGTCCCCATCTCCGAGATGGAGTGGACGCTGAAAAAACTCCGCCTTCGCCAGAAAAACTGGGGCTCCGCGTACGACATGGTGAAGTACGACATGGAAAAGGCCGTCACCGGCAAGATGAAGAAGCCCTACGAGAGCTACACCTTCGCCGAGATCCTCGACAAAGGCGGCATCTGCGGGGACCGCTCCTACTTCGCCGCCAATACCGCCCGCTCCGCGGGCATCCCCGCCGTCGTCCTCGGCGGCGACGGCCAGCGCGGCCCGCACGCGTGGATCGGCTATCAGTCCGACGAAGGCGAGTGGTCCTTCAACGGGCGCATGGCCGGCTACAGCGCCGGAAACGGCACCGACGCCCAGACGGGCAAACGCATCAGCGAGCAGGAGTTCGTCCGCCGCGGCGACAAGCGCGAGTCCTCCTCCGCAGTGCTGGCGAAAGCGCACCGCTTCCTCTGGCTCGCCGCGCTCCACACCACGCTCAAAGACCCGGCCACCACGGACACGGCGCTCTCATTCGCGCTGCAGGCCAGCCCTCATCTCCCCGCCGCGTGGGACGCGAAGATCGACCTCTGGCGCACGGTGCGCAAAGACGCACCCGTCGAGCAGTGGCGCGAGCTCGTGACCGACTTCAAGCGCGCCTTTGCCGACGACGCCGAGCAGCTCGCCTCCGCCAAAACGATCGAGGAAAACTACATTTTCAACCGCCAGGACGCGAAGCTCTCGCTCCAGCAGCTCAAGCGCGACACGAAGAAAATCGAGGAACCCCGCGGACGCGACGCCGGCAAACCCGGCGACGCCGGCTTTCTCACCGAGAGCCTCCGCCGTGAATCCGCGCTGCTGCGCAAAGCCGGCACGCCCGACGCCATCCACTCGCTCTACCGCCGCGCGCTTGAGGATCACGCGAAGGACGTGGCCGTCTTCAAGGCGCTCGCGAACGATTACTTCGCCGTCTTCCCCGCCGCGCCGGAAGACCAGCGGAAGGCCGTCCGCCAGATCGAGACGCAGTTCGAGCGCCGCGTCGATACCAAGGGCGGCGGCGATTACTTCGACGTGACCAGCGCGAACAGCGTCCGCTCGCTCCTCGTCCGCATGTTTCGCGACATCGGCGACGAAAAGCACGCCCTCGCGCTGGAAAAGAAGAGCGAAAAGGTCGGGGAAAAGGCGAAGCGCACGGCCCTGTAGGGGAGCGTGAAGTAAGTCTGCGGAGCGTTCTGGCGCAGGAGCGCCAGGCGGGGCGCGCAGGAGCGCTTGGCTCCGCGTGATGGCGCCCGGATTCCCGACTTTATTTCACACTCTCCTAAAGGGCCGTGCGCTTCGCCTTTTCCCCGACCTTTTCGCTCTTCTTTTCCAGCGCGAGGGCGTGCTTTTCATCGCC
>JANOBH010000625.1:0-5101 GCA_031411535.1 Chthoniobacter sp. | reverse complement strand
CATCCGCGCACCGCATTTTCCGCCGGGAAATTTTCCCGACGAAAAAGTTGCCACCCTTTGGCAACGATGCTTTCATGCCGCCCCGACTTTCCGGTCGAAAAGCACTCGTAGCTCAATTGGATAGAGCATCTGACTACGAATCAGAAGGTTCCGTGTTCGAGTCACGGCGAGTGCATTTCTGGAGCCCCACCCACTCCGCGGCATCCCCCTGCTAGGTCACCGGCTCGCCATCTTTCACAATCCTTGGGATTTTGAAACCGGAGCGCCTCCCCTTCCTCGACCCTCGGCTGCGAGGATATGCATCCGGCGGGGGTCGAACCCACAACCTCCGCCTTCGGAGGGCGGCGCTCTATCCAGTTGAGCTACGGATGCGTGAGCCGCGGAAAGTAGGATGGGAAGCGGGGCGTGAAAAGCGGAAACTCACGCGCTTTGACCCCGCGGCGGAAATGTTCCGGCACTCCCCCTCCTATTTCCGGGCCTTGCTCGCCAGTTCCTTTGCGCGCCCCGCGAGTTTGCCCTTCACTTCCTTCAGCGCATCGACCGCGACTTTCACCTCGGCTGGCGATTTTGCGGCCTTGAGTCGATCCGCCGCCATTTGAAAGACGGTGTGTTCCTCGAGAAGTTGCGTGGCGACGGACTTGAGTTCCCCGATCCATGCGTCGTTGCCGGCGGGCGTCGTCTGGCGGAAAAGCCGGAGCTGGCTCACCGCGTCGTCGATGTTTCCCAGCTCCCAGTTTTTCACGCCGAAAAAAAGCAGTGCGATCGACTCGTGATTCGTCTTGTCGAAGCGGTCGGCCGCATTGCGCGCGATCGGCCCGTGCCCCTCCATCTGACTCGCGGTTTCGAGGAGGAAACCCGCCAGCTTCACGTTCGCGGGCTTGGTCGAAAACGCGCCACGATCCGTGACCTTCCGGAAGGCTGCATCGGCCTCCGCACGGCGGCCGGCAAGGAGTTCCGCGAGACCCTCCAGCAGGTTCGCCCACGCGATCTGGACCGGCGCGATCTTTGGCTGCGCCGCGGCGTGGCGAAAGGCGTCCGCGGCAGCAGCCGCGTTTCCCTCCTCCAGCTTCGCGCGAGCCTCTTGGAACATGGATACCATCTGGCTCTCGGCCCCCACCGCCGGCTCACCAGCGCCCGGCGTGGCCGGCTGCCCCGGATGAAAAATCTGATTGCGAAATACGAACGCCGCGATCCCCGCAGCCACGATCAGCCCGATCATCGCAAAGACCGCCCATCCCATCGCCTTCTTTTCCGCCTCGCTTTCCATCACCACGCGCTTTGCGAGCTGCGGCTTCGCCGTCTTCAGTTCGGCGCGCGCGTATTCGAGATGCTCGATGAGTTCGTCGTAGGTCTGGTAGCGCTGCTCGGGATCCTTGTTCAGCGTGCGGTTGATGACGAAAGCGGTGGAGCCGGAAACCCACGGCGCGAACGCCTGGAGGCTCACCGCCTGGCTCTTCAGATGCTTGAGCGCCACCATCGACGCATTCTCCGCCTCAAAGGGCGGACGCCCCGCGAGCGCGTGAAAAAGCGTGCCGCCCAGCGAGTAGATGTCGCTGCGAAAATCCTCCGGCTTGTTGTCGAGTTTCTCCGGCGCCACGTAGTACGGCGTGCCCCACACCTCCCCGCGCACCTTTTCCTCGTCCGCCATAAAGACCGCGAGGCCGAAGTCCACGATCTTCGCGGTGTGCGCGTCGGCGAAAAGGATATTGCCCGGCTTCACGTCGCGGTGGATCAGTCCCGCCTGCTGCGCGGCACGCAGCCCCTGCGCGATCTGGATGCCCACCTCCAGCACCTGGCTCTCCGCCACGCGGCCCTGCAGTTCGATCAGATGATCCAGCGTGCCTTTGTCCACCAGCTCCATGGCGATGTAAAAGCGCCCGTGATCCATTCCCGTGGTGTACACCTTGACGACGTGCGGGTGGTTGATCGACGCCGTGATCGCCGCCTCATTCGCGAGCTGGGCGATGTGCTCATCCGTGGCCCCCTCGCTCTTCTTCAGGAGCTTCAGCGCCACCGGTCGGTCGAGCGAGGTGTCCTGCGCGCGATACACCACGCCCATCCCGCCGCGCCCAAGGACATCCACCAGCTCAAAGTGATCGATCTGCGCGCCGACCACGCTCGGCGAGCCGCAAGTCGGGCACAGAATCGCGGAAAGCGGCTCCTGACCGGAAATGTCGATCTCCGTCCCGCAGTCCGGGCAGATGAGAGTGGGCGTTTCGTCGGTGTCGGCCATGTGATCCTTGAGAGTGCGAGGGAAACTTTCGCGCAGCGTGAAAAGATGCGAGGAGAAACTGTCGCCACCACCCGAAAACTACCCGCCCGTCGCGCGGCCGTGCGCTTTGAGCTTTGCCCTTTGAGCTTCCCCGCTCCTCCGCTCATGATGGCCGCCCATGATCTCCGCCGAATTCCGCGCCGAACCCGACGACACCGGCGCGCGGCTCGATCAGTTTCTTGCCGCCCGCGCGAGCACACTCTCACGCTCGCGCATCCAGGACTTGATCAAAGCCGGACACGTCACGCTCAACGGGCGCGCATCCAAGGCCAGCGCAAGAATCCACGCCGGAGACACCGTCGCGCTCGACGAGCCGCCGCCGGTCCCCGTCTCCACGCAGCCCGAGGCGCTCGCGCTCGATGTCCTCTTTGAAGACGACGACCTCATCGTCCTCAACAAGGCCGCCGGCATGGTCGTGCATCCCGCCGCGGGCAACTGGCAGGGCACCGTCGTGAACGCGCTCCTTCACCACTGCCCCGCGCTTTCCGGCATCGGCGGCGAGCAGCGCCCCGGCATCGTCCACCGCCTCGACAAGGAAACCAGCGGCTGCCTCGTCGCCGCGAAAAACGACGCCGCGCATCAGGCGCTCTCGAAGCAATTCGCCGGGCGCGAAGTGACGAAGATCTACCTCGCGCTGGCGTCCGGCCGGTTCCGGCAGGCGAGCGGCGTGATTGAGGGCGCGATCGGCCGGCACCCGGTGCATCGGAAAAAGATGACCGTTTTGGAAAAGGGCCGCGCGTCGAAAACCAGCTACCGCGTGCTCGCCGAACTCCCCGCCGGCACACTCGTGGAATGCACGCTGCACACCGGCCGCACGCACCAGATTCGAGTCCATCTCAAGCACCTCGGCCACCCGCTGCTCGGCGACGAGGTCTATGGAAAGCGCGCCGGCTTTCCCCGCCAGATGCTCCACGCGTGGCGGCTCGGCTTCACCCATCCGCGCACCGGCGAGCGCATGAATTTCCAGTCGCCCATCCCCGCCGACTTCGTGGAAGCTGGCGTCCCCGCCCACCTGCCATGAACGAATTCCAGACCGCCCTCGATCACGTCCACGCCACGCTCAGCGACCTCCGCGAGCAGGGCGTCGAGCTGCGCGCATCGGCAGATGCGCTCGCGCGGCTCGCGGACACTTCGACGCGGAGCGCGGCACCTGCACCCGGTCCCGCGCCAGTCGTGGAAACGCGCCCGCCTTCTCCCAAACCCGCCGCTCCCGCAGGCTCAAAAGCCGCGCGCCTCGACGCGCTGCGCGGGCCCGTGCTCGCGTGCATGAAGTGCGCGCATCTCGCGAAGTCGCGCACGCAGGTCGTCTTCGGCGTCGGCAATCCCGACGCGGAGGTGCTGTTCGTCGGCGAAGCGCCCGGCGAGGACGAGGACTTGCAGGGCGAGCCATTCGTCGGAAAGGCCGGCCAGTTGCTCACCAAGATCATCGTCGCCATGGGCTTCAGCCGCGAGGACGTGTACATCGCCAATGTCCTCAAATGCCGCCCCGACATGCCCGCCGGCGCCACCGGCAACCGCAAGCCGAAGCCCGAGGAAATGCAGACCTGCCTCCCCTATCTGCGCCAGCAGATCGACATCATCCAGCCGCGCGCACTCGTCGCCCTCGGCGCGACGGCGATGGAGGGCCTGCTCGGCGCGAAAGAGCCAATGGCCAGCCTTCGCGGGCGGTGGCACGACTTCCACGGCATCCCGCTCATGGCCACGTACCACCCCGCGTATCTCCTGCGAAACCAGTCCCTCACCGAAAAGCGCAAGGTCTGGGAAGACATGCTCCTCGTCCTCGAACGCCTCGGCCAACCCGTCTCCGAAAAGCAGCGCGGATTCTTTCTGTCGAAAGGCTAGCGCCCACGCACCGGCGGGAGCGCCTTTTTGGTCGCGCAGGAGCGCCCGGTTCCGAGCATCCCGCGGAGCCAAGCGCTCCTGCGCGCACTTCCGGCGCTCCTGCGCCGGATCATCAAACCCGCCGGTAATGCCGCACCTCGAACTCCGGCTGCCGCAGCGGCACGTCCGCCAGCTCCCAGCGATCCTCAAACTCGGGAAAGAACGCGTCCCCTTTCACCTCCCGCTTCACCACGCTGAGGTACAGGTCGGTGCAAAGCGGCAGGAGCTGCGCATAAATCTGCGCGCCGCCGATCACGAACACCTCCCGCTGCGGCTTCTCCCGCGAAAAGGCCGCGACCAGCTTTGGCACACTGCGCACCAGCCACACATCGCGCTGCGTCAGCCGGTCCAGCCCGAGCTGATATGGCCGCCCGATGCGCGGCACCCAGCCTCCCACCAGCGCCGGCCCGAAGACGCGCGCGAAGTTTTCATCCCGCGCCAGCCGCCGCGGCGCCCGCGTGATCACGACGTTCGTGCGGTTCGGCAGCGGCCTCCCGAGACTCTCGAAAGTCTTCCGCCCCATCACCACAAAATGCCCGAGCGTCAGCCGCTTGAACCATTTGAAATCCTCCGGCAGATGCCATGGGATCTTGTTCTCGCACCCGATCACCCGGTTCAGCGACATCGCGGCGATGGCTTTCACGACGGTTGGCCCGTGACTGATGATTGGGAGAAAGCGGTCGTCATGTGGAAGGCCAGCGGCACAGGCGCGGAGAGTCGCCTCATCGGAAGGTCCCGGCAAGGTGCGCTTGCGCCGTCCGCACACCCAGCTCCACCGCCGCCGTCCACCGCGAAGCTCAGCTTCGGGGAGCAGGGGCGTTGCGAAGCGCGACTTCGGAACGAGGGGAAAAAGTCGTTGGAGCGTTCTTCTCCATCTGGTTCTGGCGCAGGAGCGCCAGGCCCGGCGCGCAGGAGCGCTTGGCTCCGAAAAAGACCTGCGGAGCCAAG
>JANOBH010000624.1:0-4892 GCA_031411535.1 Chthoniobacter sp. | reverse complement strand
CAGGCGGTTACTTTTCATGGCTGCGGCGCTGTTAGAAGACCGAGACGACGGGGCGCTCGGCGCGGCAGAAGTCTTTGCGGAGCGCGATCGCGCGGTCGCCGCGCGCGGGTTCGGCGGCGCTCTCGCCGACCGACACATTGCCGTCGATCGCGGTGATCTCGAACGCCGCGGGCAGCGAGACCGACCAGTCGAGGTGCTCGATGAAAAGCGGCGTGCGAGGCAGCTCCAGCGCGACATCGCCGGAGACCGGATCGAGCGGCTTGAGCTTGGCCGTATAGACGAGCGCGACGGTCGTCGCCCCTTTCACCGGCACCGGCAGCGCCAGCTCGATGACGCCGTTTTCGCGCTGGACCGGCTGCGCCGCCGCGCCCTCCACGGTGCAGGAGAGCAGCTCCACATCCGCCGGCAATTCCAGCCGCCACGCGAGCGGAGCCTGATGCTTGATCATGTAGGAAATCGCCGTCTGCGTGGCGCCGTCCGCGACCAGGCGCAGAGTCGCTTTCGCCTCGCTCACGATCGCCTCGGCCGTCGCGATGGCCGGCAGCCAGTGCGCCTGCAGGACGAGCTGCGCCGGCGCTTCCGCGGTCACGAAGGCCGCGCCGCCGATCTCGGTGCGCATCCACTCCGGCAGGCGGCGCGACTCCACCGCCGCCCGCAGCGCGTCGCCTTTCAGCTCCAGCCCGTCCGCGGGCAGGATGGCGTAGAGGTGGCGCGCGTCCCTGTCATCCGGCGAGGCGGGCGCCTGCAGCGTCCACTGCTCGGCGAGCGAGGACTGCGGCACCGCGTAGGCGAGCGTGAGTTCGCGGTCGAGCACGTCGCGCGTCTTCCAGCGGATTCGCAGCAGGCGCCGCCCGTCTTCCCCGCGAGCCTGCGACCAGTCGGCGAGGTCCTCGCCGGTCACGCTGATCGCGCCCGCGCTGCCCGGCAGCGCGAGCGTCATGTCGAGGCCCGATCCGCCGTCAGCGCGCGCGAAGACGCGGGCCGTGAAACGCAGCCGGCCTTCCGTAAAACGCGCCAGCACCTGCGACTGCGTCTGCCAGTGGCTCGCGGTGATCGGCGGCAGCGGCTTCGGCGCTTCCTCGGTCTTCGGCGCAGCGAGTTCGAGCGTGATCTCGCCCGCGTCCCCGGAGAGGAGAAACACGGCGGAACCATCCGCGGACGCCGCGGCCTGGCCGTTCACCCGCGCCTCCAGCCCGGCGGGGATGCCGGACACGCTCAGCCTTTTCACCGACGCGCTGCCGAGCTTCAGCCTGAGCGGCACCGCGAGCTGCCGCGCACCGCGCATGACGAGATGCAGCGCGACCGGCGTCCGGCCCGGCACGTTCGTGAGCAGCGCGTAGCCGTCGTCCCACACGATCGAGCGCTCGCCCGCCTCCGCCTTTTCCAGCCGCACCTCACCGCCGAGCAGCGGGATGCGCTGCCATTTCCTGTCCAGCGACTCGACCTCAAATTCCGCGTCGATCGTGCTCCCCGCCTCGCCCAGCGCGATCCGCACTTCCGCGCGGTGAACGAGAAACGGCACCGGCGCCACCTCCGGCGGCGTCGGGGGCTCCGGCTTGCGCTGCCCAGCCTCCCACAGCGCCCGCAGCTCCGAGTACGGGATGGTGACAAACGCCCGGCCGAGATCCGGCGACGGCGGCGGCTCGGGAAGCGTGGCCGCACACGCGGCGGCGGAGAGCAGGGCGAGGAGGCATGCGGTGGTTTTCATGTCCGGCAAGCTCGCGCCGGCCCATGAAACCTTGATGCGCCTTCCGTGAAACGACGGTGAAATCTCGGCGAATACGCACCTCGCGCTTGCGCCCGCGGGTCGTCTCCCCGGCCGCGCCGTTACAGCCCCAGCGGAATCCCTGCGCGCACTTCCGCCAGCCGTTCCAGCGTCCCGTGCCGCGCGCACCTTTTAGCGCGGGACACCCGCGATCTGCGGTGGCCTCAGGGCAGCGGGCGGACAAAGATATTCTTGTAATGCACTTCGCTGCCCGAGTCGTGAGCCTGAATGGCGAAGGTGCCGTGCGCGATGATCCGGCCTTTGTGCAGGGCTGGCGGCACCGCGGGCTCGGGCTCGGTCCAGTCGATGATGACCTTCTCGTTGACCTTCGTGACGACGTGCCTGCCTTCCACACGAATTGTCATCGTGAACCACTCGTCGTCCTGCGCGGGCGCAGTGAGGTTGTCTTCGATGTTGTAGAGGCCGGCGGTTTTCTTCGGGTCGGACTGGGTGTTGTTCACCTGCACCTCGAAGCCTTTCTGCGGAAAGCCTTCCTGCTGAAACTCGGTGTGAAAATAGAAACCTGAGTTCGCTCCCTTTTTTGTCATGATGTCCGCCTTCACCTCAAAGTTCTTGAAGTCATGCAGCTGCACCGGCCCGTCGTAGAAAAGGTGCGAGAGACTTCCATGAACGACAAGTTTGCCGTCCTGCACGCTGAAGGCGCCCGGCTTCTCGCTGGCTTTCCAGCCATCGAGGCTCTTGCCGTCGAAGAGCGAAATCCAGCCGGTGACCGGCGCTGGGACAGGCTTCATGCCGGGCGTGCTCACGACGGGCGCGTCCTTCGTCGCGGCGGAGGCAGGGGCCGTTCCCGCAGTGATGCGGCCCGTGCCGGTGACCTCGCGCACTTCGATACTGTGGAAGATGACCGCGCGCTTGTAACTCCCAACGCCGATGGCTCGTTCATTTCGGAGCTTGCTCCCTTCTTCCATGCCAAACCGGCGAAAGTCGCCGGCCCACTTCATCATTTCGACTCCGTTCACGAGCCCCCGCAAGCCCTCTCGGCGGACCTCAACGCGCGTGGTGTAACGCTTGCCGTTTTCGATGGAAGACGCATTCGTCGCGCAAGCCTCCGGGTTCGCTGTCATCAGCTTCCCGTCGAGCAGATCGAAGCCGTATAACGGCGGCGTGGCGCCATGAGCGTTGGTTTTCCACGCAAAACCCGAACCGCCCGCTCGCAGGTACAGATTGGGATTGCGGTCGCCGGCGGTGGGTGTGAACGCGACCTCGAAGTCGTATTCTTCCGGCGGCTCGTACGGCAACTCAAGCACGCCGAAATCCGCCGGCAAGTCGAGCGCCAGCCCCTCGGGCTTCACACTCCATTCACCCGTGGTCGCATCGCGCTTCACGTCCACGATCGGGAGGAGGTTGATTAACTCGCTCACCGCCGGCAGCGGCGATGCTGGAGTCGATTCTGCCGGCATCCCAATATTCATCGGTTCCGCACTGGCGCTCCCATCATTTCCGCGATGCTTTACAACCCCCACTACAATGCCGAGCAAGATGGCGACCACCGCGGCGGATGCGATCCAGAGCGGCGCGCGGCCTTTCTTCGCGGCCGCCGCCGCGTCTGCAGTCTTCGGCGCGCGAGGGAGCGCCTTCGGCAGCGGACTAGGCGCAGCGGCTGGCGGTGGCGATGCCGGCAGCGGCGTGCGGGCGCTTTCCACGTCGGCTTTCATCTCCTGCGTGCTCTGGTAGCGCCGGTCGGGCGCTTGCTGCATGGCTTTGAGCACGATGGCATCGAGGCGCTGGTCGCAGCCGGTGCGGGCGGAGGGAAGATCGAAGGCTCCGCGCGGGGTTTCGCGGCAGAGCATTTCGTAGAGCATCACGCCGAGGCTGTAGATGTCGGCGCGGTGATCGACATTCATGCCGCGCGTCTGCTCCGGGGCCATGTAGTCAGGGGTACCCATGACGGTGCCGGTGACGGTGGTGCCGTAGGTTTCGGCGGTAGGATCGGTGAGCCGCGCGAGGCCGAAGTCGGCGACCTTCACCTGGCTCTCGGTGTCGATCATCACGTTGGCCGGCTTCATGTCCCGGTGGACGACGCCTTTCCCATGCGCATACGCCAGCGCGGTGCAGATCTGCGCGGCGATGGAGAGCGTCTGCTCGGGCGTCAGCTCCCCGCCGTGGATGATGTCGTGGAGGTTCGCGCCCTCGACGAATTCCATGGCGAAAAAGAGATGCCCCTCGGCCGTCTGCCCGAAGTCGTGGACGGAGATGATGTGCGGATGGTTCAGCTTCGCCATGGCGCGCGCCTCGCGGCGGAAGCGGTCGGCGAAAGCCTGATCCACGCTGATCTCCAGCGGGAGCAGCTTGATGGCGACGAGCCGGTCGAGCGCGGTCTGCCGCGCCTTATAGACCGCGCCCATGCCGCCGCGGCCGAGCAAGGAGAGGATTTCGTAGCTGGGAAAAAGGTGGGCGACTTCCGCCGGCGTCGGCGGCTCCCAGCCGTGCGCGCCGCCGCCGGACATCCTCGCGGACTGCATGCCGCGGGCGAAAAGTTCGTCGGGGCTCACGCCGGCGAGATTCGTCGGTAGCGCGTCGTCCGCTGGCTGGGGAGAGTCGTCGGATTCCGGCATGGCGCGGAGGGATAGCAGAACCGGTAAATGCTTGTCACGCCCCACGCCGCTGCGGGCACGCCGCCGTATTTCCCATGCGTGCGGATTGAAATGCAGCCCGCGCTTTCCATACTCGCCGCCGTGCCCGCCACCCTGACCTCACTCCGCATCCGCAATCTCGCGCTCGTCGAAGAACTCGCCTGGACACTCTCGCCGGGCTTCACGGCGGTGACGGGCGAGACGGGCTCGGGCAAGTCCATCATCGTCGGCGCGCTCCAGCTCATCCTCGGCGAGCGGGCGGAGAAGGCGCTCATCCGCACCGGCGCGGAGAGCTGCACGGTGGAGGCCGTCTTTCATCTCGGCGATGCCGCGGAGCTGAACGCGCGGCTCGCGGAGCAAGGCGTGGAGCCGTGCGAGGACGTGCAGCTCATTTTGAAGCGTGTCTTTTCCACTGCGGGGACGAACCGCCAGTTCATCAACGGCAGCCCGACCACGCTCGCCGTGCTCAAGCTGCTCGGCGACGGGCTGGTGGACCTCCACGGGCCGCACGACCACCAGTCGCTGCTCTCCGA
>JANOBH010000623.1:0-12125 GCA_031411535.1 Chthoniobacter sp. | reverse complement strand
CAACATTCGATGATCGTGTAAATGATCGCGCTGCGCTCGCCGGCCCGGGCTTCGCCGATGAAGAGCCAGTTCTTCTTGCCGATGGCGGTGGGGCGGATGGCGTTTTCGACAAGGTTGTTGTCGATCTCCAGCCGGCCATCTTCGAGGAAGATGAGCAGCGCGGACCATTGATTGAGCGCGTAGTCGATGGCTTTGCCCATGAGGCTGCGGGGCAGGAAGCGACGCCGGGCTTTCAACCGCATCAAGGCACGATGGACCCGCGCCAGCACCGGCCGGCTGAGGCTCGCTCGTTCGGTTTGCCGCAGCTTGGGGCCGGCTCGCGCCTTTCGCAGCCGGTCTTCGAGAACGTAGAGGTTTTGGAAGTGTTTGAGGAACCAGCCCGCCACTTTCGGTGCGGTCTCGCGGGCGTCGTAAAACTTTCGCCGCACATGGGCCAGGCAGCCGGCGAGCACGATCTGGCCACCTCGGCGCCGGGCAAAACAGTCATAGGCTTCGTAGCCGTCGCACTGGATGGTGCCGCTGAAGTCCACGGGGATGATCTTCTCCAGGCAGGTGGCTGCGCGGCTCGTCTCCCAGTGGAAGACGACATCTCCGCGCGGAACACCACACGTCCAGAGGTAACCCAGCTTGGTCCGGCCGTGGCCCGGCGCGAGATAGCGGATCGGTGTTTCATCCACCTGCACGTAGCCTTGGCTGAGCACGCCTCGTTGGATCTGCTGGTAAATGGGCTTGAGCCATTGTGCGGCCAGTTCGACCCATTCGGCCATCGTCTGCCGCGGCAGCCAGACTTGGTGGCGTGTCCAGTAGATCGACTCCTGCCGGTAGAGCGGAAGGTGGTCGCAATACTTACTCACGACGATCTGCGCCAGGAGTCCCGGAGCCACGATGCTGCGCTCCAGGAGCGAGTCCGGCAACGGTGCCACGATGGGCACGGCGTCCAGGATACCACGCTGCACATACTTCGGGCGCACCGTGCGCCGGCGCAGGAAGCGCGCAGGTTCGTAATCGAGCCGCTCGCTGACTTCCTCGCCGATGCGCCGCCAGTCCTGCGGCGCGGCCTTGACCGGCTCGGGCACGATGACTTCTTCGATCACCGGCAGATGTTCCGGCAGCCGCGGCCCGCGTTCACGCGGAGGCGATTGGCCCGTCGAGCGCCGTGGGGCCTCCGCGGCCACGGGCTCCGGGGCTTTTCCCGGCTCGTCCATGCCTTGCAAAAGCAGCAGCAGTTGCGCCGGATCAAGCTGCTCACTTTTCGCGCCGAAGAGCTTGCGCACCAGCAGGTCGATCTTCTGCCGCAGGAGCGCGTTCTCCTTCTCCAGGCAAGCGATCCGCTCCAGCAGTTCGGGATCGTGTGGCGTGGTCACATCGGGCACGCTGCTATCCACCGCGGACGGTGCCTGATGTTAGACACATAGTTAGCTTAGTTATCCCGCTCATACCACGGGCGCAGCCGCCCGCCGCGCAGGTCGATGCCATCGGTGAGCATCGCCAGAGCTTCGGGCGCCAGCTTCAGCTTCACGGCCTGCGGATCGGCCACCTTCGGCCACGAGAAGGTTCCCTGCTCCAGCCGCTTGATGAGCAGCCACAACCCCGAGCCATCCCAGTACAGGATCTTCAAACGGCTGTGGCGGCGGTTGGTGAAGACAAAGAGCGCACCCTGCCGCAGGTCTTCGCCGAGTCGTTCGCTCACCAGTCCCTCCAGTCCGCTGAAGCTCTTGCGCAGATCCACCGGCTCCAGCGCCACGAACACTTTCAACCCTCCGGTGAAGCTCAGCATCGGGCGCGGGCGTTCTGCGCAATCAGCGCCACCAACTCCGCCGCCATCTGGAGCTGCACCGGAGATTCGATCAGGATCCGGCTCCCGCCAGGCAACTCGATGAGCAACCCCCGCGCATTCACCGGGTCCCGCCCGCCGGCGCTGCCCCCTTCCACCAACGCTTCAAACAGGCGCACCTGACCGGCGCTCACCACCGCATCGTCCGAGCCCGCTGATGAACCTGGCGTCGTCTTTGCCGATCTCCGGCCCTGCTTGCGCCGCTTCAGTACCCAGCCCGCGAAGGTCGCATACTTGATCCCAGCCAGCCGTGCAAACTTCGCTCCGCTGGCACCACTCTTTTCAAACTCATCCAGCAATGCCTCGCGCCGCCGAACCGGCACTCGCACCCGACCACGGCCGTCCTGCTTCAGAATCTCTGCCTTCACGATCGTAGATGTCATAGGCACCCATGCTCTGACATCTATGAACCCTGGCGCTAGGGGCGTTCCGGCGGACGCTTACGAAATGAACCCTCCGCCCCGCCCCCGAAACGCAGTTTCGTCCGAGCGCTGCCGCGCCCAAAGCCTCACTTTGGGCACGAGGGAAAACGGCTTCGGCGCCGCCTACGCCGCCGCGCAGATCAACCGGCAGCTCACCGCCGCGCGGCGCGCAAAATAGGCCGGCGCTCCGGGCTACTTCGCGCCGGTCTCGATCCGCATTTCCTTCACGCGGAATTCCGCGTCCTTGCCGGCCAGGTAAAAGGCGAAGCCGTTCCGTCCGGGGCGCGGCACATCCTTGTGCTGGAATGCGACCCTGCCATTGATCGAAACCGTGAACTGCGCGCCCTTCGCCTCGATCTCACACAGGATCCATTCGCCCGGCGCGATCTTCGCGCTGCCCGACACGTGCAGCGGCTTCCCGCCGAGATACGCCCAGAGATTTGGCGGTGCCTCGCCGCCGAGACTGAGCGCGCAGCCCCGGAAATCCACCAAATCTGATCGCCCGCCGAAAGCGATCTCCACAGCCGCCTTTCCAGCCGGCGCCTTGATCTTCGCGGTCCACCGGTAATCGCCCGCGACCATGTCGCTGATCAGCACCGCCGTCCGCGCGCCGTCGCTCCGCCCGACGAGTTCGCCATTCTCCACCTTCCATTCCCCGTCGGCTGAGGCGTGCCAGCGCGAGAGGTCTGCTCCGTTGAAAAAGTCGGGCGCATTCCCCGCCGTCACCAGCATCGGCACCTGCTGCTTCTGCCGCAGGTAGAGGAAGAGATCGCGCACGCTTTCCTCGTCCATCGTGCTCAGGAGCCCCTCGGGCATCAGCGAGTTCGGGCTCACCTCGGTGGAGGCGATGTCCGCACGCTGCACTGTCACCGACCCGGCCAGCGTCTTCAGCGTCACCGCCGAGGCGTCATCCGCCTGCACCACCCCGCTGACGGTCTGCCCGTCCTTTGTCTGCACAAAGGTCTGCTGGTAGTCCTTTCCGATGATCGCATTGGGATCGACGATGTTTTGCAAAAGGTAGTCCAGGTCCTCAAAGCCGCCCGGCAGCTCTGGGCCGATCTTCGCGCCCGAGCCGTGCAGCGTGTGGCAGGCGGCGCACGTCTGCGTGAAAACTGCGCGCCCGCGCTCAGCGTCGGCACGGAGGATGAGGTCGGTGGTGCAGAATTCCTTGAACTTCGCGATCTCCCTCTGCCGGTCGGCGGACGACCCGCGCACCGCGCCCCAGTGCTTCGCCATCCACGCGTCGATCTCCGGATCGCGCAGGCTCTGCAACTGCCGCGCAGCCGGGGCGGTGATCTCCGCGCGGTCCAGCGTCTTTGCCTCGATCGCCGCGATCAGCGCGCGCGCGCTGGCCGGGCGTGCCAGCAGCGTGTTCACCGCGTCGCGCTTTTCCGCCGAGTCGAGCGTCTTGTAGGCGGAGAGGATGGCGGGCGGAATCTGCGCGTCGTCGTAGCCCGCGAGCCCGCGGAGCGCGAGCGCACGCAGCGGGCCGGGCTGCTTCACGAAACTGAGCAGCAGCGGCAGCGTCTCCGCGTCCCTCGCCGCGAGCAGCGAATCGAGCGCCGCCTTTCGCGCATCCACCGCAGCCGCCGGGTCGCCCAGCGTCTTCCGCATCTCCTCGATCGCCCCGCCGCCGCCAAATGTCGCCGCCAGCGCCTGCGCCTGCTGCCGCACGTCCTCGCTCGGGCTCGCCTTGAGCTTCTCATAAAGCGCCGCCCATGCCGGCGGCGCGACCACTCCCCGCCGGCCCTTGAGCGAGGCGTTCATCCCGCGCAGGATATTGGCCTGCGCCTCCGGGCTCTCGATTTTGGCGAGTGTCTGGACGAGGACCGTGAGCGGATTCGGAGCTGCGTCCTGGCCGACGACGAGTGTGGCCGCAGAAAAAACCAGCGCAAACCAAACGCAGCAACGAGCCAGCGCCAATATGCCGGAGGCATGAAAGACATTAGCCGGGGGTCGAGCGAGGAACGAGCGACTACCCCCGGTTGCCGGTCTCCCAGGAGACCGGCCCCGGCAGGGGTCGAAGATGCGCGCCGCGCGACTCAGCTCACCACCGCTCAGGAAACACACCGGACACATCCTTCTGGCACCCTTCCAGGGTGCGTCCTCCGTTTTGCGTAACCGGGGGTGTTCACTCGCAGACTCGCTCAACCCCCGGCTAATTTCCGTGATGCCTCCGGCATCGCTGGCCAGCGGAGCCTGTCCTATTTTTGACGCGTCAGCGCTCATAATGAAACTCGCCTATTCATTGCGCGGCCATCCGGCGGGTGATGAATTCCTGCACCTTCGGAATCTTGCAGTTTCCGAGCAGCTCCGCGCCTTTCGCGATGTCGGCGGCGACCGCGGGCTCGGCGGCATGCCACAGCATCAGCGGCAGGTTGTGGTCGTTTGCGTCCTCGGCGTGCGACGCGAGCCCTTCGAGGATCGGCCACCGTTTCGCGACCTCGATCCGCTGCGCCGCGGACGCGAGGTAAAGCCGCACCACCGGCGAGGCGTCGTCGCGCGACATCTTCGCAAACTCCGCGAGCTGCGCGGCAGTCGGCGCGCCGTCTTCGCACACGAGCTGCACCGTCCACGCACGCACATATTCCATCGGGCTCCTAAGCGCTTCGAGCGCCGTCGCCTCATCGAGTCCCCGCACTCCATGCAGCGCCCAAAGCGCCCGCAGTTTGCGCGTCTCGTCCGGGTTTTCGCGGAGCATTTTCTTCAGTGCCGTCTGCACCTCCGGCTTTGGCCCGCGCTCGGCGAGGATGCGCCGCGCGTGGCGGACGTACCAGTCATTTTCATGGAGCTGCATCTGCACGAGCTCGGCGTCGCTCGCTTTCGCCAGGTCCACGCTCACGGGCTTCACGCCTTCGTACACCAGCTTGTAGATGCGCCCGTTCGTCCGGTCCGTGTACTCGCGCTGCTGGTGGCACGGCACCTTGTCGTACCAGTCGCTCACAAAGACCGAGCCATCCGGTCCGTACTGCGGGCTGAGGCCGCGGTACCACGCGTCGTTCGAGACCAGGAAATCCATCTTCTTCGCGCTCTTCATTCCCGAGCCGTCGCGGGAGAGCTTCTCATTGCGCAGCTTGTTCATGTGGATGTCGTGGAAGAAAAACGTGTCGCGAAACTCCTTCGGCCACTGCCCGCCGAGGTAGATCATCGCGCCGCAGTAGGCGCGCTTTTCATACTCGAAGCCGGCGATTGTCTTGATGTCGCCATAGGTGACCTTATTGAAATGCTGCCCCGCCTGCCGGTGGTAGCGCGCGCCCTGGATGCACTGCCACATGTGCGGGATCACGCACGCCGCGAAAAACGCCTGCCCGCGGTCGTCCCAGTCCACGCCCCACTGATTGCTCGCGCCCTCGGCATACAGCTCGAATTTTTTCTTCGTCGGATGGAAGCGCCACACACCGGCATTGATCTTCACCCGCTCGCTGTCCGGCGCGCCGGGCTTGCCCACGTTCGAGTTCGTGAAAATGCCCTGCGTTCCATAGAGCCAGCCGTCCGGCCCCCAGATGAAGTCGTTCAGCGTCTCGTGCGTGTCCTCGTTTCCCCAGCCGTCGAGCACGACCTGAGGCTCGCCAGCGGCCGTGTCCTGGCCGTCTTTCAGCGAGAAGAAGAGAACGTTCGGCGGCGCTCCAACCCACACGCCGCCGTGCCCCACGGCGATGCCGCTGGCAAAGGTCAGCTTGTCGTAAAAGACCGTCCGCTTCCGCGCTTTGCCCGTGGCGTCGAAATCCTCGAAGATCAGAATCTTATCCACCGGCTTGCCGGGGCAGTTCGGATAGTTCGTGTTTTCCACCACCCAAAGCCGACCGCGGTCGTCGATGGTGTAGGCGACCGGCTGAACGACGTCCGGCTCGGACGCAACCACCTGCGCGCTGAATCCGGGCGGCAGGGTCATTTTCTTCGCTGCCATATCGGCCGTGAGCGCCTCGGTCGTCGCGACCGGGCGGCCCGCGTCCTCCAGCGGACTTGCGGCGAATGCGGTGGCGGCGATGCCGGCGAGGAGGATGGACGTGATTCTCATGGGGGTGACAGCGATGGAAGCGAAGTCTGCCGCACTCGGGCAACCTCAATCTCGCGCCACACTATCAGCTGGGAATAATGCCCGGGCGTCGTCGCTCCCAGCCGCATGACTTTCACCCACCTCGCGCTGCTGGGCGGGCTCGCCGCCACAGCACTCGCGGTCGGCGCCGAGGAGGGCGGCCAGACCTTTCAAAGCCCGCCGCGCCGCGCGCATCTCGTCGAGCTTTTCACCTCGGAAGGTTGCAGCAGTTGCCCGCCCGCCGAGGACTGGCTGCGCGCGCTGCGCGAAAACGCGGGGCTTTGGCGCGAGGTCGTGCCCGTCGCCTGGCACGTCGATTACTGGGACTCCCTCGGCTGGAAAGACCGCTGGGCCTCGCCGCTCTTCACCCGCCGGCAGCGCGACTACGCGTCGGCGTGGAGCGCACGGCAGATTTATACGCCATGCTTCACGCTGAACGGGCGCGAATGGCGCGACCGCGCGCTGCCCCCCGTCTCCGGGGATCCCGGCGTGCTGACGCTGCGCGTAAAAGGCGAGCACATCACCGCGCACTTCGCGCCCGCCGGGAGCGGTGTCGCTTCTTGGGAGGTGTGGCTCGCGCCGCTCGGAGGGAATCTCGAGTCGGACGTGAAGGCCGGCGAGAACAGCGGCCGCAAGCTGCGGCACGAATTCGTGGCGCTCTCGCTGGATCATCGCGCGATGCTCAGCGCCCGCGCGGGTTTCACCGCCGAGTTTCCTTCCGCCAGCCTCCGCGGCGCGCGCGCTCTCGCCGTGTGGGTCACCGGGAAGCACAGCCTCACCCCGGTCCAGGCGACCGGCGGCTGGCTCACGCCATGACTTACCGGTGCCAAAAAAGACGTGTCGCATGCGCGTCCGTGTGGCTTTAACTAGCGAATCAGAATCTCTCTATGAACCCTCTGAATGTGGAAACCGCCGTGAAGGAGCGCTACTCATCGGGCGCGGAATGCTGCGAGCCCGCGCTCTGCTGCCCGGTCGATTACGACCCGCAGTATTTGAAAATCATCCCCGCCGAGGTCATCGAGCGCGACTACGGATGCGGCGATCCGAGCAAGCATCTGCGCCCCGGCGAGACCGTGCTGGATCTCGGCAGCGGCACGGGAAAAATCTGTTTCATCGCCGCGCAGGTCGTCGGCCCGACCGGCCGCGTCATCGGCGTGGACATGACGGACGCCATGCTCGAAGTCGCCCGCCGCAATGCGCCCGTGGTCGCCGAGCGTATCGGATTCGCCAATGTGGAGTTTCGCAAAGGCCGCATCCAGGACCTCGCGCTCGATTTGGAAAAGCTCGACGCGGAGCTGCGCGAGCGCCCCATCGCCGACGTGAATGCCTTTCTCCGCGCCGGCGAACTCGCCGAGGAACTGCGCGTGCGCCATCCGCTGATCGCCGATGACTCCGTGGACGTCGTCGTCTCAAACTGTGTGCTCAACCTCGTCGAGGGTCGCGCGAAGCGTCAGCTCTTCGAGGAAATCTTCCGCGTGCTGCGCAAGGGCGGGCGCGCCGTGATCAGCGACATCGTGAGCGACGAGGAGGTGCCGCTCGCCATGCAGAATGACCCGGAACTGTGGAGCGGCTGCATCAGCGGCGCGCTCACCGAGAGCGGATTCGTGCGCGCATTCACCGACGCCGGCTTCTATGGCGTCCGCATTTTGAAACGCGACGCCGAGCCGTGGCGCACCGTGCAGGGCTTCGAGTTCCGCTCGGTCACGATCGAGGCTTTCAAAGGCAAGCAGGGCGCGTGCTTCGAGCGGAACCAGGCGGTGATTTACAAGGGCCCCTTCAAGAAGGTGCTCGACGACGACGGGCACGCGCTCGAACGCGGCGAGCGCTACGCCGTTTGCGACAAGACCTTCCAGCTCTACCAGCGCGAGCCGTATCGCGACTCGTTTGACTTCATCGAGCCGCGTACGCCCGTCGCGCCGGAAGACGCGAAGCCTTTCGACTGCTCCGGCATGCGCCTGCGGCATCCGAAGGAAACCAAGGGCCAGGACTACGACGCCACGACCGACGCCAGCCAGTGCTGCGACGGTGGCGACTGCTGCTAGGCGTATGAACCGCTTCGACGAAAAACTCTCCGCGCACGGGCTCACGCTACGCCGCGCGGGGCTGCGCACGCTGCAGGTCAACGTCGGGCGGAAATGCAACCAGGCCTGCCACCACTGCCACGTCGATGCGGCTCCCTGGCGGACCGAGATGATGAACGCGGAGGACGCGCACCGCGTCGGCGCGTGGATCACCGAGCACCGGCCCGAGATCGTGGACATCACCGGTGGAGCGCCGGAGCTGAGCGCGCACTTCCGCTATTTCGTCGAGACCGCGCGAGCCGCCGGAGCGCATGTCATCGACCGGAACAACCTTACGATCATCGAGACCAAGCCTTTCGCGTGGCTGCCGGAATATCTCGCGGAGCATGAGGTCGAGGTCATCGCCTCGCTCCCCTGCTACACCGCCGGAAACGTGGACACGCAGCGCGGCGAGGGCGTCTTTGCGCAAAGCATCTCCGCACTGCACAAGCTGAACGCCGTCGGCTACGGCACGCGGCTGCCGCTGAATCTCGTGTACAACCCGCTCGGCACGAAACTGCCCGGCCCGCAGGCGGAGCTGGAAGCGGACTACAAGGAGGCGCTCCAGCGCGACTTCGGCATCGTCTTTCACGGGCTCTTCACCATCACGAACCAGCCGATCGCGCGCTTCGCCGAGGACCTGCGCGCGCACGGCCAGTGGGACATGTATCTCGAACTCCTCGCGAACAGCTTCAATCCCGCGACCGTCGAGGGACTCATGTGCCGGAGCACGCTGAGCGTCGGCTGGCGCGGCGAGCTTTTCGACTGCGATTTCAATCAGATGCTCGGCATGCAGTTCCGAAACGGGCGTCCGCTTTTCCTTTGGGATGTCACTCCGGCGGATCTGGAGCAGCGCGCGATTGCGACCGGCATCCACTGCCTCGCGTGCACGGCGGGCTGCGGCAGCAGTTGCACCGGCGCGACCGCGGCGGCGCTGTAGGGGGACGCTGTCAGCTTCCCCTATAGCGCCTCGTCGAGCGACCCGGGCCGCCATTCGTCCAGCGGAGTGAAGCCGGCGAGGTCGGGCTCGAATGCGACGCCGAACGGCGCATCCACCACGCTCCCGGTCTCCATGCGCCCGGCACGGATTCGGACGATCGGAAATCCGTCGGCGTGCGGCTCGTAGAGATCAGCGTGCGCGATTTGCGCAGCGCTCTGGATGGCGGGCGAGAACTGGCTGAGGCCCGCGAAGTAATGATGCCCGTTTCGCTCGGCGTGCGGGATGCCGAGCGTCGCGAGCACTGCGAGATCCTGCGGCAGCGCGATGGGTCCGACATTCGACAAGTCCTCGGCGCTGAGGTGCAGCGGCACCGAGGGGTCGGCGTGCCTGCGGTGCGCGATGAGCGCCGCGCTCGCGAGGCCCTTGAACACGCCTTTGCAGTTCTTGTGGCTCGTCCCCGCGTAGCCGCTCGCGAGCGCGGTTGGCAGCGAGGAAAACTCGGCATCGGATTCGTCGATGATGATCGGCGGGCGGCCGCGCCATGCCAGCAGTTGCGTCGCGGTCTCCTCGCTCAGCGCCACGTCCCGGTGGAGCGGCTGCTCGACGAAAATGAGCCCGCGGAGGAGGATCGCGATCCGGGGGTCGCCGAGCATCTCATCCCATAGCGCGCGAAACGGAGCGACCGCCCGGTAGTTCTCATTTCCATCGAGCGTGAAGGCAGCGTCCGGCACGCCCGCCGCGAGCACTTTGGCGATGCCGCGCAGCCACGTGAGATCACGGTTGATCTCACCGCTGAGTTTGATTTTGAAATGCGTGACGCCGTAATCGCGGATCACGGCTTCGAGCGACTGTGGGAGACCGTCGCGCACGCGCTCACCGCTTTCGATCCCGTCCTCAGTGAGCGGATCGGCGAGGCCCACCGTGTGCCGCACGGCGATCGACCGAAGCGGAGCCGGCGGCAGGAAGTCCGCCGGGGCGACGCCCGCGAGTTCGCCGTGCAGTGCGCCTGCGTCAAAGCCGAGCGCATTTTCGCGAACAGCGTGTGCGAAGGATTTCCCATGCACCCGGCAGAACGCGTCGATCAGCGCGCGCTCGACGAGCGAAGTGCCGAAGCCCGCCAGCAGCGGCGGAGTGTTTCCCGCCGCCGCCCAAGCCGACTGCGCCGCGTAAAGCTCCCGCCAAAGCGCGAAAACGCTCCCAGTCGCGGGCAGCGCCGACGCCGTGTCGCACGCGTGGCGGATCACCCCCACCATCTCAGCGAGGTCATCGCGATACGCGCTGTCGGGGTCTTTGGTGAACCACTTTGGCGGCAGATGATCCGCCGAGCAGCCATGCTGGATGCGCCCGCCGGTCTCGATCGTCAGCCTCACCACGAGATGCGGCACGCGCGTCATCGTGGCGATGCCATAGCGAAAGGGCAGCCGGGTCCGCAGATTCTTCACGAAGAGATCGGCAGCGTGGACAGTGATACTCACGGCCAAAGGCAAGTCGCCGCCCGCCGCCTTGGCGAGGACGGAATGCGCGCGGCGCTGTCGGGGAAGCTGGCAGCTTCCGCTACAGCGCCGCACTGGCCTCGCTCCAAAAAACAAGGGCGGACGAACTCAGTGAGTTCGTCCGCCCTTTCGAGGAGGAAAGTCCCGAAATTTTTCCGTCAGCTCGCCTCGGCCGGCTGCGCCTGCGACGGCGCGACCGGGACAAACACGAGCTTGCCCTTTTCGGCGGTGACAGTGGCGGTGTCGCCGGGCTTGAGAGTGCCGCGCAGGATTTCCTCGGCCATCGGGTCTTCGAGGTAACGCTCGACCGCGCGGCGCATCGGACGCGCGCCGTACTGCGGGTCGTAGCCTTTTTCGATGAGCAGCTCCTTGGCTTTCTCGTCGAGGGCGATGGTGATCTCCTTCTGCTTGATCCGCGCCGCGACCTTTTTGACTTCCAGATCGACGATGGTCATCAGCTCGGGCTTGCCGAGGGTGTGGAAGACGATGAGGTCGTCGAGGCGGTTGACGAACTCGGGTTTCAGCACACGCTTGGCCTCGTCGAGGATCTTGTCCTTCATCACGTCGTAGGCCTGCTCGTCCTTGTTGGATGAGCCGAAGCCCATGACGCTCGATTTCTTAATCAGCTCCGCGCCGATGTTCGAGGTCATGATGATGATCGTGTTGCGGAAGTCGATTTTGCGCGCCAGCGAGTCGGTGATCTTCCCCTCCTCCAGAATCTGGAGCAGCAGGTGCATCACGTCGGGGTGCGCTTTTTCGATCTCGTCGAAAAGGACCACGCTGTACGGACGGCGGCGCACGGCCTCGGAGAGCTGGCCGCCCTCCTCGTAGCCGACGTAGCCGGGAGGCGAACCGATGAGCCGGCTCGTGGTGAATTTTTCCATGTACTCCGACATGTCGATCTGGATGAGCGCGTCGCGGTCGCCAAACATGAACTCCGCGAGCGTCTGCGCCAGGAACGTCTTTCCGACGCCGGTCGGGCCCAAAAAGATGAACGAGCCGATCGGGCGGCGCGGGTCTTTCAGGTCGGCCCGCGAACGGCGCAGCGCCTTGCTGATGGCGATGACGGCTTCGTCCTGGCCAATGACCTTGCCGCGGAGTTCGCCTTCCATCGCGAGAAGCTTCTGCGTCTCGGCCTGCTCCATGCGCTGGAGCGGGACGCCGGTCCATTTCGAGACGACGTGCATGATGTCGTCCTCGGTGACGACGACTTCCTTTTCCTCCCGCTGCTCGCGCCATTCGGTGAGGATGCGCTCGAGCTTCTCCTTCGCCTGCTTCTCGTCGTCGCGCAGGCTCGCGGCCTTCTCGAAATCCTGCGCCTTGATCGCGCCCTCCTTGTT
>JANOBH010000622.1:0-2453 GCA_031411535.1 Chthoniobacter sp. | reverse complement strand
CATGTAGCGGAGGGGGATGGAGACGAGGGCGCTGGGGATGCCGTCGCGGGAGTCGAAGATGACGTCGGTGTCGGTGCCGGCGAGTTCGAGGTCGAACACCTTGCCCTGGCGGACGCTGGCGACGCCGTCGATGCCGAGGCTCTTCAGCGCGCCTTCGATGGCCTTGCCCTGGGGATCGAGAACGCCGGTCTTCAGCGTGACGGTGACGCGGGCTTTCATCGGCGGCGCTCCTGAGGCGGCGGCGGGCGAGGAGCGCGCCGGTGCCGGAGGCGAGGAGGATGACGGCACCGGCGGCAAACATCGCCCAAGTAGCTGACAATTCGGAGCCTTGGTTGGGCAGGCGCAGTGGCTTGCCGGCGTCATCGGTAAAGGCGAGAAAAAAAGGCGTGCTCAAGTCTCTGTTGGCAAAGATAGAGTGGACTCCACCGCTGCTGAACTTCTCAATCCAGTTGCTCGGATTTGCCGCATAGAGATCGCCCGCGCTGTCAAAGGCCAGGCCCTTTGGGAGGCTCATCCCCCTGACTGCGAAGCGCGAGCCAGCGCCAACCGGGGTGATCTTCACAATCGTGCCGTTGTTGGAGTTTGCAGCGAAGAGATTGCCCGCCCTGTCAAAAGCCAGGCCGACTGGTACATGCAAGTCGGTGATCGCAAAGACCGAGCCCACGCCGCCAGGGCTGAATTTCTCGATAGAGCCCACTCCCTCGCCGAAAAGGCGGGGTTTTCCGATCCCGAACTCCCCCTGCCTCGTGCGAGCGTTCGCCACGTAGAGGTTGCCCGTGCTGTCAAAGGCCAGGCCGAGCGGCCCATCCAAGCCCCTGAAACTGGCGAAGTCCGATCCAACGCCCTTAGGCGTGAACTTCAATATCTTGTTTCTGCCAGTGTTGGCCACGTAGAGATTGCCCGCGTTGTCAAAGGCCAGGCCATGTGGCGCGCTCAAGCCGCTGTTCGCAAAGACCGAGCCGACTCCGCCGGGGGTAAACTTCACAATAGTGTCGTTGCCGCTGTTCGCCACGTAGAGATTGCCAGCGCGGTCGAAGGCCACGCCGGTTGGTTTGCTCAGGCCACTGCTGGCAAAGACCGAACTGACTCCACTGCTGGTGACCTTCGCGATCGTGTTATTGCCACTGTTCGCCACATAGAGGATGTCCGCGCGGCCGGCGGCAGGGAAGCCGCCGAGCAGAAGTCCGGCAACACTGGCGGTGAGCCGAAATCTTGCGCGACGGTTACGCTTCTCGTGACCAGGTTTCAGCTTGGTCACGTCGTTGCCTGCAACGCTCCGCTTCATACGCGGGTAACCGGCCGGGTCGCGCGGCTTTCTCCACCGCTCTCACACGAGCGCTCGGGATAGGTCGCGGCCGGTAAAGGTTGCGAGTTCATCTGTCCGTAACAACAGGAATAGGCCTTCATTGGTTTGAGCCTCCCGCCGGACGATTGACGCGGATGAGTTGGCCGCGCATTTCACCGGCAGCGAGGAGCGCGGCGTGGATGCGACGGGCTTGGCCGGGAAAGTCGATGTCCATGGTGCAGGCGACGATGCCGCTGTGGCCGGGTTGAACGCGGTGGAGGCGGAAGAAGTCTTTGCGGTTCAGCGTGAGCAGGACGCGATTTTCGCTGCTGGCGTAGCGAAGGACCTCGTCATCCGGCAACGCCTGCCCGGCGCGTCCGGTTTCCAAAACAGTGGTGACATCGCAGCCGAGTCGCCGGAGTTCTTCGACGACTGGCAGAGGGAAGTTTTCGTTGGAGTAGAGCCGCAGCACACCGGGTCAGTCCGCTTCGTTTTCGGCGATGGCGCGTTCGATTTCCGGGCGATGGGCACGGTGGTAGGCCCAGGCGTTGGCGAGGTCTTCGGCGTGCAGCGTGGGATAGCTCCGGAGAATATCGGCTTCGCTGAGGCCAAGCTCGCGGGCGCGGGCAAGTGTCCAGACAGGAATGCGCGTGCGGCTGATGCAGGCTTCGCCGCCGCAGACGGCTGGGTCGCTGTCCACGCCGGGGAAGCTCTGGCCAAGGTCGCGCGCCACGATTTGCAGGAGGGCCGCTTTTTCACCCGGAGTCATGGCCGGCAGCAGCGCTTCGGCGTCGGCGAGAAGTGGCGTCGGCATACGCTGCGGAAAATAGCGCCGGTTCAGCCGGTGGCGAAGGTTTTTGTCTCGTCTTGTGAGCGGGCGGCGTTTCGGCGCAGACTCCGCGCGCTTTGCCCACGGCTCTCTCACGCTTCGTCCGCCAGTTTTTTCCCCCGCCGCGCCAGCCGCTCGCGTGGCGCGCGGTGCTGCCGCTCGTGCTTGTGCTGGTAATGTTTCTTGGCGGGTGCGTGGTTGTGGAAACGCGGGGGATTCTGCGCTTCGCCTATCGCCCGGCGTTTTGGCTGGCGCTGGCGCTGCCGTGGATTTGGTGGATGCACGTCGCAGGGTTTTCCGGGCTGGCGCGCGGGCGCGCGCTGTCCGCGCTGCTCACGC
>JANOBH010000621.1:0-1721 GCA_031411535.1 Chthoniobacter sp. | reverse complement strand
GAAAAAGCCGTGATCGACGGCCACATCGAAGCAGCGGCGGGACTTGGCGTTGAAGAGGCGGTTGAGGCGGTAGGCTTTCATCGTGGGGCGCGAGAGTGGGAGACGACCGCGCGCCGATCAAGGCGGAAGGATGCGTGGCGCGGGAGCCGGTGGTAATTCCGCCCGCCGCTGTGCTGCCTCTTGATCTCGCCGTCCGGAAAGCGCACGGTCCCGGACCCGCGGCCTTTTTCCGCTGCTCCCGCCTCCCCCATCTATGAAAACCTCCCCTACCCGCTCGCTCATCACGCTCCTCTGCCTCGCCGCCGCGGCGCGGGCCGACGTCAAAGTCGAGCACGAGCGAAACGCTCCGGAGCAGGCTGCGGCGGCCTTCAAATTCCCCCACGTCCCCGCCCCGCTCCGCGGCGACGCCGCGGCGAAGGCCGCCTTCACGCTCGTGGACGGCGAGCGCGACGGAAACGGCGGCTCGCTCAGCAAGCTCAACGACGGCGCACTCCCCGCCGAGGCCGATCAGCCCGGCTCGAATTTCTTCTTCCGCGGCCCCGGCGGCGGGCGCGTGCTCGTGGACCTCGGCAGCGTCATCGAGGTGAAAGCGGTGAACAGCTACTCATGGCATCCCGACTCCCGGGCGCCGCAGGTCTATCGCCTCTACGCGAGCGACGGGAAAGCGCCCGGCTTTTCGCCCCAGACAAAGCGCCCCGCCGATCCGGCCACGGCTGGCTGGAGGCTGATCGCGAGCGTCGATACACGGCCAAAGTCCGGGGCGCCCGGCGGACAGTACGGCGTGAGCATCACCGACTCCGCCGGCAGCCTCGGCGCCGCGCGCTACCTGCTTTTCGACATCGCCCGCAGCAATGACTCCGGCCCGTTCGCCGAGACATTCTTCAGCGAGATCGATGTCATCGACCGCGCTGCCCCCGAGCTTGTCGAGGCTCCGGTGAAGCAGCTCAGCGAGTCCGTGGAAACGGAGGGTGGCGCCTATCGTTTCACCGTCGATACGACGGAAGCGCCGGATCTCACGGAATGGGCGCATCGCGAGCTGATCCCCGCGATGCAAAAGTGGTACCCACTCATCGTCAATATGCTCCCGAGCGAGGGCTACACTGCGCCGAAGACATTCAGCATCGTTTTCACCGACAGCTACAAAGGCGTGGCCGCGACGATGGGAAACCGCATCGTGGGCAGCCCCGCATGGTACCGCGGCCAGCTCAAGGGCGAAGCCATCGGCTCGATGGTCCACGAGCTCGTCCACGTCGTGCAGCAGTACGGCCGCGCCCGCCGCCCCGGCGCCGAGCGTCCGCCCGGCTGGCTCACGGAAGGCGTCCCTGATTACATCCGCTGGTATCTCTACGAGCCGCAGTCGAAAGGGTGCGAGATCAGCCCGCGCCGCGCCGCCACCGCGAAACACGACGCCAGCTACCGCGTCTCCGCGAACTTCCTGAACTTCGTGATCGCGAAGTACGACAAGGATCTCATCCGCGAACTCAACGCCGCGATGCGCGAAGGCCGCTACAGCGCGGAGCTTTGGAAAACGCGGACGAAACGCACCGTCGAGGAACTCGCCGAGGAGTGGCGCACGAGCCTCGGAGCCACCACGCCGCCGGCGGCGTAACGGTCGCCGGGGGCCAGTTGAAAAGCCTGTTTCAGCGGCGCGGGCGCAGTTCGAGCAACTGCCAAAAGTCATTCCCGTTTGCCGCTTGCGATGCGTTCCTCCGCGCCGCTGT
>JANOBH010000620.1:0-12943 GCA_031411535.1 Chthoniobacter sp. | reverse complement strand
CCACCCAATTCTATATTTAAAAAAAACCCCCCCTTCTTTTTGGTGTGTGGGGGGGGGCCCACCCGCCCCCCCGACCCTCATAGCGCCTGGATCAACTTTCGGGGAGCACGCCAAAAGCATGATCGTCCCCATTGTAAAAGTTGGTCAACCGTCCGGCGATATATTGGAGATAGCCACGATAGCCAAGCGGCGCTTCATCATTCATCATTGAGCGGACTCTAGGTTTCTCGATCCCGATTTCGGATTCAAGAAGCCGGAGATCGTAACACCACCACCGGCGAAACCTGCGACCCGCACCTTAATGCGCGCATATACTCCGTCATCGAATCGCACAAAATACCATCGTTCCGTTGATTCCCTCCATGACGGCCTGGGCAATGTTGCCGGCATCGTCACTGATTCCGAAGCGGCGTATCCCGCCTCAGGCGCCGCGAATGCAAATTCATCGTCTTGCGGCAGAATTCCCGCAAGGACGGGCTCTAACTGAAATCGCCAATCGAAAGTCCCCGTCGCGGTCATTGACTTTTCATCAATCCAGACGCGAACGATGATTTCACGCTGCGTCGTCTCGTTTCTGGGCGTTATATTCGCCCTCACCGGCAGCCCATCCGCTTTCGGACGGAAGCGGACCTCCTTCAGCGGTTTAAGGGGCAGAAGTTCTCCCGGCTTGCGCAATACAAACACCACGGGGTTCGCTTTGTCAGGCCGATGCTGGTTGTTTGCGCCTACATCTGCGTATTGAAAACCCCTATGCGATCCAAGCTTATCCCATGGCGGAGAGAAATTTACAAGCTGATAGCCGGTCTGTGAAACATGGACATCAAGCGCAGCGCCTGCGCCATGAATCGAGAAAAAACCCGCCGAGTCTGCTGTCGTGCTATGCTTTGTCCCGCGCCCAGACATGTTGTCATTCGTACTGTAGTCCACCACCGCCATCGGCACCGGATCACCAAACTGGTCGATCACTTTGCCGTAAAACGTGATCGGCGTCGAAAGAAATGCCCGCCATTCTAGTCGCGCTTTCACATCGGAGACTGACCGCGCCAGCACTCCCCCGACAGGTTCCGGAATCGACTCCGCCAAACTCTTAGGCGGTTCTTGGTCGGCAATGGGATGCCGTCGAGATTCAGCCGATCTACGATGGCAGCAATAAGCAACAACGAGCACAGTACAAATGCATGCTGCCCAGCTAGTAGCGCGATGACGTTTCATGGAGCAGCAACCAATTCGGACACAAGCTTTTCCCAGAATTTGTAGGTCTTTTGCACGGATCGCTCCCATTCCGCGCTATGCTCGTTGCCGAAGGCATAGTCGAGGTCGCGCATGTTAATAGAGGTCGTTTCGCCTCGTTCCCAAACTGGGTTTGGGAATGCCAGCTTTGGGCGAAACTGTGTTTCGGCGGCGGGCGTGCGGTTTCATCTCCACGGACACATAGCACCACGGGGAGCCCGCCGGACAGCCATTCTTGCCCGGAAACCCACCGCCAGCGTTCCGGCGAGGCCACCCATCCGCGCCGCACAGGGTTGTTATAAATGCAGGTCACCTTTTGCACCTAAGCCCGTCGCGGTTTGGCGGAGTTTAGGCACGTCCGGGAAACAAACCCGCCTCCCTTCTCGGGCGGCGGGTCGGAGAGATTGCGGCGGCGTACCCGCTTCTAACTCACGCCGAGCGAGCGGAGCAGGGAGCTGTCGATGCGTCCGGTGACGGTGAGGCCGCTCTCGTACTGGTAGGAACGGATGGCCGCGCGGGTGCCGGGGCCGACATCGCCGTCGATACCGCCGCGATAGTAGCCGCGCCGGGCGAGCGCCCGCTGCACGTCCACGGCGAGGTCGTCGCTGTAGCCGGAGCTGTAGCTCGTCCGCGGCACGGTGCGGTACACCGTGCGCGTGGAGTAGGTGCGCGTCGGATACGAATCATAGTAGTAGTCCGAGGAGCGGTAGTAGGAGGGCGTGGTGTAAAACCCGAGGCTGATCGTGGGCCGGGAGTTGTAATATGGCCGGTAGCCGTAGCTCGTGTGTGGCGCGCAGTACGGCTGCGCGTAGTGAGCGTGTCCGTGGGACGAGCTGGAATGCTTGTCCTTGCTGAAGCCGGTCGCGGGTGCGGCGAAAACGACTCCGGCAATCGTGAGGGCGCGGAGAGAGGTGAGGTAGTTCATGGCAGTAGTGGATTCAATGGAATGAGACGGCGGTCCATCTCATTTTCTTCAAAAAAACTTCACTCCATTCACTCCGCAGGCAAGCCCTCATTTCGCCGCCTGGGGCATTTGCGACGGACCGGTGCCGAGTGTGATCGCGGGACAGTACAGCCCTTTCACCTCCCGGTGCCACCACGCGCCGCCCTCGCCGAAGCGCGTGAAGCGGTAATCGTATAGAAGTGCGCGGACGTAGCGTGGCGGATGATTGGGAAAGGGATTGGTTTTCAACAGGCCGAGCACCTCGGGCCGGCCCTCCAGCAGGCGCGAGAGGAATGCGCCCATCCACGGATTCCGCTGGCGTCCGCCCAGCGCCGCGAACCACATCTGCCAGTCCAGCCGCGGCTGATGGGGCGCGGCGAGCCGCGGCCGCTCGCGGACGTCGCCCGGCTTCCACTTGAATCCGTACTCCTGCCAGACCACGCCGTCATTGCTCCCCTCGACGATGATCTCCGGGCGCTCTTTCGTCATCACCGCGAAGAGCCCGTAGCCATTGAAGCTCCGCAGCGGCGCGACCGGATTCGGCCAGCGGACTGGCAGCCCCACGGTCTGGAGTAGCGGCTGCAGCGAGAGCAGCGCCACTGCGCCGGCGGCGAATGCGAGGATGCGCGTGCGCTTTGGGTCCGCGTGCGTTTTCCAAACCACCCCGGACAGCAGCCGTTCGCGCCAGCGGCGGGGCCATGCGGCGTCGTCGAAAAGGAGCACGCAGAGCGCGATCGTGAGGAGATTGAAAAAGGCGTAATTCCCCGTGGCGAGGATGAGCAGTTGCAGGGAGATGAGCGCCCACGCGCCGGCATGCCGCCAGGAGCGCGGCGCAAAGATCAGCCACGGCACGACAAGCTCGAACGCGAAAAGAATGATGCCTGCCCCGCGCAACGCCCACGCCGGCGCCTGATGCGCGAACCACGCCGTCCACAGCGGCAGCGGCTGCGTGGCAAAGTGAAAGTCGAGCGCGGTCAGCGCGCGCCACGTTTCATCGCCGCTCGCCAGCTTCACCGCGCCGGACTCGAACATTAGCCGGAAGAGCAGCCACCACAGCAGCAGACGGCCAAAGCGCGGCAGCGGGACGGGCGCCTCCCAGTCCGGGCGCAGGCGCCACGGCAGCGCCAGCGCCGCCAGCAGGGCCGTCTCCAGCAGGAGGCCGTCCCATTGGAAATCGAGGAACGGGCTGCTCACCGAGACCAGCGAAAGATAGAGCGCCCAAAGGACCAGCGAGCAGCCGCCCGGAGCGAGGCCGAGGAACATCGCCAGCGAAACGACGATGCCTGCGAGGCAGAATCCCACGAGCATCCCGTCGCTGGCACCCAGCCAGCAGAGCGTCGGCAGATTCCACAGCGCCGACACGCCGAGCTGCTGCCAGGCCACGTCCAAAAGCAGCCTTGCCGGCGCGACGCCATGCTCGCCGATCAGCCCGCGCACCTGCGTGAGCAGCGACGCAAACGCACAGAAAAAAACCGCTCCCAGCGCCTTGGAGAAAACCCAGCGTGCGACCGTGAACGCCGGAGGAATGGGTTTGGGGACGTACATTCAGCCCGGAGGAAATCAGAAAAATTTACCGCGCCCGCAAGTCTCCCGGTCAGCGCGGTCCGCGCACCGGGCCGGGACCACTGCCGCCCGATCGCGTCTCCAGCGGGTTCGTGCGGGTCGGGTCTTTCATCCACGCGCCGGGCGGTGGCGTGGCTTTCGTCGGATCGGGCGGCGGAGTTGGCGGCGGCGGCGGATTCTCGATCGCGTCGATCGCCGCACGCGAGAGGAAGCGGTAGCGCAGCGGCTCATTCCAGCCGACGAAGATCAATCCGCCGACGACGGCCAGATAGAGCAGCCAGCCCCCGATTTTAGCGGCCACGTTTTCCTCCTGCCGGTTTGTCGGTCGAGGGCGGCGGGGCATCGATCGCGGTGCGTTTCCACATCCACGAGGCATCCCGCGCAGGGGTCGCGGCGGGAGCCGCCTGCGCGACGGGCGGCTGGGGCGCCGCGGTCGCCGCATGTGCCGGCAGCGGTGCCGCCGCGGGAGGTGCGGGCGCCGGCGTCGCCGGCGGCGGTTTGCCCATCATGCCATCGAGGTGCGCCTTGTACGGCTGGTTCCAGCCGACCACGACGAGGACGATGAGTAAAAGGAACGCAGCCAGTTCTTTCATGCGGGGTCGAAACTTTCCGGCGCACCCCGCGATGTCAAGCACCCCGCAGTTTCGTCCCCGAAAGCTGCACGATTTCCGCGTATTCCTCCGCCGTGAGCGGGAGCACCGAGAGGCGGGACTGCGTCACGAGCTTGATCGCGCGGAGCTTCGCGCTGGCCTTGATCCCGTCGAGCGTCACAGGCCGTTTCAGCGCCCGCACCGGCGTGAGATCCACGCACGACCAGTCGCCCTCCGTCGCCGTGGGATCGGGATACGCCTCGGCGGCCACCTGCGCGATTCCGACGATCTCCTTTCCCACCACGCTGTGATAGAAAAGGACCGTGTCGCCTTTGCGCATCGCGCGGAGATTCAGCCGCGCCTGAAAATTCCGCACGCCGGTCCATGCAGCGCGCCCGTCTTTCACGAAATCCGCCCACGAGTAGGCGGTGGGCTCCTGTTTCACGATCCAGTATTGCGCGGTCTTGCTCATCCGCGCAGTCAGCCGCAACGCCGCACGCGCTCAAGCGAAAAAGGCGAAGGCGCCCTCCTCGCGGAGAGCGCCTTCCCATGTGGCTGGCGATAAGCCGAATTCTGTCCCGGCGCAGTCGCCCGCGCCGGATGATGATCATTTCTCTCAGCCCGCCGAAGCGGACCGCCGCACTCCTCGCGGAGCGCTGGTGCGACTATTACCCGGGAGCTGCCGCGCTTGCGCGCAGCGGGCAGGCGGCCCGGACTCCCTGTTATGTCTTGCACCGCATGGGGTTTGTCGTGCCCCGGAGCTTGCGCGCCGGGCGGTGGGCTCTTACCCCGCCTTTTCACCCTGACCCGCGGCTTGCGCCGCGGGCGGTCTGTTTTCTGTGACACTTTCCGTCGCGCCCGGCTTTCGCCGTGCGCCCCCGCGTGTTTTACGCGGCATGCTGCCTTGTGGTGTTCGGACTTTCCTCTGCGGAAAAAGCTCGCGCCTTTCCGCAGCGATCATCTGCCAGCCGCCGGGAAGGTCACGCGCGGGCGGGGAAAAGGCCAGCCGCTATTTCTTGGGTGCCGGAGCGGCAGCGTCTGTCACGCGGCTCAGGATGAGGACAATCTCCTGCCCAGTCACGGTATTCGTGAGCGTCAGTTCCGACACATCCTCCGCCTCCTCGGTCTTGGGATTGATTACAGTCTTGTATTCAAACTTCGCCAGCTTCCATTTTGTCTTCGTAATGGTCTCCCCGATTTTCAGAAACTCCGACGGCTGCTTGAGATCAATCGTGTTGATTTGAAATTCCATTTTCGCCCCGCTGTCCTTTTTCGGGTCGCCATCATAGGCATTGAACAGCAGGCGAAACGGGGCACGAGGCGCAGCAGGCTTGTCGTCCGCCGTCGCGCGCGGCGCATGCGTTCCCAAAACCATAAGCAGCGCGGAAACGATCGTGAGGAGGCGGAGGAATTTCATTGGAGTCTGATTCGTGTGGAGGACCGCTTCAAACGTTGTCGCGGAAGCCGCATCGGATCAATTTCAAAGCCCCTGCGCAAGCGCAGCCAGACTGCCGCTTGACTTCAAAGGCTCGCCTTTTACGCTCGCCGCTCCCGAATTTCCCGGCCCTCAAACCACGCCCGCGCTTCCATGTCCCGACTTCCCTTTCGTCCCACTCCGCTCCTCGCCGCAGTCGCGCTCATCCTCGCCCTCATGGCGCCGCTCCGTGCGCAGGAGGTACTCGATGGCATCGCGGCGGTGGTAAACAACGAGGTCGTCACTTTTTCCCAAGTCCGGGAGCTGGTGGCCTCGAAGGAGCGCGCGGCGAAGGACACCTACAAGGGCGAGGAACTGATGGCGAAGGTGAAGGAAATCCGTCTCGCCGCGATCAATGACCTCATCGACCGGCTGCTGATTTTGCAGGAGTTCAAGGGGAAGCAGTTCCAAATCCCGGACTATTTCCTCGATGAGCGCGTGACGACGATCATCCGCGAGGAATTCGGCGGGGACCGCTCGGCTTTCATCCGCACGCTCGCGGCGCAGGGCTTCACGCTGGAGCGCTTTCGCCAGCTCGAAAAGGACAAGATCATCGTGCAGGAAATGCGGCGGCAGGCGATCAAGGGCAGCGTGGCCGTCTCGGACGCGCGCATCGGGGAATACTACAAGACGCATGCCGAGGACTACGGCACCCCCGAGCAGCTCAAGCTGCGGACGATCACCATCCGGCGGACGGGAAACAATGAAGCGAAGCGGAAGATGGCGGAGGAGATCCGGGAAAAAATCATGGGCGGCGCGGAGTTTGGCGACCTGGCGCGGATGTATTCCGAGGACGACAAGCAGGAGGCCTACGGCGACTGGGGTTGGGTCGATCGGCGGACACTGAATGAAAGCCTGTCGAAGGCCGCATTCGCGCTGAAGGCCGGCGAGGTGAGCAAGGTGATCGAACTCGGCGGCAGCTACTATCTGCTCTACGCCGAGGCGAAAAAGCCGGCGACGGTGAAGCCGCTGAAGGACGTGCGTGATGAGATCGAAAAAGGGCTGATCCAGCTCGAGCGGCAGAAGCAGCAGGCCGACTGGCTCGCCAAGCTGCGGAAGAAGGCGTACATCAAGATGTTTTAGGCGATGCCGGCCATCGGCATCACGCTCGGGGACGCGGCGGGGATCGGGCCGGAGATCGTGGCGGCGGCGCTGCGGTCGGGGAAAGTGGACGCGCGTTTTGAGTATCGCGTCATTGGCGAAACCTCGGATGCAACGCCCGGTGAGCCGACCCCTGCGACTGCGCTAGCGGCCCGGGCGGCGCTGGAGGAAAGCGCCCGGCTCGCGCTGGCGGGCGAAATGGCGGCGGTGGTGACAGGCCCGATCCACAAGGCGCGCATGCAGGCGGAGGGATTCGCGTTTCCCGGCCAGACGGAGTTTTTCGCCGCGCGTGCCGGCGTGCAGGATTTCGCGATGTGCCTGACCGGCGGCGCACTGACGGTGGCGCTCGTCACCGCGCACGTCCCGCTCCGCGAGGTGGCGGACTCACTGCGCGCCGGAGAGATCGTCCGCGTGGGGAAGCTGCTCGCCGCTTTCCTCGCCACGCGCCTCCGCCGCCCGCCGCGCATCGCCATCGCCGGCCTGAATCCGCACGCCGGCGAATCCGGCGCACTCGGCCGCGAGGAAATCGAGATCATCGAACCCGCGGTCACCGCGCTGAATCGAGAATCGAGAATCGAAGATCGAGAATTCCACGGCCCGTTTTCCCCCGACACCGTCTTCAACCGCGCCGTCGCCGGCGAATTCGACGGCGTGCTCTGCATGTATCACGACCAGGGTCTCATCCCGCTCAAGCTGCACGCATTTGACTCCGGGGTGAACGTCACCCTCGGACTCCCCTTCCCCCGCACCAGCCCCGACCACGGCACCGCGTTTGAGATCGCCGGGAAAGGCATCGCCCGCCCAGACTCGATGATCGCCGCGATCAACCTCGCCGCCGAACTCGCCTGGCAATGAACCTCGAAAAGTACTGGAAGCTCTTCGACATCGGGCTCCAGAACACCTTCGTCTATCGGTGGAATTTTCTCCTCCGCATGGTCTTCGGCATCGTGCCGCTCATCGGCATGGTCTTCATCTGGAAGGCGATCTTCGCGAGCAAAGGCGCCCCGATCAGCGGCTACGACTACGAGGGGATGATCTTCTACTTCCTCGTCACCGTCTTTCTCGACAATCTCATCACGCCGACCGAGGACGAGTGGCAGATCGCGGCTGAGATCCGGGACGGAAAGATCAGCGCCTATCTCACGAAGCCGATGAGCTATCTCGGCTACCGCATCTGCACGTATCTCAGCTACCGGCTGCTCTACATCGCAGTCGTCTTCGGGCCGATCCTCGTGCTCGCGTGGATTTTTCGCGACGCGATCCGCCTGCCCGAGCACGCTCTCACCTGGCCAGCCTTTGCGCTATCGACGGCAATGGCGGCGGGGCTCCAGTTTTTCATCGCCTACTCGCTCGCGATGATCGCGTTTTGGGTGCTGGAGATTTCGACGATCGTCTTCCTGCTCTACTCCTTTGAGTACTTCCTCAGCGGGCACATTTTCCCGCTCGATATCATGCCGGCGTGGCTCCAGGGCTTCATCAAGTGGTCGCCTTTCACCTACGAGCTTTTCTTCCCAGCTCAGGTGGCGATGGAGCGCGTGCAGGGCCGGGCGCTCGCGGAGGGACTGGCGATCCAGGCCGGCTGGCTGCTTGTCGCGTGGGGCTGCGCCCGCTTCCTCTGGGCGCGCGGCGTGAGGAAATATCAGGCATTCGGCGGCTGAGGCCGCGCAGCCTACAGCGCCGGATTCGGGGCGGCCTTCAGCTTGCGCCGCGCGCGCACGACCACGTTTTCTCCAAACTCGGCAAAGTCCTCGCGGGCGGAGAATGCCGACTCATCCGCAAAGCTCCGCCAGTCCCCCTTCCGGAACGCGCAGAGCGCGGTCGGATGTTCTTCGAGGAACTTGTTCAGCCCTTTCTTCCAGACGACGACGGGAAGCGGATGCGCCGCCCAGAAAGGCTGCGCCTTCTTTGACAGCACCCGCACGGCCGGATTCTCGGCGCGGATATCGGTGTTCGTGTAGAAAATGACCCCGCGCGCAAGGAACTTGCCGGTCAGCATCGGCTCATCGCCCTCGCGTTCACGCATCAGCATCTGCGCCACTGGGCGGGCCGAGCTCTCCGCCTCCACCGCTTTCAGCGCCGACGTCAGAGCGCCGACGATCAGCGCGATGCTCGCGGTTGAACTGGCGAGCATCCACGTGGAAAGCGAGCGGCGCAGGAGGAAGACGAGGCTTACCAGGAGACAGACGAAGACCATCAGCACCGGCACCTCAAATGGCCGCAGCGTCCTCGTCAGGGATGCCGCCTTTTCACCCAGCCACGTGGTGGTGGAAAGCGGGGACGTGTCGGAAAGCGTCAGCGCCGCAAAGATGCCCACGAGCGCGCACTGGAACACAGCGAAGCCAATCACCAGCCGCCGCTCGCCCGCGCTGGCAAAGCCGTGCTCCAGCAGATTATCGAGAGTCCGCCCGACGAGCAGCCCGAGCGGCACGAAGAGGTAGAACGCGTACGACGGAATCTTTGACTGGCAGATCGTGAGAAAGACGAGGCTGGTGAGCAGCCAGCACCATTGGAAAAACGCCGCCTCGTCCTCGCGCAGCCGGCCCCACACCCGCCGCACCGTCAGTGCCACGGCCGGCATCCACGGAAGCGAGCCAAGGAGCAGCAGGCCGGGGTAGTACCAGATGTGGTTGTTCGAGGGATGCTCCGCCACCAGCACGCGCATCCAGTTGTCGCGGATGAAAAACTCCTCCCAAAACGGCTTCGCGTGCCACGCGAACATGGCCGCGTACCACGGAACCACGATCACGGCATACGCCACCACCCCCCACCAGAAGCCGCGTCCGCGGAAAAGATGCCCGCGCTTTGTCCCGATCGAAAACGCCACCGTCGCCATGATCGTGACCAGCGAACCGAGCGGACCTTTCGTCAGCACCGCGAAACCCGCCCAGACCAGGTGCCAGAACATCCATTTGTCGCGGTGCTCCACCTCGCGCACCGCCAGCCAGTAGCAGAAGACCGACCCCGCGATGAACGCCGCCAGCGGCACGTCCGTCAGCATCAGCCGCGACATCACGCAAAACTCCAGCCCCGTCGCCATCACGAGCGCCGACAGGAAGCCGGTGCGCGCATTCCACACCCGCGAGCCGAACCACCACACGAGCAGCGTCAGAATCGTCGCAAAGACCGTCGCCGGCATCCGCCCCGCGAATTCCGTCTCGCCGATGAACTTGAACGCCGCCGCAACCATCCAGTAGTAGAGGATCGGTTTTTCAAACTGCGGCTCGCCGTAAATCTGCGGCGTCACCCAGTCGCCCGACTGCACCATCTCGCGCGCAGTCTGCGCATAGAAAGGCTCGTCCGGATCGATCAGTCCCAGCGTCCCGAGCCTCCACCAGAAGGCCGCGAAGCAGACAACAAGCAGGACGACGAGATCGATTTTTGGGGACTTAAACACGCGGCATCGTCTCCATTCGCCACTTCCCGGCAACCAAAAATGGAACCCGCCGGACTCGCGCGCACGGCGCTACGGCACCCTGTTGATCGTGCTCCCGATCATCGTCTGAATCTCCCTCCCGTCCGCCGCGCGCAGCCGCATTTTGATCTCCATTTGCATCACCGGCTGGAGGCCGGGGACAGTGAGCGTCACAGTCTTTCCGTCCGGGGAGAGCTTCGCCGCCGTCACGTCCACCGCGTCGCGCCCTTTCTCGCCCGGACGAGCGAGCGACAGCTCCGGCGAGCCATACGTGCTCCACCATTTGTAGTTGTACTGCTCGATCGCGAAATTCGCCGCGTCGTTCGCCTCCGCTGTCGCCAGCGGCTCCGGGAAAGTAATCGCGATTTCATCCTTCCCGACATGCAGCCCGGTCGGCAGGCGCACCGGCCGGCCCGTGTAGCGCACGCGCTGAAAGCAGCCGTCCTTCGCCCCGCTCGTCTGCCAGCCCTTCATCCCCGTCACGTAGAGCTGCCCGTCCTTCGGGTTGAAACGCGCGCGCATGATCCCCGAGGCGAATTTCACCGGCAAAGTCACCGCGCCGCCCTGCGCCACGCCCCCCACCTTTTCATCCAGCACCGCGAGCAGCGCGCACTTGCCGTAAGACGTGCTCAGCATCCGCCCCTCGTACGGCCCCCACTTTCCGCCCGTCACCCACACCTGGCCGCCGGTCGAGTTGTCCATCGCCATCGGGATGTAGCAGACCGGCGGATCAAAGCCCGCCGGCGCCGCCGCATCCTTGTCCAGTCGCGGATCGGCGACATGGCCGTAAAAGCCGCCCGGCTTCACGAGGCTCACCTTGCTCGATGGAATCCAGTGCCCCTGATTGTCGCTCACCGCGATCTCGTCGTTCGGCCCGATGCCCATCCCATTCGGCGCGCGGAAACCCGTCGCCACCACATCCGACTTCGCGCCGTCCGGCGAGACGCGGAAGAGCGCCGCATGCCACTCGCGCTTTGTCCCGAGCTGATTGCCGCCGACCACGTAATAGAAGTTCCCCTTGCTGTCCGTCTGGAGGTCGAAAGCGAACGCGTGATAACTCGGCCAGAGCGTTCGGTCGTTGTTGAAGCACTCGTAAAAATCCGCTTCCCCGTCGCCGTTCAAATCGTGCAGCCGCGTGATCTGGTCGCGCCCATGCACATAGACCGTGTCCTTCACGATCCGCAGCCCCAGCGGCTCGAAAAGCCCCACGGCAAAACGCTTCCACACCACCTTCTCCAGCTTCGCGTCCAGCCCCGAGACGATCCACACATCGCCATTCAGCGTCGCCACCGCAGCGCGCCCATCGGAGAAAAAGTCGAATGCTGAAATCCGCATCCACGACTTCCACGGATTGCCCTCCGGCAGCGGGATCGTATCGACCACGTACGCCGCGTCGTCCTTCGCCACGCTGCCTCTCAGCTCGAAAGTCTGCGGCCATCGCGCCGGCGCGCCTTGGCAGAGAGCGGCGAGGTCGGGTGGCGCTCCGCCGATCTTGATCGGTGCTTCCGCCTTCGCCGCGCCCGCCGGTGCGACGATCACGCTGAAGCGGATTTCGCCCGAATGTGCGGGCAGCGCGAGAATGACGTTTCCGTCCACCGTTTTCACCGCCGCCTGCGCCGGCCCGCCGGCCAGTTCCACGCTCAAATCCGCGCCGCCATGCGCGATGAGCAGATGCATAGGCTCCGCCGATGCCGTTACCGCGAAACTCCGCACCAATGCCTTCTCCGAGCCTGCGCTCGCAAGCGACGGCGACTCCAGCACATCGCAGCCTTCGACCGTGTACGAAAGGATCACCCGTTCGCCGTGGAGATAGAAGCCCTTGAACCTTCCGCGCTCCTTCGGCAGCGGCCCGGCCTTGTCCTTCCGAGGGTCGGCAAATGCTCCATCCCTCGACCACCCCGGCCCCTCCGGTGCGCGAAAGCGAACTTCTCCCGCGATCTCCCCCGCCCCGGTGCCGTCGCCCTTGTACGTGCCGATATTGGTCTGCTTGAGCCTGAGAAACCCGCCCGTCCACCCCGCGGCCATCCGTAGCGTGTCGGTGTCGAAACAGACATTACCTTCGTCCGCCTCGCCCAGTTTGATCACGATGCCTTTCGACGCCACATGCTTCGGCAGCGCGCCGCCCGCCTTCGGCCCAGGCGCTTCGATTTCGTAAGTCATCACCGGCCCGTAGATCATTTCCGACCCCTTCGTCGGAGCCGCCTTCCCTGCCGCCGCGCGCGCTTTCGCCGCCGCGTCATCTTCCGCCGCTCGTGCTGAAAAAACTGGCGCAATGACGAGCGCGACGACGGCGATGCAAGTCAGGCGTGGGTGGGAGAAGAACATCGGCTGTTGGTAACGCCAACGAACCGGAATTGGAACCACGGATTGCACGGATGGACACGGATTCCTCCGCTCCGCCAATCCGTGAAATCCGTGAAATCTGTGGTCAAAAAAGAGCCCGCCATTTCCGCCCGCCGCCGCGAAAAAAAACCAACCCCGAACCGAGCCGTAACAAATCCATAACATCTCCGCGCGAGCCTTTCTGCATCGCCAGCCGCACTCCGCGGCTGGCGCAAAGCAAAAACAAAAACAGAAAGACCCCGAACATGAAAACCAGCAGCATCCGCGCGGCGTTCACGCTCATCGAG
>JANOBH010000619.1:0-9196 GCA_031411535.1 Chthoniobacter sp. | reverse complement strand
ATCCTGCCCACCGGCACCATCGTCGCCTGGGGCGCGCGGACGCTGGAGGGGCGCGACGGTTTTCCATCCGACTGTCGGTATCTCCCGGTGCGGCGGCTCGCGCTGTGCCTGGAGGAAAGAATCCGGCGCTCGACGCAGTGGGTCGTCTTCGAGCCAAACGGCGAACCGCTTTGGGCAAAGATCCGCTCGAATGTCGGAGCCGTGCTGGACGAGTTTTTCAGGGCGGGAGCGTTCCAAGGGAGCCGACCGAAGGACGCCTACTTTGTGCGCTGCGACGCGCAGACCATGACCGCCGCGGACATCGCCGGCGGGAGGATCAACATAGAGGTGGGATTCGCTCCGCTCAGGCCGGCGGAGTTCGTCGTCCTCACCATCCGGCAGCAGAGCGCCACCACACCGTGATGAAGGAGCATTTCGCCGCCTTGGGCGTGCGCATCTTTCACCGCCGCCTGCACGTGGGTCTCGCCGCCGTCCTGCTCGCCGCGTTCGTCTTCCGCCCGCGCAATTTCTTTGGCGCGCACGAGACGGCGGGCAGCGTCGTTTCACTCATCCTGGTCCTCGCCGGGCTGGCGCTCCGCGCATGGGCGGCGGGCTGCGCGGGCGGGCACACGCGGCGCGCAACGATCGAGGCGCCGCGGCTCGCGACGGGCGGCCCCTTTGCGCATGTGCGCAATCCGATCTACCTGGCGAGCATCATCCTCGGCCTCGGCATGGTCGGGCTGCTCGGCGATCCGTGGATGCTCGGCCTCTACATCGCGGTCTTTGTCTTCCTTTACACCGCCATCGTCCCCGCAGAGGAGCGCTTCCTCCTCAGTGAGTTTGGCGAGGCCTACGCCCGCTACTGTGCAAACGTCCCGCGCCTGCTGCCTCGCCTGCGCCGCTGGCCGGAAGCGGAACGGCGCCCCTTCGATCGCGCGGCAATCCTCGGCGAAGCGCGCCTCGCCCTCATCCTCGTCGCCATCTACGCCGGGCTGCGGACTGCGGCGGCGCTCCGCATGCAGTGGATGGGTTTTTGAAATGACGAATGGCGAAGCGCATCACTTCGCGCCGAGCGGCAGGCGCACGGTGATCGTCGTCCCCGCGCCGTACTTGCTCTCCGCAGTCGCAGTCCCGCCGTGTGTCTGCGCGATGTGTTTCACGATCGACAGCCCGAGGCCCGTGCCGCCCTGCTGGCGCGTGCGCGCTTTGTCCGCGCGGTAAAAGCGCTCGAAGATGTGCGGCAGATCGGCGGGCGGAATGCCGAGCCCGGAATCCTGGACACTTAGCGCGAGTTGGGCACCCTCCCGAGCCGCGCTGAGCCGTATCCGACCGCCCGGCTCGGTGTACTTCACCGCGTTTTCGAGCAGGTTGTCCATCACCTGCCCGACCCGCAGCGGGTCGGCGAAAAGCAGCGGCAGATCCGAGGGCACGTCTAGCGCGAGCGTCAGTTTCTTCGTCCCGATCTTGCTTTGCCAGTCCGCGCTCACGCTTCGCAGGAACTCGCCGACCTCGATTTCCTCCGCGTGGATTTCCTCATGCCGCGATTCGAGCCGCGCCAGCGTGAGCAGGTCCTCCAGCAGCGCATTCAGCCGCCGCGAGTGCTTGGTCAGGACTTCAAAAACCGCCGCCTGCTCCTCGCGCGGCATCGCCGGATTATCGCGGAGGTTTTCCAGGTAGCCGTGAAAGATCGAGAGCGGCGTGCGCAGCTCGTGCGAGACGTTCGCGACGAACTCGCGCCGCACATCCTCGAGCTGCTTCAGCCGCGTGATGTCGCGGAAGATCGCGACCACGCCCGGCCCGCCCGCCTCGTCGCGGACGGGCACCGCCCGCACGGCAAAATGCCGTGGCGGCCTGCCTCCATCCATTGCCACGTCGCGCGCGTGTTCTTCCCCGCTTGCAAGCGCGGCGGTGAGCATCGCCTCCAGCTCCGGCTCGCGCAGCACCTGCAGCACAGTCTGGCCGAGCGGGTCGCCCTTTGGCTCGAAGAGCCGGATGAAGGACGGATTCACCAGCCGCAGCACATGGTGCGCGTCCACCACGATGACGCCCTCCTCCATGCTGGCGAGAATCGTCCGCAGATTGAATTCCTCCCGCTCGAACTGCGCCCGCAGCCGCTCCTGTCCGGCGGCGATCTTCTCCAGCGGATGCGTCAGCGCGGAAAAGCCGCTGCCGGCGGGAAAGTCCATGCTCTCCGGTCTCCGAGCGTCCGCGATCTCCTCCAGCACCCGCTCCAGGTGGATGCGCTGCCGCTCCAGCCTCCGGTGGGAAAGCCACCACGCACCCGCGATGGCGACGGCGAGAAATCCGAGGAACCAGGCCATGGGCTAACGCTGCCCCCTCACTTCTGCTCCGCGATCCGATAGCCGAATCCGCGAACGGTCTCGATGCAGTCGGCTGTCTTTCCCAGCTTCTCCCGCACGCGGCGCACGTGCGTGTCCACGGTCCGCGTGTCGATCGCGCTCTCGTAGCCCCACACGTCATTGAGCAGCGTATCGCGGCTCTGCACTCGGCCGCGGCGCTCGATGAGCAGCGTGAGCAGCTTGAACTCCGTGGCAGTGAATTCCACGGGCTTTCCCTCCACGGTGATCTCGTAGCGCGCACGGTCAATCCGGATCGGCCCCAGCGTGAGCAGATCGCCCGTCTCGCCAGCGCCCTGCGCGCGGCGCATCACGGATTTCACGCGCAGCACCAGCTCCCGCGGGCTGAAGGGCTTGGTCAGGTAGTCGTCCGCGCCCAGCTCGAGGCCCACGATGCGGTCCACCTCCTCCGCCTTCGCCGTGAGCATGATGATCGGGATCTGCGCCGTGCCCGGCTCCTTTTTCAAAACCTTGCACACCTCCAGCCCCGACATCTCCGGCAGCATCAGATCCAGCACGATCAGCGCCGGCGCAGCCTCCCGCGCCAGGGTCAGCGCCGTCATCCCGTCCTCCGCCTTGAGCACGTTGAAGCCGGCGTTCTTCAGATTCATCGAGACGAGCTGGAGGACATCCGGCTCATCATCGGCGACGAGGATCTTCTTGTTGGCGGCTTTGCTGTTCATGGGAAAGTGGCGCGCAGTCTAGGACCATCCCCCCAGCGGGCAAGGGAACGGTTGTGACATTCCTGCAACACCCGGCGCGTCTCACCTCTGCATTGACGCCCATGCATTCCCAACACCCGCGGAGGCGAAAAGAGGCCTCCGGGTCGTCAGGTGCGCGGCTTTCTCCCCCATTGCACGCCGTTTCCCAGCGCGCCCCGGCGGAAGGCTCAGTTCCGCCGCCGCCGCGCGAGGACTCCCAGCGCGCCGACCACGAGGAGGCCGATGGTGCCTGGCTCCGGGACGACCGCCGAACCGCCACCGAAGGCAGCGAAAGGCGGCGGAGCGCTGAAGGTCACGACGGCCCCGGCCCCGATGTTCAGCGCGCCGAGCGTCTGGCTCGATGTGAAGTTGGTCGTTGCATTCGCGTTTACCGTCGCGGTGCCCGAGGTGAATGCGCCGTTGACGTTGGTGGTTCCGTCGTTGGTCGTCAGCATGGCGTAGTTCTGCGCGCCGTTGAGGTTCAGCGTGCCGCTGCCTTCATTGGTCACGGTGCCGGTGCCGTTGATCGTGCTGGCGACTGTGATCGTATTGCTGCGGTCGAAGACGAGCGCGGCATTGTCGGTGATCGTCGCGGCGCTAAGCGTGCCGGTGGTGCCGCCATCGCCGACGCGCAGGGTTCCTGCGCTGATGGTGGTGGGGCCGGCGTACGAGCTGTTTTGGGCAACGGTCAGGCTGCCGTTACCGGTCTTGGTCAGTCCGCCTGCTCCGGAGACGGCCCCGGTGAGGACGGCGGTGCTGAGCACGGAAACCTCAGTCGTCACTGCCAGACTCACCGCATTGGCGATCGTGATCGTGCCGTCGTGGTAGAGGACCGTTCCCGTCGCGTCCGAAATCGGCGTGAAGTCCGCCGGATTGGTGGAGTTGCGACCGAGCATGTCCACACCGACGCCGAAAGCCCATCCGCTGTTCGGGCCGACTCCGCCATTCCCCTGCCCGAGACGGATCTCGATGGTGTGGGCGCCCGGAGTGAGGGTGACGTTGCCTTTTGTCACCGCATTCCAAGTGCCGTCATTGAGGACGGTCGCGCCGTCGATGGAGAGGAAAACACTGTCGTCGAACTGCTCGGCAAACGTCCAGGTGACGGGCGAGTTGCCCGCGACATTGATCTTTCCGAAATAGCCCCAGGTCGAGTTGTCGCCAAACACGGCCGTATCCGTGCTATTCGCCCTCGGCGTGGAGAGCCGGATCGCGTCCTGCGGAATCGGCGAGGCGAGGTCGAATGAATTCGTGCCGTAGGACACACGACCCTCGAAGAGACCGCCGGGACTGATGGCGACGCGTCCGCCGGTCACCGTCAAGGCGCCGCTGCCGAGCGCCTGGTTATTCATGATGGCCAGCGTCCCCTGTGTCAGTTGGACCCCGCCGGAGTGCGCATTGGCGGTGGAGAGTCCGAGAGTTCCATTACCCGTTTTGGTGATCGACCCGACGCCGTCGAGGGTGGAGGAGCTGATGGCAACGTCGAATCCGTTGGTATTGATGTTCGCGCCATTCGACGTGACCTCGGATGTCGTGGCATCGAATCCGCGGAGGAAGTCCGCTTCCGAGGCCCGCGCCTTGAGCAGGCCGCCATTGAAATTCAACTGGGCGATGGACGCGGCATTCGGCTTGGCGATGTAGCCCGTGAGGACGGTTCCGCCATCGAGATTCAAGGTGCCATTTCCCGTGGCCGCATAGCCGATGTCGATGGCCTGCGCGTCGAGCAGACCGGTGGTGATCGTCGCGATGCCGGTGCCCTCTTCGCCAATGATCATCCGGGCGCCGACGCCCGACTGCGTGAAGGTGCCTCCGTTGAGGGTGAAAAAGCCCGCGCCGCCCGCGACGCGACCGACGACTGGGGCTCCACCGGTGGCGTTAAACGTGCCAGCCGTCTGGGTGTAGTAACCGATGCCGGAGCGACCTACTTGGAAGTTGGAGTTGGTCGTGACCGAACCACCGTTGACAAAGAATTCACCAGTCCCGCCAACCGCGGAGCCGATGAATGACTCACCGCCGATGGTCACCACGGTGGAGAGGCCCGATACGGTCACGTTTCCGAAGCCGCCGCTGGCGTCGCCTAGAATGAAGCCGCCATTGGCCGCGAGCGTGCCCCCGGCAGCGTTGACCGCTCCGGTGCCGCCCTGGCCCACATAGAAGCGACCGCTGGAGACACTCCCCGCATTGACGTTCAATGTGCCGCTCCCGCTGCCATTCATTCCGATGAAGGCCCAGCCCTGATTGAACGCCGCCGTGCCGCCATTGACATCAATCCGGCCAATGCCGGAAACCCCGAGGAACATGTCGAAATCCTGCGAAATGATGGAGGCACCCGCATTGATGTTCACCCGCCCATTGGTATTGGCTTCATTGCCCACCGTCAGCGCCCGCACGCGGGCCGAGGCGGTATCGGAAAGATTCCACTCTCCGATTCCACCCGTCCCGCCATCCTGAAGTCCGCCGACGGTGACGTTTCCTTTATTTGTCCCGCGGTTGCTCGTATCGACGACCGCCTGGTTATTCAGCACGCTGCTGCCGCTCATGTTGAACGTGCCGCTGCCCTGCTGGCCGATGACCAAAGTCCCGGTGTGATTCTGGTTCCATGTGCCTCCGGTCATCGCCACCGTGCCGACGCTCCCCGGTGCGCCGGCGAGCACCGTGCCCGCGGTGCTGGTCCACGTTCCCGAGTTCATCGTCACTCCTCCGGTCGTCCCGAGGTCGCCGATCATGGCGCCGACCGAGGCGAGCGTGCCACCCGTCAGGGCGACAGTGCCGCCATTCGCGACCGTCATGAGACCGGCCACTGTGGTGGAGCCGCCCGCAGGGAGGGTCGCCGCGTTATTCACAGCGAGGCTCGATGTGCCATTGATCGTGCCCTCATTGCGGAAAGTGCCAGCGTTCAGCGCAGTGGGGCCGGTGTAGGTCGCGCTCCCCGTGTAGGTCAGCGCGCCCGTGCCGTTCTGCGCCACTGAACCCGCGCCCGAGATGGCGGTAGCCAAGGTTGAAGCATTGGAGCGATTCAATGAGAGCGCTGCCCCCCCGGCGAGCGTGACCGCCCCGGAGCCGGCCGTGCCAGCAGTGCCGCCGATTGTCAGCGTGCCTCCGTTCACAAAGGTCTGGCCATAGCTGTTCGCTCCACTGAGGACGAGCGTGCCAGTGGCGGTCAGAGTCAGGCTGGACGCCCCTGAGATCGCACCGGAAATGGTCAGCGTGGTGCCTGCTGCGACCTCGGCATTTGTGGCGGCGCCCAAGGCGACCGGCGCGGCGAGGGTGTGGTCGCCACTCACCTGCTGAATGAGCGGAACGCCAAAGCCGTTGTTGAACGAAATGACATCACCCGCACCTCCTGTGACGTTGTAAGCATTGGGATTGTCGAAAGTGAGCACTCCGACGGTCTTCGCGCCGTCCACAGTCACCGTCCGGGGTGCCGAAATCTCAAATCCGAACGTCGCGATTGCGCCGAGGTTATTCGGAACGGTCGGGCTCGAAGTCCAATTCGCGGCCGTATTCCAAGTGCCGGCTGCGTCCACTGCCCATGCCGCGATCACCGCGTCGTCGATGGTCAACTGGATCGTCGTCGCCGTCGTGTTGTTCGTGAGCCCATAGACTTTCCCGACCTGGCTGTTGGCGATCGTGAACGAGGTGTTCAGCGTCCCGGTGAAGCTCGTATTGTAGTCGAAGATCGTGTAGGTGCCGTTCGACGTGAATGGCGTCGTCCCGCCGGTGTTGTAGAGGTAAAGCCCGGTGCTGCCGAGCGAGAGGCCGCCGGCGTTGGTGATGTTAATGAGGTCGTTACCCGTGCCAAATTCGAAGTCAACCGCACTGCCAGCGCCGAGCGCCAGCGTCGGGACCGTCAGCGTGCCCTCAGAGAGGTGGAGCGCTGTCAGGTGGCCGCCCGCATTCACCGCAAACCCACCAGCATAAGTGCCGCTCGCCGCGAGGACGCCCGCGCTCACGCTCGTCGTGCCAGTGTGAAGACTCGTGCCGGTGAGCGAAAGAGTGCCGTTGCCGACCTTGCTCAAGCCGTCCGCGCTCGCCGCCGATCCTCCGGTAAGCGTGAGGACCGTCGCGGGCGTGCTCACGTCGAAGATCGCCGTCTTGCCAGGGTTCATGGTGAAGTTCCGGTCAAACGTCGTGTTTCCGCCCGTGTAGCGGAGCGCGCCGCCATTGAAGACAAGATTCGCCGCTGCGCTGGAGGAGGCTCCCAGCGTGCTGTTTCCGCCGCCAGGGCTCAGAGTCCCGAGGGCCAGTGTCCCGTTCGTCAGCGTCGTCGGGCCAGTGTAGCTGTTCCCCGAGGAGGTCAGCGTGAGCGTGCCCGCGCCCGTCTTCGTGAGGCCGCCGCCAAGGGAAACGAGATCCTCCGTCAAATTCTGCCCGATGGTGATGTCAAAGCCGTTGCTGTTGATGATCGCGCCGTTGGCCTTGACGTTGGCCGTCGTCAGTCCCGACATGTAATTCCCCTCGTTCACCGTGGCCCGAAGGACGCCGCCGTTGAAGTTAAAGGTGGACACACCGCCGCCCGTTGCGATGCGGTTCACCGAAAGCGTGCCGCCGTCCAGATTCACCGTCGCATTGCTGGCGCCATTATTTCCAAGCTCCAGCAATCCGTTGGCGTTGGTCTTTTGCACCAAGCCGGTGCCGCTGATGGTCATCACGCCCGTGGATCCGCCGCGGCCGACCGCAAACCAGTTCCCGCTTTGGACCGTGCCGGCACTCACCGTCAGGGTGCCGGTGCTGTTGACCTGATTGCCGACCCAAAACTCGCCATTCGCATTGAGGAGCGCGGTCGCACCACTGACCGTCACAAATCCCTTGCCCGCGTTGTCATTGTCGCCACCGATGCTGAAAAGGTTGGCGTTGACCGTGCCGCCCGTCATCACGATCGACGACTGGGTCGCGTTCGCGAGGTTGTTATGACCGACGGCCATCCAGTCACCGGTATTGCGGTACTCGCCTCCCGACATGATCACCTGTCCGAGAGCATTGTTGAAACCGATGTAGGTGCGCCCGCCGCCGGCATTGAGCAGGCCGCCGCCGATCTTCAGGATGCCGGTGCCGTTGCTGCCGTTTTCGTCCTTGCCGATGAAATTCCAGCCGCCGGTCGTCATCGTGCCCGCATCCATGTTCACCGTACCGGTTCCGCCGCCGGTGCCAAGGGCGAGGTCGTTCCCGACCGCGATCGTGCCGGTCGTGTTGATATTCATCGTGCCCGTGCCGAGTTCGTTCGTCCCGTTACTGGTGCCGCCGACGTAGAGCCGGTTTCCAATCGTCATCGACCCAGTGCCCAGACCCATCCCGGTCAGTGTGCCGCCCACACCTGCGGCGTTCGCCACGTTCACAGTGCCGGTGGCTTGGTTGCGACCGACCTGCAATTGGCTGGAAGTTTGGTAACTGCCGCCCGAGACGGTCAGCTTCCCGATGGATCCCGCATCCACACCGATAATGGCAGAATTCGCACCCGTCACCGTGCCGCCGCTCATGCTGAAAGTGCCATTCCCTCCGCTTCGGCCGATCCACGCTTCGCCACCCGTTCTGTTCCAAGTGCCCGCATCCATTTTGACGACCCCGACGGAACCGGCGTCGATCCCGACGTTCAATTCGCCCCCCATGGTCACAGTGCCTGTCGTGTTGACGTTCACCGTGCCATTGCCACCCCCACGGCCCACGTAAATCCGTCCGAAGGTCATGGAGCCGCTGCCTGTGCCAAAGCCCGTCAATGACCCGCCGGTCGCCGCGGTATTGGCGAGATTGTATGTCCCCGTGCCGCCGTCCTGGCCGATGAACATCCAGTTGCCGCCGTTGGTCGTAACCGTCCCTGCCGTCTGATTGACCTGCCCCGTATTGCCGCCACCGAGTCCGACGAAGATGTCGTTCTGCGTCGCGGTCGGGTTCGCACTGATCGTCGCGATATTCGCTGGAATCGTGTTGATGATCGCGTTGGTTCCGCCGGGCAGCCCGTTCGTCCAGTTGGCGGGGTCATTCCAATCAGCGCTCACCGCACCGGTCCAGGAACTGTCGGCAAGGGCTGCATACGGGAGAAAAAAGAGCGGCGTGAGGAGGCTGATCGAGCCGGCGAGCGCGCGGATGGAGCGGTGGGTCGTTTTCATGAGGGTGTGGGGACGGGTTGGGGAAATAAACTTGCAGAACACTGATGGATATACGGCG
>JANOBH010000618.1:0-2595 GCA_031411535.1 Chthoniobacter sp. | reverse complement strand
CGAACCGGCCGAGTCCGACTCCGGCGGAGGACATCACGCGCACTTCTTACCGGCCGGCCGACACCACGATCGGCCACGGCTCGGTGCTTATCGCGGCGATCACGAGCTGCACGAATACGTCGAATCCAAGCGTGATGCTCGCGGCGGGTTTGCTCGCGAAAAAAGCGGTCGAGCGTGGACTCACGGTGAATCCGGCGGTGAAGACTTCGCTCGGGCCAGGGTCGCGCGTCGTCACCGATTACCTGACCAAAACCGGGCTCCAGCCGTTCCTCGACAAGCTCGGCTTCCAGACCGTGGGCTACGGCTGCACGACGTGCATCGGCAACAGCGGCCCGCTGCATCCGGCGCTGGAGGAGGCGATCGCCAAGAACGATCTCATCACCGCCAGCGTGCTGAGCGGCAACCGGAACTTCGAGGCGCGCGTGCATCAGAACATCAAGGCGAACTTCCTCATGTCGCCGCCGCTCGTCGTCGCCTTCGCGCTCGCGGGCCGCGTGGACATTGACCTCACGACCGAGCCGATCACGCTCGACTCGGCTGGCGCGCCCGTTTTCCTCCGCGACCTCTGGCCCAGCCTCGCCGAGATCAACGACGCGATGCGAAGCGCGCTCAGCCCGGAGGTCTTCCGCCGGCTTTACACCGACTTCGCCACGCAGAATCCGAAGTGGAACGAAATCCCAGGCACCGTCGGCGACGTGTACGCGTGGGACGCCGCGAGCACCTACATCCAGGAGCCGCCGTTTTTCGCCGACTTCTCGATGCAGCCCGGCCACATCCACGAGGTCCGGAGCGCGCGTCCGCTCGGCATCTTCGGCGACAGCGTGACGACCGACCACATCTCTCCTGCCGGCGCGATCAAGAAAACCTCGCCCGCCGGGCAGTATCTCACGCAGCACGAGGTGCATTTCGAGGACTTCAACAGCTACGGCTCGCGCCGCGGCAATGACCGCATCATGACCCGCGGCACCTTTGCCAATGTGCGGATCAAGAACCTCATGGCGCCCGGCACCGAGGGCGGCGTGACCCATTACCAGCCGACCGGCGAGCAGATGCCGATCTACGAAGCCGCCATCAGATACCAAAGCTCCGGCGTGCCGCTGATCATCATCGCGGGGCAGGAATACGGCACCGGCTCCTCGCGCGACTGGGCGGCGAAAGGCACCGCGCTCCTCGGCGTCAAAGCCGTGATCGCGCAAAGCTTCGAGCGCATCCACCGCAGCAATCTCTGCGGCATGGGCCTCGTCCCGCTGCAGTTCCCCGAGGGCGTCAGCGCCGCCACGCTCAAGCTCGACGGCACCGAGACCTTCGACGTGCTCGGCCTGAGCGACGACCTCAAGCCGATGAGCGACGTGACCCTCGTCATCCACCGCGCCGACGGGACGAAGACGGAGCAGACCGTCCGCTGCCGCATCGACACCGCCATCGAGGTCGATTACGTCCGCCACGGCGGCATCCTGCCCTACGTGTTGCGGCAGTTGCTGTCCGAGGCCGGCGCGTAGCCGGAGCCGCGGCTAGGGCGCCGTCACGCTGACGATGCGTCCGGCATGGGAAAGCCGCGCGTGGGTTTCCAACGCCCGTCTCGGGAGGTTATTCCGGAAGGACGCAGTGATCTCGACTATCTGCCCTCCGATCCCGATCTCGATCAGGGCGAGACATTGCGTAGCGTTCTTTTCCCGATACGGCGACTGGATGCTGGCGAGATTCTCCTCCGTGATGCCTGCCAGATAGCGGATTTCCTCGCTTTGCACCGTGTTTTCCAAGCCGCCGAATGCACGGTAAACCCCAGCCAGTTTCAGCATCTGCGCTTGTTGGGGGTGGCCTCCATCGCCACCAGCAACTCGGCGTCACTGGCGTTCTCGGCGTTGGGCTCTGCACGATCGGCGCGCAAAAACCATCTCACGCCCCAAGTGATCCGATCGTACCAGTGAACAATCACAAAACCCGGAACCGGTTTTCAGCAAATGCTCTTAACAAACCTTTACCTTTGCTTAACGAAACTCGCCGGAACTCGCGGGCGCAGGTGGCGTTGCAGATGTGGGCGGGATCGCATTCCGCGGGACCGCCCAGTTTCAAACCAACAAACAGACAAGCATGAAAAAACTCCTCACCACATTGAGCGCGCTGGCCATGGCCTCCGCGCTTTCGATCGCAGAAGACAAGCCGGCGGGTCCACCGCCCGACGCGCCCAAAGGCCCCGGCGGCCCAGGCGGCGGACGCCCGAATCCGGAGGAAGTCTTCAAGAAGCTGGATGCAAACAACGACGGCGTGGTCTCCCTCGAAGAGTTCAAGGCGGGTCCCCGTGCTCAAAAGGAGCCGGATAAGGCGGAGGAAGCCTTTAAGAAGATGAACAAGGCCGGTGACGGGAAATTGACCTTGGAAGAATTCAAAGCTGGGCGGCCCCAGCGTCCGGGTGGTCCCGGCGGTCCTGGCGGCCCCGGTGGTCGCGGTCCCGGCGGTGGTGGCCCTGGTGGACCCGGCGGTCCTGGCGGCGGTGGCCCCGGCGGTCCGAAATAAGGCCCAGTCCTGATTCAAACTCCGAGCGCCGCGCCCTTCAACCGGGTGCGGCGCTCTCTTTTTCGGCGATACCGGGCGCCG
>JANOBH010000617.1:0-21243 GCA_031411535.1 Chthoniobacter sp. | reverse complement strand
CGCGAGCACGACGAGGGTCACGGCGACAGAAACGGCGATCTCCGTCGCTCCGAGTGTTCCCCGGCCGAGAAGACAGATCCGCAGCCCCTCGACTGGGACGGCCATCGGGTTTGCCAGCGCGATCCATTTCCACTGCGGCGGAATCTTTGACAACGGCCAGACGACCGGCGTGGCGAACATCCAAATCTGGATGAGGTACTGATTGAGATGCACGAGGTCCCGGTACTTTGCCGTGGAGGCGCTCATCCACAGGCTGACGCCGAGGCTGAATAGCGCGGTCTGAATGAGCGGCAGCGGCGCCAGCAGGAGCAGCCAGGTGAATGGCAGGCTCGCGGAATGCGCCGTGAAGACCTTGTAGTACGCAAAGCAGAGGATGAATGGGATGAACTGCAACGCGACCGCGATGAGATTCGCCACGATGACTGACATCGGCACGATCAGCCGCGGAAAATACACCTTTCCGAAAAGATGCGCGTTATTGATGAATGTCACCCCGCCGATGGTGACGTTCTGGGCGAAGTAATTCCACGCGAGCTGGCTGCACAGGTAGAAGAGCGGCTGCGGGAATCCGTCCGTGGGAATGCCCGCGATCAGTCCGAAGATGACGAAATACACGGCGGTGTTCATCACCGGCTGGAGCAGGTGCCAGAGCGGCCCGAGAAGCGTCTGCTTGTAGCGCGAGATGAAGTCGCGCTGGACCAGCAGCACGAGCAGATCGCGGTAATCCCAAAGCTCGCGCCAAGGGATCTTCATCCAGCCGCGCGACGGCTGGATGACGATCTCGTACTCCGGCGTGGCGCCTACTTCTGCCATGACCAGCATTCCAGATGAAACTCGCCGCCTTCGACTGCGAGCGCTGCGGCATAACCAGCCGTGGGCGTGAGCTTGAGCAGCGACCATCGGTCCGGCTCCACGACTTGAAAACCGTTTGCCAGGCCGACGCCGTGCGCCTTCAGCCGCGCCTCGGTGCAGGTCCAGACATCGTAGAATTTCCACGCGCGCTGCGCGACTGGGAGCAGCCGCAGATCCCACGCGTCCGACGGATCGAAATAATGGTCCGCGAGTGCCTCGAACGGCACGTCGTGCCGCATGAACTCCAGATCGACGCCGATATCCCGCGCGTGCGTGACCGCGAGCAGCATGAGGTCGTCCGAGTGGCTGAGATTGAAGCGGAGCGAGCTCGCGCAGTCAGCCAACTCCGGCTTGCCGTGCGCGCCGGTCCGGAAGTGCAGCTCCCGCGGGTCCGCCCCCAGGTACTCCGCGAGGATCGTGCGGAGCAGCCCGCGCGCGGCGATGAAGCGTTCGCGGTCCTTCGCGAAATGAAACCGCTCCGCGCGGATCCAGTCGGCCGGGGAGAGCGTGGCGCTCAGCTCGGCAGTCGGTGTGAGTGGCGCGCGCCAGAGATGCACGCCGCCGGCCCGCAGGGGAGCGGGCGCAAATGCAGGCTGCCAGTTTTCGAGGGCGATAATCATGCGGGGAGGGAGTGGCTGGCGGTCAGGATGAGTTCGCGCAATTTGGCAGCGGCGGATGCGGCATGCTCGCGAATATAGGAAAGGTGGTCGCCGGGCAGGACGTGCATCTCGATGCCGCCCGTCTGTACCGCGCTCCAGCCGAGATCGCCGTACGCCCGGTGCGAAGTCTCGTCGATCAGCAGCGTCACCTTTCCTCCGTAGGAGCCGACGGGATGAGCCATGAGCAGCCGCGGGTAATGGCCGAGCACCTTGCGCGTATCGAGCGCCGTAGGCTCCGAGTTCAGGCAGGCGCTGCGACCGCGTTTGCGCGCGGCCCGCTGCCAGATGTAGCGCACCTTTTCGCCGAACGGGAGGCGCGAGAGATTCGTCATGTGGTCCCTGAACGGCTGGAAGACGCGCACCTGCCAGAAGCCGTTCCACCGCTCGAGCCGCTCCTCCGCGCAGAACTGCCGGAGGGCCGCCCGGCTGGGACGCTCCGTGTCGAGCAGCACGAGAAGATCGGTTTTCTCGCCCAGCTCCTCCAGCCGCCGCGCCATCTCGTAGGCGAGCACGCCGCCGATGCACTCGCCGCCGAGCAGATACGGTCCGTGCGGCTGCACCGTGCGGATTTCATCGACGTAATCCACAGCCATCTCCCGGACGCTTCGGTGGGGCCGCTCAAGACCATCGGACCCTCGCGCCTTCAGACCGTAGATCGCCAGATCCGGGCCGAGATGCAGCTTGATCTGCGCATAGACAAGGAATTCGACCTCCCCGCCCCATCCCCCCGGCACGAGAAAAAACGGGCGCTGTTCGGGACGGCCGCGCTGAATGGTGATGAGGCTCTGGAGTGGCTTGGGTGCTGGCGGTGCTGGCAGATGGGCGTCGATGAACTGTGCTACGCCTTCGATCGTCGGCGTGTCAAACAGGCGCCGCACCGGCACGTCCACACGGAATTTTTCGCGCAGCCGCGAGATGAGCTGGATGGCGAGCAGCGAGTGGCCCCCGACCGCAAAAAAATCGTCGTGGACCGAGAAGCTGTTCCGTCCGAGCAGCTCCTCCCAGATCTTCGAAATGGAGGACTCCATGCCGTTTCGCGGCGCCGTGCGCGCGGCGGCGGGGTCATGCCCGGACACGCCCGGCGCGGGAAGCGCGGCCCGGTCCAGCTTGCCGTTCGCAGTGAGCGGCAGCGTATCGAGCCACATGAACGAGGCCGGAATCATCGCGGCCGGCACGCGCTGCCGGAGAAACTCGCGCAGCTCATCCGCGCCAGGCGCCGCGCCACTCTCGCGCACGATCCACGCGGCGAGGCTCTGGCCCGCAGCTTCGCCGACCACCGCCTGCCGCACACCGGGATGCTGCCGGAGCGCCGTTTCGATTTCGCCGGGCTCGATGCGAAAGCCGCGCAGTTTGATCTGCTGATCGGCCCGCCCGAGGTAGTCGATCGTGCCATCTGGCAGCCAGCGCGCGAGATCGCCGGTTCGGTAGAGGCGGCCGTACGCCGTGGCCGCGAATCTTTCCGCCTTCAGCTCCGGAGCCGCGTGGTAGCCGAGCGCCACGCCCGGTCCGCCGATGTAAATTTCGCCCGCCACGCCGACGGGCACAGGCTGCATCGCGCCGTCGAGGAGAAAGACCCGCGTATTGGCGATCGGCCGCCCGATGGGAACCGACGGCCCTTCGGCCGCTTCGATCACATGGCAGATGGCAAAGGTGGTCGTCTCCGTCGGACCGTAACCGTTGACGAGCCGCTGCGGCCTTCCATGCCCGAGCACGAGCCGGACGCTCTCCGCGTCCGCCGCTTCGCCGCCGAAGACGAGGACCCGCAGGCCGCGGAACATCGCCGGCGCCTCGTGGGCGAGCCGGTTGAAAAGCGAGGTCGTGAGGAAAAGGACGCTCATGTGGTGCTTCGCGAGATGCGCCTGGAGCGCGGTCGGCGAGAGCAGCACATCGTGCGGAGTGATGACCAGCGAGGCGCCATTGAGCAGCGCGCCCCAGATCTCAAATGTCGCGGCGTCGAAGCAGACGTTTGACGCAAAGGCGACGACATCGTCCGGGCGGAACGGAGCGTAGTCGTTATTCACGACCAGCCGCGTGATTCCGCAATGCGGGACGATCACCCCCTTTGGCACGCCAGTGGAGCCCGATGTGAAGAGCACGTAAGCCGGCCCGTCCGCCCGTGCCTCGGAGACGACCGGACCGGAGGGGACATTGCCATCCGGCTCCGCATCGATGATCAGCGCGCACGCCGCCTTCATCGCCGCGAGCCGCTCGGCGGGTTCCTTTTCATCGAGCGGCAGGTAGGCCGCGCCGGCCTTTGCGATCCCAAGCAGCTTCACGACGAAATCCAGCGAACGCTCCGAGCGCAACCCGACGAAGTCCCCGGCGCGGATCCCGCGGGCTTGGAGAAAGTGCGCCAGGCGATTCGCGCGTGCGTCCAGTTCCGCATACGTCAGCCGCGCTCCCGCCTCGATCACGGCGATTGCCTCCGGCGATTTCGCCGCGCACTCCGCGAAGCGCGCTGCCACGGTCTGATCCTGCGGGTATGGCCGATCCGTGCCGCTCCATTCCGTGAGGAGGCGCTGCCGCTCGGTGGCGCTGAGAATGGGCTGGCGCGAGAGCGGCGCGGCGGGATCGGCGACGATGCCCGCCAGCAGCGTAAGGTAGTGGCTGAGCCAGCGCTCGATCGTTGCCGGCTCAAACAGATCCCGGTTGAAGGCGCAGTAGAGCTGCGTGCCGCCTTCGGTCTCGATGAGATTGAAGCTGAGTTCCAGGCCGAGCCGCAGCTTCGGGTTGATGTCGAACTCCGCCGTGAGGCCCGCGAAATCAAGCCCCGTGCTACTCCGGTCGATATTGAACGTCGCGCCGAGCAGCGGCATCCGGCTCGCATCGCGAGGAAGCGCCAGCTTTTGGATGAGCGCGCCGAAGGTCAGGTTCTGATGGTCGAAGGCGTCGAAAATCAGCGTCTTCATCCCGCCGAGGAAGCTGACGAAATCGGGGTCTCCGCTCATCCGCGCGCGGATCGGGAGGAAGTTCAGGCAATGGCCGGTGATGTTCTCACGCCCCATCGCGGCCTGCCCGGCGGCGGCGATGCCGACGACCAGGTCGTCCTGCCCGGTGAGGCGGTGGAGCAGCACTTGAAACGCCGCGAGCATGGTCGTGAACAGCGTGCAGCGCTGCGTCGCGCTGAAACGCTTCAGCGCCTCGTGCAGTTCACGCGGCACGAGCGTCGCGCAGCGCGCTCCGCGATACGTGCGCTCCCTGCCGCGCGGATGATCGACCGGCAGCTCCATCGCCGGCGGGATTTCGGAAAACTGGCGCAGCCAGAAGTCCTCGCTCGCCGCGAACTCCGGTTCCGCCTGCCTCTCCCGCAGCCACTGAGCGTATTCGCGAAACGCGCCCGGCGCAGCCGTCGGACGCCCGCTGTAAAGCGCGGCGAGATCCGTCGCCACGTTTGCGAACGACCAGCCATCGCAGACGATGTGATGCACCGTCAGCACGAGATCGTGGCGGTCTTCGGCGAGCTTCACGAGCGCGGCTCGCAGGAGCGGTCCGCGCGCGAGGTCAAACGTCGCCGTCGTCTCCGCCTCGATCCGGCCGGCGAGCGCACGCTTCTGTACGTCTGGATCGAGTGCCGAGAGATTCATCAGAGGAAGATCGATTGCGAGTACCGGCGCGATGCGCTGCGTTTTTCCATCCTCTGCAAACGTCGTGCGCAGGGCCTCGTGGCAGCCCACGAGCCGCTGGAGCGCCGCGCCCAATGCCGCGGCGTCGAGCGCGCCACTCAGGTGGATCGTGATCGACTCGTTGAATGACGCCGATGCCTCCGGCCCCATCCGCGTGGCGAGCAGCAGCTCCTGCTGCGCGTCCGTGAGCGGAAATTCCGCACCCGAATAATCCACCGGCGCGGGTGCGCCGGCGGGGAGAAATCCGGCAGCTTGCAGCTCATCCACACTTTCCCTGAACGCAGCGACAATCCTTTCGATGTCGGCGTCGGTATGCGCCGTCGAAATGAAACTCGGCCGGCCTTCCCACGCGTGGATGCCGCGCGCCCGCAGGTGAAACCAAAGAAGCCCGGCGTGCTTCATCTCCGGCGGGACGGCGAGGAAATACATCGAGGCAAAGCGCGTCCAGCGCAGCGGCACGCCGCGCTCCGCGAGGTGCGCGTTGAGTTTTTCCACGAGTCCCGCGGTGCGCTCGTTCAGCGTCTCCTGAAGCGCGGGGCCGGCGTCGCGGAGATGCTCGAGCACCGCCTTGGCCGCGGCGAGCGCGAGCGGGTGGCGGACGAAAGTGCCCGCGAAAAACGTGACGCCAGCCTCGGGGAACGAGTCGTCACCGTAATTCCACGCGCCTCCATCGAGCGCGTCCATGAAGCGCGCCGCGCCTGCGACGATGCCAATCGGCAGCCCGCCGCCGACGACCTTGCCATACGTGGCGATGTCCGCCTTCACACCGAACCACGCCTGCGCGCCGCCCGGATGAATGCGGAAGCCGGTGACCACCTCATCGAAGACGAGCGCGATGCCCGCCTCGGCGGTGATGCGCCGAAGCTCGTGGAGAAACTCGCGCGGCTGGAGTTCCGGCCTGCGGCTCTGGACCGGCTCGACGAGCACCGCGGCGATCTCGTGCGCGTGGGCGCGGAGGACGGCGAGCGCCTCGTCGGATCCATATTCGAGGACCAGCACATTCTCGATCGCGCCCGGCTCGATTCCCGGCGCGATCGGCAGCGCGGAATGATCCGGGCCCGGCCGCACGAGCACCTCGTCAAAAATGCCGTGATACGCGCCGGCAAACATCACGATCCTGCTGCGCCCCGTGACCGTGCGTGATACGCGGATCGCCGCAGTCACCGCCTCGGAGCCGGTGTTGCAGAAAGCCACGCGCTCCAGCCCCGTGAACTGGCGCATCAACGCCGCGACCTGCCCGGCGAGCGGCGAGGTCGGGCCGATCTCGATGCCGCTGTGGAGGCGCTCCGAAACCGCATCGATGACGAACGGCGGACGATGGCCGAGCAGGTTCTGGCCAAAGCCCAGCGTCACATCCACGTATTCGTGGCCATCGGCATCCCAGAGTTTCGACCCGAGCGAACGCTCCACGACGAGCGGGTAGATCATCTCCTTCCACGCGCGCCTGAAACCGGCGACCGCCCGCGGATCGGCCAGGAACGGGCGATTGGCGCCGGTCAGGCGCTTCGACTCCGCGGTTCGCTGGTTATAGCGGGCGATCAGTGCATCGAGGTGCCGCTGCTGCTCCGGGGTGAACTCGGGTGCGGCAGCCGTGTCGATGCGCCGGAACGGGCCGTGCGCCTTTGCCGGCGGCGATGGTGGCAAAGATGTCGCCGGCCTTTTCGCGGAAATCTCCGGGTGCGACGGCCCGGCTTCGCTTGGAATCCGTTCATCGAGCCACGCGGCCAGGTCGCGTGGGGTGGGCACGTCTTCCAGCAGACGGCGGAAGGTGATCGGCACGCGGAATCGCTTTTGCAGCGCGAGACTCGCCTGCGTCAGGAAGAGCGAATCGAAGCCGAGTTCCGTGAAGGACGCCGACGAATCGATGCCCCGGAAATCAATCCCCGAGCACTTCTGCAGCTCCTCGATGACTTCGGCGAGAAGCCGTTCGGCCCGGCTCCGGGGAGCACCCGCGTCCGCCGCAGACGGGGTTTCAATCGCGTTCGCAGCCGGAGCGACGTCGCTCGTCCCCACACCGGCGGAAGTCTCCGGGAGCGCGGCGCTCCGCGGCTCCGCCCAATACCGCTGCCGCTCGAAGGGATATGTCGGCAACGAGACGTGCCTTGGCGCTTCGCCCGAATGCGCGGCCCGCCAGTCGATGGCCACGCCCGCAAGCCAGAGCCGGCCGAGCGCGGTGCAGATGGCTTCGCTTTCGCCTGCCGGGTCGGGAAGCGTGGCGATGGCGTCGTGATGCTCCGCGCGGCCCGGGTGCTGGCGCGTGAGCGTGGCGAGAGTCTGGCCGGGGCCGCATTCCAGCAGCGCGCGAGGCGAGGCGTCGAGCAGCCGGGCGACGCTGGCGGCGAAGCGCACCGGCTCGCGGACATGCGCCGCCCAGTAGGCCGGGTCGGCCGCCTGCGCGTCGGTGATCCAGTCGGCGGTGACGTTGGAGACAAAGGGAATCCGCGGCGCATGCAGCGCGACGCCGCGCACGACTTCCGTGAACGGGGCGATGACGCCGTCCATCATCGCGGAGTGAAATGCGTGCGAGGTCTCCAGCCGGCGCGCCGCCACGCCGCGCTCGCGGAGCAGCGTTTCGAGATTCCCGATGGCCTCGAACGGGCCGGACGCCACGCAGAGGTTGGGGGAATTGATGGCCGCGAGGGAAAGATGGCCGCCAAGCAGAGGCGTGAGTTCACTCTCCGGCAGGCGCACCGCGAGCATGGCGCCCGGCGGCTGGGCCTGCACCAGCGCGGCCCGGCGGGCCACAAGCTTGAGCGCGTCCTCCAGTGAAAAGACACCCGCGAGACAGGCGGCGACGTATTCCCCGACGCTGTGCCCGATCATCGCGGCCGGCTGGATGCCCCGCGCCATCCAGACCTGCGCCAGCGCGTATCCGGTGACGAAAAGCGCAGGCTGCGTGATGCGCGTCTGCGCGATCTGCGCCGGGTCGCGCATCGCCTCGCGGAGGTCGCAGCCGAGATGCGGGCGGAGGATTTCAGCGCAGCGCGCGAGCGTGTCCCGGAAGACCGGTTCCGTTTCGCACAGCCCCGCGCCCATGCCGACGTACTGCGCGCCCTGACCGGGGAACATGAATGCCACGGGCACGTCGCGTCGCTCCTGCACGCGCGTGAGCATTCGCTTTGGATCGCCGAGCGCGGCGATGGCGTCCTCGGTGGAATGCGCGGTGATGGCGCGGCGATGATTGAAAGCGTGGCGGCCGGTTTGAAGCGTGAAAGCGATGTCGGAGAGTGGGGCCGCGCCGAGTGCGTTGCTGAGGGCGCGGGTCATCTCCTCCAGTGCCGGAGCCGTGCGGGCGGAGAGGACGAGGAGTTGGGAAGGCTGATGGCTGGCGGTTGCCGGGACAGCGGGCGCTTCTTCGAGGACGACGTGCGCATTCGTCCCGCCGACGCCGAAGGAGCTCACGCCCGCGCGGCGCGGCGTCGCACCCGGCTCCCACTTGCGCAGCGCCGTGTTCACATGAAAGGGGCTGTTTTCGAGGTCGAGCTTCGGATTCGGCGCGTGAAAATGAAGGCTCGGTGGGAGCACGGCGTGGCGCAGCGCGAGCGCGGTCTTGATGAGTCCCGCGACGCCGGCGGCGACATCGAGATGCCCGATGTTGGTTTTCACCGAGCCGATCGCGCAGAAGCCCCTCGCGTCGGTGCCGGCGCGGAATGCCTGCGTGAGGCCGGCGATTTCGATCGGATCGCCCAGCGGCGTGCCGGTGCCGTGCGCCTCGATGTAGCTGATCGTCTCCGGCGCGAAGCCCGCCAATGCTTGCGCGAGCGCGATGACCTCGGCGTGCCCATCTACGCTAGGCGCGGTGAAGCTGACCTTCTGCGAGCCGTCGTTGTTCAGCGCGGAGCCTTTGATGACCGCGTAAATCTGATCGCCGTCCGCAAGCGCCTCCGCGAGGCGTTTCAAGACCACGATCCCAACGCCGCTGCTGAAGACGGTGCCCGCTGCCTGCTCGTCGAAAGCGCGGCAGTGGCCGTCGGGCGACGTGATGCCGCCCTCCTGGAAAACGTAGCCGCGCTCCTGCGGGAAGGTGACCGAGACGCCGCCGGCGAGGGCGGCGTCGCACTGGTAATTGAGGAGAGCCGTGCAGGCCTGGCAGACGGCGACGAGGGAGGTGGAGCACGCGGTGTAGATGCTCAGCGCGGGGCCCTTGAGGTTCAGCTTGTACGCCACGCGCGTGGCGAGGTAGTCCTTCTCGTTGCCCATCATCGCGGTGAGCGAGCCGACGGCGTCGATGAGTTCCGGGTGTCCCGCGACGTTGTTTGCGAAGTACGTGTTGTTGCTCATCCCCGCAAAGACGCCGATCGCGCCGGGGTAGCGCGCCGGGTCGCAGCCCGCGTCCTCCAGCGCCGTCCATGCTTCCTCGAGGAAGACGCGCTGCTGCGGGTCCATGACCTCGGCCTCCTTCGGCGTGATGCCGAAAAACGCGGCGTCGAACCACTCCGGCCGCTCCATCAGGCCGCGCGCGGCGACGTAGCCAGGCTCGGCGCGGAGCGCGGCGGGATCGAGGCCGGCGGTGGAAAGCTGCCCGTCCGTGAGCGGGGTGATCGTCTCCGCACCGGCGGTGAGATTGCGCCAAAACTCCGCGATGTTCCGCGCGCCAGGAAAGCGGCCAGCCATCCCGATGATGGCGATTCCTTCGTGCTGGTTGTCGGGCAGACTCATTGTCGGCGCGTGATAAGCCGTTGACGTGCCAAAGCGGCCTTCTGGCGCTCCGCCCGCGCGGCGATTTCCGCCGACGCGGATTTCTGCGACGGGCCGCCATCCAGATGGCGGGCGAGCGATTCGATGGTCGGGTGCTGAAACATGCGCACCACGGAGATGTCGCTCCGGAGCGCTTCGCGCAAGCGGGCATGCACCCGGATCATCAGCAGCGAGTGGCCGCCGAGGTCGAAGAAATTGTCCTGAATCCCCACCGCCTCCGTGCGAAACGCCTCGCGCCAGACCGCCGCGATGGCGTGCTCGGTGGGGGTGCGCGGGGCGATGAATGTGGCCGAGCGGGCGCGGACCGCGGCGGGTTCGGCGGGCGCGGGCGCGGGGATGAGGGACTGGAGTTCGGCGGCCGTCGGCGCATCGGCGGCGCACATCGCAGCGAGCACGGCGGCGAGGTGCGCGAGCCACTGCGCCAGCGCGGGCGGGGTGAAAGCGGACGCGGGTGCGATCGCGGTGAGCGCCAGCTCCGGGCCGGGGACGGCGACGATGGTGAGCGGGTAGTTTGTGCGGACGGGCGCGACGAGGTCGTGGATCGTCACGCCGTCGCCGAGCCGGCTGGCGGCGTCATCGACGAGGTAGTTTTGGAAAACGAGCAGGCTCTCGAAGAGGCGGGAGTGCCACGGCATTTCGCTCCACTCCTGGATCTGCGTGAGCGGTGTGGACTGGTGTTCGTTCAGTTCGAAAAGCCGCGCCTGCACCCGGCGGAGCAGGGCGGGAAGCGGCTCCGCGCCTTCGATGCCGACCCGGATGGGGAGATTGTTGACGAAGGGGCCGGCGATGTTTTCCACGCCGGGGAGATCGGCGGGGCGTCCGGAGAAACTGGCGCCGAAGACGATGTCGCCGCGTCCGGTGGCGCGCCCCAGCAGCAGCGCCCATGCGCTCTGGACGAGCACGTTGAGCGTGACGTGCGAGCGGCGGGCGAGGTCGCGGAGGGCGGTGGTGGCATCGGAGGAAAGTCGGAGCGTCTTCTCGTGAAACTCCGGGCCCTCATCCGGGCTGCGCGCCAACCGGCCGGGGAGCGGGGTCGCATCGGTGAAGCCGCGCAGGTTGTTTCTCCAAAAGTCCTCCGAGGCTGCGATGGGCTGGCGCTGCCGCCACTCGATGTAATCGCGATACGGCGGTGCGGGCGCGAGCGTGGCGCCGGAGTAAAGCGCGCCGACTTCCCGGAAGAGCAGCGGCCACGACCAGCCGTCGATTTGCAGATGATGATGGCTCCAGACGAAGCGCCACTCGTCTTCCCGCAGGCGCAGGAGCGCCAGGCGGGTGAGAGGCGGCTGGGCGAGATCGAAGCCGCGCGCTCGGTCGGCGCGCAGAAACTCGGCGAGACGACCGGTCTGCTGCGCGGGTGAAAGATCCCGCCAGTTTTCGAGGCGGAGGGCGGGTGCGGCGTCGGGCGAGACGTGCTGCGCCTCGTCAGCGAAAGCGGTGCGGAGAATGGGATGCCGGGCAAAGACACCGCGCCATGCGCGCTCGAAGCGCGCGACTTCCAGCGGGCCGCGGAGGAGGCAGTGCCACTGGTCGAAGCCGGCATTCTGCTGCGCGGCCTCCAGCGTGTGATAGAGCTGCTGGATCGGCGAAAGCGGGTAGCTCTCGACGCTCGCGGCGGCTTTCTCCCCACCGCCCGCGGAATCGATGATCCCGCGCAACCCTGCGATGAAGCGGCTCGCGAGGCGGCTGATGGTTTCGGCATGGTGAAGGTTTTCGCTGTAGGTCCAGCGGGCTTCGAGGCGGCCGGCGACGACGAGGCAATTGATCTCGATGAGGTGGGTGCGCCGCGCGCGCGGGCTGTGCCACGGGCCGGTCGGCTCGTGTGTGAGTACAAACAGCTTCGAGCCGGCGAGCATCTGGTCGAACTGGCCGAGGTAGTTGAAAAGGACGGGCGCGTTCGTTTCCAGCGCGCGGGCGGTGGCGTCGTCGGCGAGGTGGCGCAGCAGGCCGTAGCTGAGGCCGCGATGCGGGATGGAGCGGAGCTGCGCGGCGATGGCTGCGAGCGGGTCCGCGCCATCGCGCGGCAGGTCGAGCCGGACGGGAAAGATCGAGGTGAACCATCCGGTGGTCCGTGAGAGATCGGCGGCGGGCAGGCCGGTGATTTCGGCGAGGAGCGCCTCCTCGCGACCGTGGCCTTCAAGGTCGAGGAGCAGCGAGGGCTCGCCGGTCCATTCGGCGAAGGAGGGCGCGAGTGCGGCGAGGAGCACGTCATTGATGCGTGTCTGGCGCATGGCGGGGACGCGCTGGAGCAGCGCGGTCGTTTCGCCTTCGTCGAGCGAGATGGTGATCGTCCGCGCGGACGCCTCGGTGTTTTCGCCCGTGGCGTGATCGAGCGGGAGCTGGGTGCCGCCTTTCTCCGCGAGTGACTGCCAGTAGGCGATGTGCGCGCGGACCGCCGGGGATGCGGCGGCGCTCGTGAGCAGACGCGCCCAGCGGGCGGGCGAGGTGGCGGGCGCGGCGAGCTGGATCGGGCTGCGGGCGGCCGCCTGGCCGTACGCGGTTTCGAGGTCGTCGATCAGGATGGGCCATGAGACGCCGTCGATCGCGAGGTGATGGGCGACGATAAGCAGGCGCGTGGTGCGTGCGGCGCCGGGCGCGAAATGGACGACGCGGAGGAGCGGTCCGCGGCGGAGGTCGAGGCTGGCCTGCGCCTCGGCCGATGCGCTGGCGATGTCCGCCTCGGAGAGCGCCGGGGAGCGGAAAAAGGCGGCGGCGCGTTTCGCATCGTCGCGGGTGGCTGCTGGCAGGACGGCTGCCTCCATCCGGCGCGCGACGGCTTCGACGGCGAGTTCGAGCGCGGCGAGTTCGAGCGGTTCGTCGCAGCGGAAGACGAACGACTGATTCCAGTGGTGCGGGTCTGCGAAATCGTGGTCGAAGAACCAGCGCTGGATCGGGGTGAGCGGCGCATCCCCCGTCTCGGAGTCAGGCGCCACGGTAGCTGCCGGGGCGGGGACGACCGCGGCGAGATCGGCGATGGTCTGGTGATCGAAGAGATGCTTTGGCGTGAGCAGGAGGCCGGCTTTGCGGGCCTGCGAGATGATGAGGATCGAAAGGATGGAGTCGCCGCCGAGTTCGAAGAAGTTGTCATTCACGCCGACACGCTCAATGCGGAGGACGCGCTGCCAGATGTCCGCGAGCGCGGATTCGGCGGGCGTGCGCGGGGCGACGAAGCGCGAGGCGAGGTCGGGTCGCGATGGCTCGGGTGCGGGGAGCGCGCGGGTGTCGAGTTTGCCATTGGCGGTGAGCGGGAGGCGGTCGAGCGCGAGGAAGGCCGCTGGCAGCATGTAGTCGGGCAGGCGCGTCTTGAGGTGCGCGCGGAGATCGTGGGTGGACGGCGTTTCACCGCGCGGGACGAAGTAGGCGACGAGGCGCTTTTCCCCGCCGGGCTCGGCACGCGCGACGACCGCGGCCTCGCGGATGGCGGGATGCTGGGAGAGGAGCGATTCGATTTCACCCAGCTCGATGCGGAAGCCGCGGATCTTTACCTGCTGATCGATGCGGCCGAGATACTCGATGTCGCGGCCGGGCAGCCAGCGGGCGAGATCGCCGGTGCGGTAGAGACGGGTTGATGGTTGAGCGTTGATGGTTGAGAGATCGGAGGGGGGAGCGATGAAGCGCTGGGCCGTGAGCTCGGGGCGGCGCAGGTAGCCGCGGGCGACACCGGCTCCGCCGACGAACAGCTCGCCGGGAACGCCGATGGGCACGGGGCGGAGCGCGGAGTCCAGGATGTGGATGCGGAGATCTGGAATGGGAATGCCGATGACGCTGCCGGCCTGGAGATCGCTGGCGCGGAGCGGGCGGTAGGTGACGTGTACGGTCGTCTCGGTGATGCCGTACATATTGACGAGCTGCGGCGTTTGATCGCCGTGGCGGTCGAACCACGGGCGGAGACTCTGCATCTCCAGCGCCTCGCCGCCGAAGATGACGAGGCGCAGGGAGGAGGAGGGTTGATGGTTGAGGGTTGAGGGTTGATGGACGGATTCTTCGGCGGCGATGAGTTGGCGGAAGGCGGAGGGGGTTTGGTTCAGGATGGTGACGCGCTCGCGGAGGAGGAGGTCGTGGAATTGCTCGGGCGAACGGCTGATCCGATGCGGGACGATGACGAGGCGTCCGCCGTAGAGGAGCGCGCCCCAGATTTCCCAGACGGAAAAGTCGAACGCGACGGAGTGAAACATCGTCCAGACATCGGCCGGGCCGAAGCGGAACCACGCGTCGGTGCTGGAGAAAAGGCGGACGACATTGCGCTGCGTGATGCAGCAGCCCTTGGGTTTGCCGGTGGAGCCGGAGGTGTAGATGACGTAGGCGAGCGAGTCGGCGGAAGTCGGAAGTTGGAAGGCGGAAGGCGGAAGTGGGGAGGGCGGCAGGTGGTCGATGCACACGACCTGTGCGCTGCTTTGCGGCAGGGATGAAAGGAGACTGCTGTGCGTGAGGAGGACGGGGGCTTGGGCGTCTTCGAGGATGAAGGCGATGCGCTCGGCGGGATAGGCGAGGTCGATGGGGAGGTAGGCGCCGCCAGCTTTGACGATGGCGAGGAGGCCGACGACGAGGTCGATGGAGCGCTCCATGCAAAGGCCGACGATGACCTCGGGGGCGACGCCGAGGCTGCGGAGATGTCCGGCCAGGCGTTCGGCGCGCTCGTCGAGCTCGCGGTAGGTGAGGCTGGCGTCGTCGCAGATGAGGGCGATGGCGTCGGGCGTGCGGGCGGCCTGTCGCCCGAAGATTTCGCGAAGCGTTTCGTCGGAGGCGGCGGTCTCGATCGGCGGGTTCCACTCCACGAGCAACTGGCGGCGCTCGGCATCGGTGAGGAGCGGCACGTCGCGCAAGGACTGGCCGGGATTGGTGGCAAAGGACTCGAGGATGACGCGCAAATGACCGAGGAGGCGGTCGATCGTTTCACTCGCGAAACGGGCGCGGTCGAACTCCATGCGCAGCAGCAGTTCGGAGCCGGCGTAGGCGGCGAGGGTGAGCGCGAAATTCGTCTGCTCGTAGAGGCGGAAGTCGCGCTGCTCCCACTCGCCGCCGTCGGCGCGGAGCGTGGAGTTCAGGTCGTGGTTTTCAAAGACGACGATGCTTTCGAAAAGCGGGCGTCCGCCGGGGACCGCGCTCCATGCCTGTACGCTGGCGAGCGGGGTGTGCTCGTGGGCGCGCATGGCGACCCACTGCGCGCGGAGGTCGCGGAGCCACGGGAGGAGCGCGGCGCCGGGTGCGATGCGGACGCGGACGGGCAGGGTATTGATGAAAAGGCCGACCATGTCGGCCGCGCCCTCGACGCTGGATCGGCGGCAGGCGCGGGTGGCGCCAAAGACGATGTCGTCCTCGCCGCTGTAGCGGGCGAGGAGCAGGCTCCACGCGCCCTGGACGAGCGTGTTGAGGGTCAGGTCATTCGCCGCCGCGAGGTCGCGGAGCGCGGCGGTGGATGCGGTGGAGAGGCGGATCTCGCAGTCGCCCTGCGCGGACTCGGCGGCGCGGCCGGGGAGTCCGTCTATGACGAGCGGGGTCGGCGCGGTGAAACCGTGGAGCGTCTCGCTCCAGTAGGCGGCGGAGGCTGACGGATCCTGTGTCTGCAGCCAGTCGATGTGGTCGCGGTAGGGGCGCGGGAGCGGGAGATCGGGCGTGGCGCCGGCGCGGAGGGCGGCGTAAAATGCGAACACTTCGCGGAGCACGATGGGAAAGGAGCGGCCATCGAGCAGGGCGTGGTGAAACGTCCAGACGAGACAGTGCTCCCGCTCTCCAAAATGGAACAGGGCGAGGCGCATGAGCGGCGCCTCATCCATGGCGAAGCCGCGCCGCCGGTCATCGCGCAGCCATGCGGCCATGCGGCTTTCGCGGGCATCGGCCCCGGTTTCGCGCCAGTCCTCCCCGTGCCAGGGCGCGTCGGCTTTCTCCCACACCTGCTGCACGGGCTGGGCCTCCCAGTGAAAGGCGGTGCGGAGGATCGGATGGCGGGCGATGACGTGCCGCCATGCCGCGCGAAGAGCCTCGGGGTCGATCTCCTCGCGCAGGGTGCAGGCCATCTGCTCGATGTCCACGCCGCTGCCGGGAGCGGCGAGGGCGTGGAAGAGCATGCCGTGCTGGAGCGGCGACGGCGGGTATTCGGATTCGATTTTGCCCTGGGTCATCGTGCCGGTACGCGCCGGATCGGGCGCAAGACAGTGCTCCTTCAAAGCACCGGGCTGAAGAAATCGAGGCACACGTTGAGCCAGCCCATCCATTGCATGTAAGCCGCGAGCTTGAGCCGCTTTTTCCGGCTCGGGTGAATGCGATAGGTCTGGGCGCAAAGGTCGCGCGAGACGGCGCGCCAGTTGGAGGAGTTGGCGCTGTTCACCGAGAGGGTGATGGATGGCGTGAGCATGCGCACGGTGTGCCACCAGCCCGCTGGGACGAAGAGGATCTCACCCGCATCGAGGGTAAAGGTGAGGCCGCGTGCCTTTGCGAAGAGCGGGAATTTCGTGAGGTCGGGAGATTCCACATCGTTGAGCTGCGAGCGGTTTGGATCGTCCGGGACCGGATACATGAAGGGCGTCTGGTCAGGCGGATAGACGAAGTACTGCTTCCGCCCGTGGATCTGCATAAGGAAGGCGTGGGTGTGGAGCCCGTCGTAGTGGAGCACGGGAAAGGATTGCCCGGCGCCGCCGATGAAGAGCTCGATCTTCGCGCCGCGATTGATCTGCGCGGCGTCGGGCTGGGAGAGCGGACGACCCAGCCAGTTTGGACGGAGGTATGCGGGCGTGGGCTGGATGTCGGGCATCAACTCGGGGAACAGTTCGTCGAGCGGCTCGTTCCGCAGGTAGGGCGCCGGGTCCTCCTTGGTCGATCGCATGACCCAGTCCATGAGTTCGCCCAGGGCGTGGGTCCTGCCGCCGGCGGTGACCTGCTTCGCCGCGTAGCGCTCTTTGAAAAACTGCGGGGTCCAGCGCCCGAGGGCCGGCCAGTCTTTGAGACCGTCGCTGATGACGACGGGCTGGTGCGGATGGAGGTAGCGGCGGCGGAATTCCGCGGCGGAAAGGCCGGTGCGGCGATCAACGCCGGACGTCGAGGGTGTGGAATCCGTCGTGTTCATGGAAATGATTTGCCTGTCGGACAGCAGCGCGGGAATGCTGGCCGCCTAAAGCAGGGCGCGTCTAGTTTGAATTCTCGCGAGCCGTTGATTCGATGTCGTCACTTTCTCACTTTCGAAAAAGCAGTGGTTATGCCAGCGGCGGAGGCGGCGGGAACCGGAAAACGAGCGCGGCTGGCTCGTCTCTGGCTGAAGCCTGACCCTCGGCACCATGCGCGTCCTTTTTCTCAACCAATACTTCCCGCCCGACCCGGCGCCGACGGGCGTGCTGCTGCGGGAGCTGGCGGATGAGCTGGAGCGCGCCGGACACACGGTCGATTTCGTGGCGGCGCGGCAGGACTACCGGGCCGGACAGGGCAGGGGAGGGCGGATGCTGCGGGAGGCGAAGGCGCTGGCGCGGATGCTGTGGGACGGGATGCGGAGGCCGCGGGCGGAGGTGGTGGTGTCCGCGAGTTCGCCGCCATGCCTGCTGGTGGTGGCGACGCTGGTGGCGGCATGGCACCGGGCGCGGTCGGTGCATTGGATCATGGATCTGTATCCCGAGATCGCGGTCGCGCTCGGGGAGGTGCGGGCGGGTTTCGCCTCGCGGATGATCGGGCGGGTGATGGGCTGGTGCTACCGGCGCGCGGCGCGGGTGGTGACGCTGGACGAGGACATGGCGGCGCGACTGCGGCGCTACGGGGTCGCGTGCGCGGTCATCCGTCCGTGGGTTTTCGCGTCTGTCTTGAAACAGCTCGCGGCGGCCCGGGGCGAAGCGGCTGGGGAGTGGACGTGGATCTACTCCGGCAATCTGGGGCGCGCGCACGAGTGGGAGACGCTGCTGCAGGCGCAGGCGATCCTGGAGCAGCGCGGGGCAGGGGTGCGGCTTTTGTTTCAAGGCGGCGGGCCTTCGCGCGAGGCGGCGCAGGCGCGGGCGGCGGCGCTGGGTCTGCGGCGCTGCGAGTGGGCGGGCTATGTGGAGGAGGCGGAGCTGCCGGCATCGCTGCTGCGCGCGCAGGCGCTGGCGGTGACGCAGCTTCCCGCCGCGCAAGGTCTCCTGTGGCCGAGCAAGCTGGGGCTCGTGATGAGCCTGCCGCGGCCGATCCTGTGGGTCGGGCCGTGTGACGGCGCGATCGCGCGAATGCTGCGGGAGCTTCCCCACGCCGGGATTTTCGCGCCGGGCGAGCAGGGGCGGATCGCCGACTGGCTGATGTCGCTGAAAGCCGCCGGGGCGGACGTTCCCGCGGCGCGGGTCTTTGATCCCGCGGCGCATCGGGCGGAGTCGCTGGCGGCGTGGATGGGCCTTTTCCGCGACCTCGGATGAGGCTGGCGCGCGGGCTTGTGGCTGGGGAGGTGGCGTGGCACCCTTCCTGCGAAATGTACGGACCATCCATGAACCATCGAAATCCACAGCGCGGAAAGGCGACAGCGGTGAGAGCGCCGCGTCTGCCGCACGCCGCGATGGAGCCCGCGGGCCGATGATTTACGCGCTGCTCTTCTTTGGCCTCGGGTTTTTTGTGGCGCTGCTTTGCACGCCATGGGCGATCCGGCTCGGGCAGCGCGGCATCGGGCTCGATTACGCGAATGAAACGCGCAAGAAGCAGGACGCGCCGATTCCCCGCCTCGGCGGGCTGCCGATCATCGTCACGGTTTCGCTCGGTCTCGCCGTCATCATCGGCGTCACTCCCGAGCACGGGCTGCAGTGGATGCCGATCCTCGTGGGCAGCGCGCTGATGTACGGGCTGGGCCTGTGGGACGACCTCAGGCCGCTCGGCGCCCGGCGCAAGCTCATGGGCCAACTGGCCACCGCGGTCCTCGTGTACATGATGGGCCTGAGCATCGACAAATTCTCCTGGCCCGGCTCCGCGGGCAGCATCGAACTGGGCGCGTGGAGCCTGCCGGTGACCGTGCTGTGGCTCATCGCCGTGCCGAATATCGTGAATCTGATCGACGGCTTTGACGGCCTGGCCGGCGGCCTCGGTCTTTGCATGTCGGCCACGCTCGGGGTGGTGGCGCTGCACAGCGAGCAGGTCGCCGTGGCCTGCTACGCCTTCACCATGGCGGGGGCGCTGCTGGGCTTTCTGGTTTTCAATTTTCCCCCGGCAAAGATCTATCTCGGGGATGGCGGCGCGTACCTCGTCGGCTTCACCATCGCCGCGCTCTCGCTCACCAGCTCGAACAAGGGCTCTGTCGCCAAGGTGCTCTTTGTCACTTTCATCGCGCTCGGCCTGCCGATCCTCGACACGACATTCGCGATCCTCCGGCGCGCGGTGCGCGGCTATCCGCTCTTTCATGCGGACGACGAGCATTTTCACCACCGGCTCGAAAAGCTCGGCTTTTCCAAGCGGCGCATCCTGCTCGGCATCTACGGCGTCTGCCTGGTGCTGAGCTTCACGGGGCTGAGCATCATCTGGAGTTCCGGGAATACGCTGCCCATCGGCATCGGCGTGCTTTTCCTGATGGCGCTTTTCGCGCTGCGCTACTTCCACCTTTTGAAAAGCTGGGGGGATGTGCGGCGAAAGATGGACCGGCTGCTCGGGCGCCGGCGCGTGGTGCAGTATGCGCTCGCGCAGGTGCAGGTGCTGGAGTTGGAGGTGGACCGGTGTACGAGTGCGCAGGAATTCTGGACGGTTTTCGACCACACCATCCGGCGCGTCGGATTCGTCGAACCGGGCGAGGTGGAGAATCCGATCACCATCGACGTGCGCTACAACGGGAGCACACCGTGGACGCTGCACGCGCCGCCCGCGAAGGGCTCGAACGTCGAGTGGCAGCGGATCGCCGAATGCTTTCGCCCGGTCTATGCGAAAGCCAGGGAGAGATGGCCCGCGTGACCCAGCCGCACGTCCATCGTCCCCGCCCGGACGCGCCGCCGATCCCTGTCGCGACGCGCGCGGCGCTCGGCATTTTCGCGCTGATCGTGGCCGCCGGACCGCTGCTTTTCGGCGCGGTGGACCGCCTGGTGCAGCTCGCCCTGGTGGTGCTGCTGACCGTCGGCGTGCTCCTGCTGCCGCCGGCCATCGTCCCGCTCAGCCGATGGGGAAACCGCCTCGCCATCGCGATTCTCGCGCTGCTCGTGTTCAAGGAACTCGCGCCCGCCGAATGGTTCGGAACGACGGTGTGGCGGACCCGCGTGACGCACGATTTCGCCCTCGCACTCCCGGCCACGCATCATCCCGAACCGGCCCGCGCTCTGGATGCATGGCTTGTGGCCGCGGTCGCCGCCGTCTGGTTTCTGTGGGTCCGCCGGCTCGCCGCGGACCGGGCAAACCGCGCGTTTCTCGCGTGGAGCCTTTTCGGCTCGGCGGCCCTGGTCGCCGCGGTTTCCTTTGCCACGCGCGGCTGGGATGCGCAGGCGATCTACGGCCTCCGCTTCACGCCCGGCTGGCGCGGCTTCGGCCCGTTTCCAAACCGCAACCACACCGGCGACTTCCTCGCCATGGGCGCGGTGCTGGGCTGCGGGTGCGTGACGTGGGCAGCCGTGCGGCGAAAGTGGCGCACGGTGGCCGTGGCGGCACTGCTCCTCGGACTCGTGCTTGTGGCGCTGCTGACCACGGAATCGCGCGGCGGCCTGATCGCGTTCGGCATTGGCGCGGCGGTCTATTTCACGCTCACGCAGCTCCGGGTGCGCAGTCGCAAGGCGCTCGGCGCCGCCGTCGCCGCGTCGCTCGTCTTCGGCGCGCTCGCCCTGGCCTTTGGCGGTCCCGTCTTCTCCCGCTTCATTCCGGACCAGGGCGGGGGAGTTTCCAATTCGCTCCGGCTCTCCATCTGGCACGACACGATGACGATGTGGAAGGACGCGCCGCTCCTCGGTCACGGCGCCGGCTCGTTCCAGCAGATCTTCCCGTTCTACCAGAGCTTTGAGTTTGAAAACGGCGTCGTCCTTCACCCGGAAAGCAGTTGGCGCCAGTGGCTCGTCGAGCTGGGCCTGATCCCGGCCGGCCTTGCCGCCATCGCGATCGCGCTATTCGTCGCCACCCATCTCCGGGAGGCATTCGGCGGGCGCAGCTTCTTCTTCCGGGCGTCGGGTTTTGCCGCCGCCGCCTCACTGCTCGCCCACTCGGTTATCGACGTGCCCGGCCACCGCTGGGGCACGGCCGGCTTCGCTCTCGCCGCGCTCGCCCTGGCCTGCCCGATGCGCCTCGGCACGGGGCGTTTTTTTTCCCCGAAAAAGACCGCGCTCGTCCCGCTGGCCGCCGCGGTTTTCTGGGCGCTGCCGCTCGTTTTCGACGCGCCCGCATGGTCGCCGCTCACCCTCTCCCGCGTGCTCGCACGCAATGCGCTCTCCCGCGACGTCACCCTCGACCGCCTTCAGTCGATGGCGCGCTACTTTCCCCTCAGCTCCGATCTCAATCAGGCGCTCGGCATGCGCGAGCTG
>JANOBH010000616.1:0-1662 GCA_031411535.1 Chthoniobacter sp. | reverse complement strand
GCACCGTGGATCACACCTCGTGTGAAAAGTTTCACACAATCCGCTTGCCCCTCCCAAACCGGCGAACCACCTTTCCGCCCTCAGTCCGCACCGCACTTTCGCCATGGCTCTCACCACCACTGAACTCGAACTCCCCGACGCCGCCGCCCGTGTCCAGCAGAGCGGCGAGGTCCAGGACATCCTCGGCGAGAAACTCATCCTCAACATGGGCCCGTCGCATCCCGCGACGCATGGCGTTCTGCGGCTCATCCTCGAGCTCGACGGCGAGATCATCACCAAGGCCACGCCGGACATCGGCTACCTGCATCGCGGCGACGAAAAAATCGCCGAGAACATGCACTACAACCAGTTCATCCCGTACACGGACCGGCTGGACTACCTCGCGCCCATCGCGAACAACGTGGCGTACGCGCTCGCCGTGGAAAAGCTCATGGGCTGGACGCTCCCGCCGCGCGGCCAGGCCATCCGCGTGATCTGCTGCGAGATCGCCCGCATCTCCTCGCACCTGCTTGGCATCGGCTGTTTCGCCATGGATTGCGGCGCGATGACCGTCTTCCTCTACACCTTCACCGAGCGCGAAAAAGTCTATAACCTCGTCGAGCTTCTGACCGGCGCGCGCTTCACCACCAGCTACACACGGGTCGGCGGACAGACGCGCGATCTGCCGGACGCGTTCCTGCCGCTGCTGGAGAAATTTCTCGCCGAACTCCCGGCCGTGCTCGACGAGACGGACAACCTGCTTTCCCGCAACCGCATCTTCGTCGATCGCACGAAAGACATCGGCACGATCTCGAAGGCGGACGCCATCGGCTACGGACTCACCGGGCCGAACCTGCGCGCGTCGGGCGTGGATCATGACCTGCGGAAAAAGCATCCGTATCTTGGCTACGAGCAGTACGAGTTCGACGTGCCGATTGGTTCGGTGGGCGATTGCTACGACCGCTACACCGTCCGCATGGCGGAGATGCGCGAGTCGCTGCGCATCCTGCGGCAGGTCATCGACACGCTGCCCGGCGGGCCGATCAATGTCACCGACGCGAAAAACTTCCCGCCGCCCAAGACGACGGTGCTGACGAAAATGGAGGAGCTGATCCATCACTTCATCGTCCACACCGAGGGCATCGACGCCCCGGCGGGTGAGGTCTATTTCGGCCACGAAAATCCGAAGGGCGAACTCGGCTTCTACATCAACAGCAAAGGCGGCGGAACCCCGCACCGGCTGAAAATTCGCGCTCCCTCTTTTTGCAATCTCTCGATCCTCCCGAAAATCCTGCCCGGCCACATGATGAGCGACGTCGTCGCCATCCTCGGCTCGCTCGATTTCGTGATGGGCGAGTGCGACCGGTAGGCGGGCGTTCAGCGCAATTCCATGCGCTCGGTCTGGCTCAGGTAGATCGAGTCCATGACGGCCTGGCCATTGCGAAAGCCCCATCCGCCAAGCGCAAGAGCGGCGGCAATGGAGAGGATGATCCATGCCGGGCCGAAGCGGTAGCCGAACGAATAGACGCCGCAGTCCGACGGGTCTTCCGCCTTGTAGCAGATCCGAATCGGGTCGCCGATCTTGTAGCCGGGGCTGCTCGAGGAGAACGACGATTCATACACGTTGGAACGCCCGGCTTTGTCGGTAAACGTCGCGACGATCTTGTAGGTGGTGCCCTTCTG
>JANOBH010000615.1:0-13265 GCA_031411535.1 Chthoniobacter sp. | reverse complement strand
GTGCGGACTTAGCGATGGCTGCGGATTAATCTGCGTTGCTCTTGGCGGCGGTCGCGCTGGCGGCTGTGAGTTCGGTGGTGCGAGTGAGGGCGGTGTCGCGCTCGGCGGCGAGTTCGGTGGAGCGGGTGAGGGCGGCGTCGCGCTCGGCGGCGAGTTCGGCGGAGCGGGTGAGGGCGGTGTCGCGCTCGGCAATGAGTTCGGTGGAGCGGGTGAGGGCGGCATCGCGTTCGGCGAGGAGTTCCGGTGCGACCGCAGCGCCCGGGTCTCGCCCGGCGCCGATTTCGGCTGCCCTGGCCAGCGCCGCGTCGCGTTCGGCGGTGAGCTTTGCGGTCCGGGCGACCGCCGCATCATGCTCGGCGCCGATTTGCGCGGCTTGAGCCATGGCGGCGTCACGCTCGACCTGGAGGAGTTGGATGGCAGTGGAGCTGTCTTCGTGTTCGTTCTGGAGGAGGCTGAGTTTTTTGCTGACCTCGATGGCCGCGCGCCGCTCCATGGTTATCTGTTTGAGGTGATTCGTGAGTTCGAGGCGGAGCGAAGGGATTTCCGACAGCGCCCGGTCCTTTTCGGCAGCCAGCTCCGAGATCTCCTGGGCGTGCTGGGCGTTGAGCCGCTCGATCTGCAGTGCCGCTGCGGACTCGGACATGGGATCGCTGGCGGGCTGTTGAAAGGCCGGCGGATTGGCCCGGGATACCGGAGCAGCCGCTGCGGTCGGAGCGACCGGTGCGACCTGTTCGACCGGTGCGACCCGGGGCTGCGTCTGTGCGCTGGGAGGCAGCATGGTAAGCGCTGAGTCCGGGAAGTTTTCCGCCGCTTTTGCGACTTCCGCGGAGCTCGGTGGCCGCAGGAGCGTCACGGGCGCCATCTTCATGGGACGGCGAAACTTTCGCGCCTTGAGCTTGAGTGCGAGCGTCTCCGCGCCGTTTGCCGTGAGACCGGAGCTCGCCGCGCCATCACGCGCCTGCGTCACCATGGCCAGCACTTTTCTCCACGGGAAACGAATCGAGAGATCGGAAGCGATGATTGCGTCCGCGCGGAAGACATCGGGAATCCGCCGGAAGATCTCGATGAGGGGGATCGTGGAATCCCCACGTCCGAGGCGTTCACTCAGCGCAGCGAGGTCAAAGGGCAGGGGGCTGGAGTGGTCATGCTCTTTGCCATCGAGATAGTTCGTCGGAATGCGGTCGAGAAAATCGCCGAGGGTCAGCGTGAGCATCTCGGCCGGCGTTTTGCGCTCGGGCTGAGCCGCCGGGCGCTTGCTCTGCTGGGCCGGCGTGGTGGCATTGTGCCATGCAGGCTGGATGGCGCGGGCCATCGGTGAAGATCTGCGGGGCGGCCCGGCGGGTGTTTCCTTCTCCTTCGGGGATTCCGGTGGTGCTGCGGGAGGCGCCGGGCTGGCCTCTGGTGCGTTGGTGACCGGTGGGGACTTTTTCCGAAAGTGATGGAGCAAGCTTTTCATGGATCTCGCAGGGGTGACATAGCCGGTTCAGTGCCATTGAGCGGAAAGATGCGGGTGCACATTCACCGTGTGCGGACATTCGAAAACGTTCGGGTTTCACCAGCTTGGAGGACTGCCAGACGGGGGCGGCGGCGCCCCGCTGTCAGAGCCGCTCCTTTGATGGGAAAAGGCCGTCGAAGGCCGATCCGCCGCCGGTTTTCATCGGCGCCGCTTTCCAGATCGGGCCCACGGGATCATACGGCGGGAAAGTCTGGCCCGTTTGCGGCTCGGGCAGCGGCCCGCCCGCGAGGCGGAAGACCGGCAGGATGGGATTGCCTTTGGCGTCGCGGCGGTATTCCACGCCCTCCTCCTCCAGCAGCAGGCTGAAAAAGACGAGCCCGCCCGGCTGCTCGCCGATGAGGACCTCCATGTCGTAAAACTGCCCGGCTTTCAGCCGCATCGCGTCGCCGCGAGCGAAGCCGTTCGGAATGCCGGTGTAGCCGTAGTCGTAGTTGCGCGTGGCTTTCCACTCCTCGTCCTGCTGATGCCAGCAGCGGTCGAGCACGACTTTGCCGTTGAAGCGCACGATCATCACATCGTCGCCGCCGCCGACGAAATGATACGTGCCGTCCGCGGGCGGCGAGACGCGCGCCTTGTAGTGCGCGAGCCAGCGGCTTGGTTTCACCTTGTCGGCCAGACCGAACGCTTTCGGACCTTCGTCGGCCCGCATGTTTGGGATGAAAATCTGCGGCGTGTGCAGTTTCTGCGTCCCGCGGAAGTAGTCCGTGAGCACGCTTTCCCGCCAGTTCTCGCGGACGAATTTGCGGAAGATCTTCTGGTATTCGGCGGGCGTGACCTCGGTCGGCTTGCCTGAGCGCGTCTGCTTCAGGTCGTAAAAGGTGCCCGTGAAGCCGTTCGCGGTCTGCGTCCTGTCGCCGAAGAATGTGGCGGTTCCGCCCATTTTTCCACTGCCGGGCGTCTTGGGGATCGTGCCGAGGCCGCGAAGGGGTTCCGCCGGACCGGCACCGGGCGCGACCGATTTGCCGGTGGCTGTATTGAGAGTGAAAGCCGCGGGCGCCTGGCTCGCCGAGACGATGGCGGCAATGGGTGGCGTCGTGAGCGTGGGAGCCGTCGGCGATACGGTGTCCGTGGGCGTCACCGGCACCTGCGGATCGTCCGGGACCGGGGCCTCGGGCGCGTCGGCGACGAGCGGACCGCCGGTGGTGAAGTCATCCGGGTCCGACATCTGTTTGAAAAGGACGACGCTGCCGCCCATGACGATGAGCACCGTATGGATGAGCGCGGAGAAGGTGAGGAAACGCGCCTGAGCGAGGCGCATTTGGAGGCGGACGAGGAGCGGCGGTTTTTGTCGGGGAGTGTGCATGCCGCCCCTTTAGCACCGGTCATGCCCGCATCGTCCGCCGCGGCTTTGATCAGAGGAAAACGGGCTCCGTCGCCCGGAAAGTGAGCGTTCATGCGGGATTGAGCGGGACAGCTTCCATCCGGCGGTGGCGGCGAAAGGGACAAATGCTGTCCGCTGCGCAGGGGCTTCTCCGTCCATGCTGCTGCGCGCGACGGGACGTCTGATCGAGTGGCAAAATGAACTCTCCAGAATCGGTGTCATCCTGAGCGGAGCGGAGGCGGAAAGGCGGGCGGAGCGCAGTCGAAGGACCCCGGCGATTGCGTGCGACATCGCCCGTGAATGGCGGGGTCCTTCGACTGCGTTCCATTCGCAGACCCGAATGGAACTCCGCTCAGGATGACATCGGTTGGAAACTGGGAATCCCTAAGACGTGCAATGCGCAGGTGCGCTTTGCGAAAATCCCCGCCAGACTCCGCGCCGTGCCCCGCCTCAGCCACACGCTCTTCGCCTTCACCTTCGCCGCAGCGCTCGCCCGCGCGGCCGGGCCGACTGCGGAGCAACTCACCTTTTTCGAGACGAAGATCCGGCCCGTCCTCGTGGCGGAATGCTACGAGTGCCACGCGGCCGAAAAGCAAAAGGGCGGGCTGCGTCTCGACAGCCGCGAGGCGCTGCGGCGCGGCGGCGACACGGGCGCGGCGGTCGTGCCGGGCAATGTGGAGGACAGCCTGCTCATCGCGTCGATCCGTCACGAAGACCCGGATTTCAAGATGCCGAAGAAGGCGCCGAAGCTCGACGACGCGATCATCGCGGACTTCACGGCGTGGGTGAAGATGGGCGCGCCTGATCCGCGCGACAAACCCGAGCCGGCAAGCGCCGACGGCGCGAAGTCGTGGCCCGACATGCTCGCCGCCCGGCGCGGCTGGTGGAGCCTGCAAGCTGTCGTGCGCCCGCCTGTCCCCGCCGTTCAAAACGGCACATGGCCGCGCACGGACGCGGATCGCTTTCTCCTCGCGAAAATGGAGGCCCGCGGGCTGGCACCGGCGCCGGATGCGGATGCGCGGACGATCATCCGGCGGATGACTTTCGCGATCACCGGCCTGCCGCCGAGCGCGGAGGAGACGAGCGCATTCGCGCGCGACTGGCCGGCCGGCGACGACGCGTCCGCAGGCGAAAAGCGAAAGGCGAAAATAGAAAACCTCGCCGACCGGCTGCTCGCGTCCCCGCGTTTCGGCGAGCAATGGGCGCGGCACTGGATGGACCTCGTGCGCTACGCGGAATCGCACGGCAGCGAGGGCGACCCGGAGATTCCGCAGGCGTGGCGCTACCGCGACTACCTGATCCGCGCCTTCAACGCGGACGTGCCGTGCGACCAACTCATCCGCGAGCACCTCGCGGGCGATCTGCTGGCGAAGCCGCGGTGGAATCGCGCCGAGCAGTTCAGCGAATCGAAGCTCGGCCTCGCGAGCCTGCGGCTGAATGAGCACGGCTTTCAGCCCGTGGACACGCTCGATGAGCAGGTGAAGACCGTGGACAACCAGATCGACGTGATCGCGAAGGCATTCCAGGGGCTGACGATCACCTGCGCGCGCTGCCACGACCACAAGTTCGACGCGATCTCGCAGCGCGATTACTTCGCGATGTACGGCGTGCTCGCGAGCAGCCGCCCGGCGCAGATCACGCTCGACGCCCCGGAGCACCTCGCGCGGCGTGACGGAGAGCTCGCTGCGCTCAAGGGCTCGATCCGCGACTCGCTCGCGAAAGTGTGGCTCGCCGAGGCCGGGCAGCTCGCGGAAAAACTGCGCGGCGATTCGCTCGGCGCTCTGCTCGATGAGGCGCGGAAGGATTCCGTGAATCCGCTGCACGCGTGGGCACGGCTCGGCAAGGTGGAGGGCGCGGCTTTTGCGAAAGGGTGGGCTGATGTCGCGCGCGAGTCGCGGGAGAAGCGCGATGCGGCGCGCGCTTTCAACCGCGAGCGCTTCCGCGCGGGCTGGGATTTTTCGGCGGGCGATGATGCGGAGTGGTTCACTCGCGGCTCGGGGCTTTACCAGCCGGCGGTGAGGGCGGGGGAGTTCAGCATCGAGCCGGAGGGCGACCGTGTGCTCGATGGGCTGCGGCCCGCGGGCGTAATCACGGACCTGCTTTCGCGGAAGCACAACGGCACGCTCGCGTCGCCGCGCTTCAAGATCGAGTCCGACAGCATCAGCGTGCGCGCGACCGGCGGCGGCGGCGCGTGGGTGCGGCTGATCCTCGACAACTATCCGCTCAATGTGAACCCGACCTTTCCGCGTGCCGAGCTGAAGCCCGGCGGGCCGGGCTGGGTGAGGCTGGACACGGCGTATCGCAAGGGCACCTGGGCGTACCTTGAATTCGCCACTGCCGACGACAGCACGCGGCGCGAGGGCTCCGCGCCGAAGGACGGGCGCTCGTGGTTCTCCGCGGAGCGCGTGGTCTTTGGCGAAAAGGACGCGCCGCGCGAGGAGCCTATGGCCGCAGAACCTGTGCTGGCGGGCGCTGCGCCGGGATCGGCGGCGGCGCTGGCGGAGCGCTACGCCAGCGCGGTCGCGGACGCGGTGAAGGCGTGGCGGATGGACGCAGTCAGCGAGTCGCAGCGGGCGCTGCTGGATTTCTGCATCCGGCGCGGGCTGCTGCCGTCCACGCTTTCCGCGCTGCCAAACGTGGCGCCGAAGATCGCGGAGTATCGCCGGCTCGAAAGCGAGGTGCCGGTGCCGCGTCGCGCGCCGGGCGTGGCGGAGGGGACGGTGACGGACGCGGCGCTGATGATCCGCGGCGAGCATACGAAGCCCGGCGTGATCGTGCCGCGCCGCTATTTGGAGGTGCTCGGCGGCATGCGCTACGGCGGCGCGCAGAGCGGGCGAGGGGAGCTGGCGGAGCAGATCGCGGGCGCCGCGAATCCGCTGACGGCGCGCGTGATGGTGAACCGCGTCTGGCTGCATGTATTCGGCCGCGGGATCGTGGCGACGCCGGACAATTTCGGGCGCATGGGCGAGAAGCCGACGCATCCCGAGCTGCTGGATTTTCTCGCGACGCGCTTTGCGGCGGAAGGGTGGTCTTTCAAAAAAATGATCCGCTATCTCGTGACCTCGCGCGCCTTCTGTGCCAGCAGCGAAGCGCCTGCCGGGGCGGCGGAGCGCGATGCGGCGAACGATCTGCTCAGCCACGCGCGGGTGCGGCGGCTCGATGCCGAGGCGATCCGCGACAGCATGCTGGCCGTGTCCGGGCGGCTGGTTGAGACGATGGGTGGGCCGTCGGCGACCGGCGGCGATGCGCCGCGCCGCAGCGTCTATCTCCGCGTGCAGCGGAACAGCCTGAATCCTTTCCTCGAAGTCTTCGACGCACCGAAGCCATTCACCACGCTTGGGCGGCGCGACTCGACGAATGTGCCCGCGCAGTCGCTTGCGCTGCTGAACGATCCGTTCGTCATCGGGCTGGCAAAGGATTGGGCCGCGGCGCTCATCCGGTGGAATCCCGACGCTTCGCCCGAGATGCGCGTGCAGACGATGTTCACCGCGGCGCTGGGCCGCGAAGCCAGCGCGGATGAGCTTTCGCGGTCGGTGGCGTATGTCGCTTCGCTGGCGCGGGCGCATGGCGTGGAGCCGGCGCAGGTCGCCACGAGCGGGCGCGTGTGGCAGGATTTCGCGCAGTCGGTTTTCAATCTGAAGGAGTTCATCTATGTCCGCTGACCATCTCCTTTTCTCCCGGCGCGAAATGCTGCGCCGGACATCGCTCGGCTTCGGCTCGCTGGCGCTGGGCGGGCTGCTCTCCGGGCGCTCGTGGGGTGCGGCTGCGGGACCGCATTTTGCGCCGAAAGTGAAGCATGTGATCTTCTGCTACATGAGCGGCGGCGTATCGCATGTGGACTCATTCGACCCGAAGCCGGAGCTGAAACGGAGGCACGGCCAGCCGATGCCGGTGCCGGTGCGGCCGACGGTTTTCAACCAGAACGGCAACATCATGGCGTCGCCGTGGGAGGCTCGTCCGCGCGGGAAGAGCGGGCTGATGATGACGGACCTCTTTCCGCACCTCGCGGAGGTGGCGGACGATCTCGCGATCGTGCGCTCGATGACGAGCAAGGTGAACGAGCACGCGCAGGGGAACTATTTCTTCCACACCGGGTTTCCCTTCATGGGGCACCCGAGCGCGGGCGCGTGGGTGACGTACGGGCTCGGCTCGGCGAATGAAAATCTGCCCGGTTTCGTGGTGCTGCAAAGCGGCGGCGCGGTGCCGCCGCACGGGGGCGTGGGGCTTTACAGCAATGGCTTCCTGCCGGCGCAGCATCAGGCGTCGATCATCAAGGCCGACGGCACGCCGCCCCTGGAAAACATCGCGCCGCGCGAGAACGACGCGCTCCAGCGGGAGCGGCTGGGTTTTCTCCGCGACATGGATGCGCGCTCGGCGGTGGCGTCGGACCCGGCTGTGGAGGCGGCGGTTCGGAATTACGAGACGGCGTATCGCATGCAGGCCGCGGTGCCGGACCTGTGCGATCTGCGCGGGGAGAGCGAGGCGACGAAGCAGCTCTACGGGCTGGATTCGCCGGACAAGGAAAAGGCCGCGTATGCGCGGCAGTGTCTCGTCGCGCGGCGGCTGGTCGAGCGCGGCGTGCGCTTTGTGGAGCTGAGCTGCGTGAATGAAAACATCGGCGCCGGCAATGCGCCGAACCCGTGGGATCAGCACGGGAAGATCAAGGAAGGGCACGGCGCGATGGCCCATCAGGTCGATCAGCCCATCGCCGCGCTCATCCGCGATTTGAAAGAGCGCGGGCTGTTCGAGGAGACGCTGATTCTCTTCTCCGGCGAGTTTGGCCGCACGCCATTCTCGCAAGGCAGCGACGGGCGCGATCACAATCCGTCCGGCTTCAGCCTGTGGCTCGCCGGCGGCGGCATCCGCGGCGGCACCGCCTACGGCGCGACCGACGAGCTGGGCTACAACGCGGTGGAGAACGTCACCACGATCTACGACCTCTACGCCACGATGCTCCACCTCCTCGGCCTCGACCACGAGCGCCTCACCTACCGCTTCGGAGGCCGCGACTTCCGGCTCACGGACGTGAGTGGAAGGGTGCTGCGGGAGATTCTGACGTAAAGCCGACCGCGGCTACGCGGTGCGGACCTTTTCCTTTTTGGTCTCGCAGTCCTCGTTGGCGCGGCGGATTTCGCGGGCGAGCTGCTGTTCGAGCTGGGCGGCGTCCTCGTATTTTCCTTCGGCGAGGGCTTTGTCGATCTGCCCTTTGAGGAAGATCTCCTGCTCGGCGATCTTGGCTTTGGCGGAGGCCTCAAGGTCGGAGATCTCGGCTTTCTGGGCGGCGGTCAGCGTGCGGGAGGGGGCCTGCTTTTCGAGGCGTTCCATGGCGAGTTCGTAGGCGCTTTTCATCGGGGAAAGTTGAGTGTTGAGGGTTGTGTGTTGAGCAGCGCGGCATACGGTGCGCGCCCGCATGAATCTTTCATCGCCTCGCAATTCCCAACCATCAACCACCAACTCTCCGATCCGGCTGCTGAGCACGGATTTCGACGGGACCGTGGTGAATCACGATACGCAGCCGCCGGTGGTGCCGGAGTTTTTTGAAGCGCTGGCGGAAATGCGGGCGCGCGGGGTGCAGTGGGCCGTGAATACGGGCCGGGTGCTGTGGCACATCGAGGAGGGGCTGCGGGAGATGAAGTTTCCGGTGGAGCCGGATTTTGTGCTGACTTCGGAGCGCGAGGTTTTTCACCGCGGAGCGGACGGTCGCTGGCAGGATTTCGGCGATTGGAATGCGCGCTGCGCGGCGGCGCACGACGAGCTTTTCAGCAAGGCTGGGACGCTGCTCTCGGACATCGAGGCGTATCTGGCGGAGCACACGAAGGCGCATCCGATCTACGAGGGCGAGCGGCTGATCGGGCTGGCGGCGGAGTCGGACGAGGAGATGGACCAGGTGTGCTCCTTTCTCGAAAAGGAAGTCGCGCGGGTGCCGGGGTTTCAGTTCATGCGCAATACGATCTACGTGAGGTTTTGCCACGAGGCGTACAGCAAGGGCACGGCGCTGGCGGAGCTGGCGCGGCTGACCGGGGTGGGGCACGGGGAGATTTTCGCGGCGGGCGATCACTTCAATGATCTGCCGATGCTCGACGGCGTGCATGCGCAGTGGGTGGCCTGTCCCGGCAATGCGGTGGAGGCGGTCAAGATCGCGGTGGCGCGGGCGGGCGGCTATGTGGCGGAGGGCGCGTGCAGCGTGGGAATCGTGGAGGCGCTGAGGCACTTCGGAGCAGTTGAGTGTTGAGGGTTGAGGGTTGAGTGACGCACCATCCGGGCGTGAGGTGCGGGCTGACGAAGCGCGTCACTTCACGCTCATCTTTCAACACTCAACGTCCCCATGAAGCAGAGCCTCATCCAGCAGGTCGGCCGCAGTGCGCGGCTGCGGGTGCTCAATGAGCTGAAGCGGACGCAGGGGCTGTGCGTGACGGTCTTGGCGGAGCGGCTGGGGATGAGCTACATGGGGATCAAGGGCGTGTGTCTCGATCTGGAGAAGCGCGGGCTGCTCGACACATGGCGCTCGCCGCAGCCGATGGGCCGCCCGCAGATGCTCTACCGTCTGACGGAGCGGGCGCATGATCTTTTCCCGACGACGAGCAACGCGATGACGATCGAGGTGCTCACGGCGGCGCAGAAACTTTTCGGCGCGACAGCGGCGGAGAAACTGTTGCTCGTGGCGTTTCAAAAAAAGGCGGACCAGTTCGCCGCGCGGCTGAAAGAAGGGACGCTGGCTGAGCGGGCGAAAGCGTTCGCGCGTCTGCGGGATCACGAGGGGCACATGGCGGAGTGCGTGGGCGCGGAGGGCGGTGAGGGGCTGCGGATCGTGGAGCATCACTCACCGATCCTGGATCTGATGCGGGAGTTTCCGCTGATCGCGCGGCTGGAGGCGGAGATGTTTGCGAGGCTGCTCGGTGTGCCGGTGAAGCGGGAGGAGATGAGCGTCTCGGGGATGTTTCGTGCGACATTCGCGATCGGTGAGGCGGGCTAGAATTTCCAGAGGAGGGCATCGCGGCTGCTGCCTCCATGCGGGGTGTACCCTCGCTGGCACTCAGCCGATCAAAGCTCCGCGGTGATTTCCCGGGAGCCCGGCTGCGCGGGTGGACCGGCGCCGATCGCCGCGCGCATGTCAAAGCCGCTGCCCGATCTCGAGAGCCAGCTCGCCGCGGAACTCGACGGCGCGTCGTGGGCGGTGGCGGCATTCGCGCATGAGGACGCAGTGTGGGCCGACTGGCTGTATCGCAATCTGAACGGCTTTCCGGTGCTCGCGTCCCTGATCGGCGAGCCGACGGCGTACGGCCTGCCGAGGCCGGACTGCGTTTCCATTTTCCCCGACCGCCGCGACCCGGACTACGCTGCGCACTATCCGCAGGCGCTGGAAAAAAGCGGCTACCTCATCGTGGTCTGCTCGCCGCGCTCGGCGCGCTGCCCGGCGGTGGATGCGCAGATCTGTGCGTTCAAAAAGGCGGGAGGCGAAGAGCGGATCATCGCGCTGGTGGTCGAGGGCGCACCCGATCGTGCTTTGGAATCTGCGGCGAAAACCGCGGAACCCGCGTGGCTCCCGGCGTGGCTGCGCTGGCGGCTGACGGACGACGCTTTCAGCGAGACCGACCGCGGTGAACCGCAGGTCGTGGACGCGCGGCCGGGGCGCACGAGTTTGAAAGACGTGCGCGACCAGTTGCTTGCGAAACTCCTCGAGGTCGATGCGTGGGAACTGGAGATCACGGGGTGCCTGGCGCGTCCGACGGAGGACAGTCACGTCGCGCTGGAGCCGGAGTTCGTCGCGGATGCGCCTGCGCTGCCCGCGCCGGTTTTCGACGTGGGCGTGCCGCGTCGGAAAATCGGCCCGCTCATGCTGACGGCGGCGATTTGCGCGAGTGCGACGCTGGCCGCCGCGTGGTGGTCGTTTGGCCGGACCGCAGGTGACGGCGCGCCGCAGGCTGCCGCTCCCGCTCAGACCGCCCGCGTGCCTTTGCCTCCTCCAGCTTCTCAGCCGCCTGTCGTAATCGCTGCGGCCGCTCCCGAGCCGCCGCCGCCCGCGATTTCCGATACCCAGCCAGCACCACCGCCCGTGCCGCTTGTGAAACAGGCTTCGGTCCTGCCCGCCGTGCCGATTGAGCCACTGCTAACTCCTGGACCAACGGAAGCTTCGTTCGCCCACATGGCGATCATCGGGCTGCATCATCGGGGCGACGCCGCCGTGGCGCAGCACCGCTTTGAGGATGCGCTCGGCTATTACTCGGAAGCGGTGGACACCATCCGTGCGACCGCCGCCCGCGCCCCCGCCGGCGCCAAGGCCGACGCCGCCGTGCTTTGCCGGAAACTCGGAACGCTCCAGCTCCAGCTGGCCTCGACCGCCGAAGCGCGCGCCAGTTTCGTGCAGGGCCGGAAACTCCTGCTCCAGCTCAAGGCCGCCGGGCACTGGAACGGCGAGCGCGCGAAGGTGCTCGCCGAGATCGACACGGGTCTCCGGCGGCTGCCGCGCGACTGATTTCCGCGATACTGGTGGCGGCTCGTCCCGTTGTGCAAATTCCTTTCAAATGGTGCTTGCCCAATCAACTTCGCCCGCTACTTTGCCCGCCCCATGCCTCGATCCATTGCACGTCGCAAGACGAAAAAAGCCGCCGTTAAGCGAATCAAAGTGACCGGGACGGGCAAACTGATGCGCCGCAAACCGGGCCTTCGCCACCTCGCATCGAGCAAGAGCTCGAAGCGCAAGCGCAAGCTCGGCAAGGACGGCCAGGTCCATTCGACCATGGTCGATCGCATCAAGGAATTGCTCCCGTTCGCGTAATCGCACGGCGCTCCGGTCCGGCCACCTGCTCCGCCTCGCGGAGTGCCTCAGCGAATGAGGTCGGCGGGACCACTAACCAACAGAACAATTCGCTGAACAAAACAGGAGGCCCGGGCAACCGGGTTTTAACAACATATGGCACGCGCCACTAACGCTCCCGCAAGTCGGGAACGCCGCAAGAAAGTAGTCGATCTGGCCCGCGGATACCGCGGACGTCGCTCAAAGCTCTTCCGCTACGCGAAAGACGCCGTTTACAAGGCCCAGCATTGGGCAACCCGCGATCGCAAGACGCGCAAACGCAACTTCCGCATGCTCTGGCAGCAGCGGATCAATGCCGCCGCCCGCGCCCAAGGCCTCACCTACTCCCGCTTCATGGAGGGGATCAAAGCCGCCGGCATCGAGCTCGATCGCAAGATCCTTGCCGACCTCGCGGTCACCGACGAGGCCGCTTTCACGGTCATCTTCAACAAGGCGAAAGCCGCGCTCGAAGCGAAGAACGCCGCCGCGAAAAAGGCCGCGTAACGCACGCCTGAAATCGTTTTCCGCAGCCTCGGATGCGCCCCGCGTGTTCGAGGCTGCGCTGTTTTCAGGCCGACCGAAACGGAGACGACGGAATTACGGAATTCTGCCAAATTGACGGAATTAGGAGTGACGTTCGTCGGTGGATGAGTTCGGGATTGCCCCCCCACTTCCGTCAAATTCCGTAATCGCGTCTAAAAATTCTCCGCCCGACTTTTCATGGACTCCCAACTCGAACAACTCCGCTCCGACGCGCTCGCGTCCATCACCGCCGCCGCCGATGAGGCCGCCGTCGAGCAGGCGCGCATTCGCTTTCTCGGCCAGTCCGGCACGCTCACCACGCTGAGCAAGGGGATGAAGGACGTCTCGAAGGACGACAAGCCCCGCATCGGCAAGCTCCTCAACGACGTCCGCAACGCCGTCACCGCCGCGCTCGACGAGCGCAAGGCCGCGCTCCTCGCCGACAGCGATGCCGCCGCCTTTGCCGGCGTGGATGTCACCCTGCCCGGCACCGCCCCCCGGCCCGGCTCGCTGCACCCCATCACCCAGCTCCAGGACCGCGCCATCCAGGTCTTTCGCCGCATGGGATTCGCACTCGCCGACGGCCCCGACATCGAGACTGAGTGGCATTGCTTCGATGCCCTCAACACGCCCGCCGACCATCCCGCGCGAAACGAGCAGGACACGTTTTACCTCCCCGACGGCCGCCTCCTGCGCACGCACACCAGCACCATCCAGATCCGCACCATGGAAACGTGCGCGCCGCCCATCCGCATCATCGCCCCCGGCGCCGCCTACCGCCGCGATGAGGTCGATGCCACCCACCTCGCGCAGTTCAACCAGATGGAGGGCCTCTACGTCGCCGAAGGCGTCAGCGTCGCCGACCTCAAAGGCACGCTGGAGTTCTTCTTCCGCGAGCTGTTCGGCCCCGACGCGCAGTTCCGCTTCCGCCCGCACTTCTTCCCCTTCACCGAGCCCAGCTTCGAGGTCGATATCAAGACGCGCGCCCTCGGCGCGAGCGACCGCTGGCTCGAGATCGCCGGCTGCGGCATGGTCGATCCCGCCGTCTTTGAAAGTGTCAACGCCCGCCGCGGCGACACCGCATTCGACCCCGAGCGCTTCACCGGCTTCGC
>JANOBH010000614.1:0-3448 GCA_031411535.1 Chthoniobacter sp. | reverse complement strand
CGGCGCGCGAAAACCCGCCATCGTCTTCGATTTCACGATGAGATCCTTGAGCACCTTGTTCAGCGCCGTGCCCATGTGGACATCGCCATTCGCGAACGGCGGCCCATCGTGCAGGACAAATAGCGGCGCGTCCTTCCGCGCGTCCTGGATGCGCGCGTACAGCCCCGCGCCCTCCCACTGCGCCAGGCGCGCCGGCTCGCGGGAAATGAGGTCCGCCTTCATTGGGAAGTCGGTCTTCGGCAGGAGCAGGGTGTCTTTGTAATTCATCGCGCAGTCGGGGTTTTTGGAAAAGGGCGGCGAGCCTAAGCGCGCGCGCGGGCGGGGTCAAACATGGCGGCACGAGCCGCAATCATCGCCGGCCCGCGGCCTAAGCGTCCACTTTCCCGACCTGCGCGAGCATCGCGCTGAAGCGCCCTTTCACCACGGCCTCGGCCACGGGTGCGTTCAGGATCTGAGTGGCATTGCGCTGCTCGATCCACTCCGGTGGCAGTTCCTTGATGAACGAACTCGGCGTGCAGGGCATCGGGCTCCCGTACTTGATCCGGTGCCCGCACCACGTCAGCGCCAGCGTCTTTCGCGCACGCGTGATGCCGACGTAAAGCAGCCGCCGCTCCTCGTCCACGGTGCCCTCCATCTTCGAGCGGTCATGCGGCAGCAGGCCCTCTTCGAGGCCGACCAGATAGACGTGCGGGAATTCCAGCCCCTTCGCCGCATGCAGCGTGATGAGCGTCACGCCGGGATCATCCTTGCCGTCATCCTCCTCCTCCTTCTCCTGCCGCAGCATCATGTCATCGAGAAAGTCGCGCAGACCCTTGCCCTTTCCCGCGGCGTCGTCCTCAAACCAGCGGATCATTTCCGTGACCTTGTTTTCGCGCTTCAGCCCTTCGTCCTGCGTCTTGCACGAGCGTTTGAGGTCCTCGAGATAGCCTGTCTCCCCGATGAAATCGCGCAGCACCTTCGCCTGATCGGATAGCGGCGTGTTCAGCCTCGTCTCCCACGCATCGAGAAACGCAGTGAACTTATCAATCGAGTCCGCCGCGCGCTTCGTGATCGAGTTCCGAAACTCCCCGTCCTGCAGCGCTTCGAAGACACTGCACCGCTTCTGCACGCTCAGCTCCGTGGCCCGCTCCACCACCGACGGCCCGATCCCGCGCGCCGGCGTATTGATGATCCGCAGCAGCGAAACGTCGTCGTCCGCATTCAGCAGCACACTCGCGTAGGCCAGCAGGTCCTTGATCTCCCGCGCGTCGAAGAAGCTCTTCCCACCCACCACGCGATACGGGATGTGCAGCTCGCGCAGGTGGGTTTCGAGCAGCCGCGACTGGGCGTTCATGCGGAAAAGAATCGCGAAGTCCTCATGCTTGAGCCCCTCGATGACCAGCCGTTGCGCGATCTCGCTCGTGATGAACTCCGCCTCCTGCCGGTCATCCTGCATCCCCACCACGCGCACCTTCGCGCCCCCCTCCTGCGCGCTCCAGAGCTGCTTCGGCCGGCGGCGCGGGTTGTTTTTGATCAGCGCGTTCGCCGTGCCGAGGATGGCGTTCGTCGAGCGGTAATTCTGCTCCAGCTTCACGACCGTCGGGTTCGGAAAGTGCGCCTCGAATTCGAGGATGTTGCTCACCTCCGCTCCGCGCCAGCCGTAGATCGACTGGTCGTCGTCGCCCACGACCGCCACGTTCTTCCGCGCATCCGCGAGATTCGTCACCAGCTCAAGCTGGAGCCGGTTCGTGTCCTGAAACTCATCCACCATCAGGTAGCCAAACCGCCGCTGCCACTTCTCCCGCACCGCCGCGTGCTCGGTCAGCAGCTTGTACGTGAGCAGCAGCAAATCGTCGAAATCCACCGCGTTCATCGTCTTCAGCTCCTGCTGGTAGCGCGCGAAGACCGCCGCCACCAGCGTCTGTTCCTCGCCCGGCCTTACCTCACTCCATCCGTTGCCCTTCGCCTTGCTGATCAGACTCTTCGCCACGTTCGCCTCCAGCTTTTCATCCTTCGCCGCCGTGCGGGTGATGATCTTTTTGATCAGCCCCGTCGTGTCTCCCTCGTCGTAGATGCTGAAGTTTCGCTTGTAGCCCAGCTTGTCGATGTCCTGCCGCAGCACCCGCACGCAGAGCGCGTGAAAGGTGGACATCGTCACCAGCTTCGCCTGCTCGGGCGGGATCAGCTTCGCCAGCCGCTCGCGCATTTCCGTCGCCGCCTTGTTTGTGAAAGTGACCGCGAGGATGTGCGCGGGATCCACGCCCTGCGCGATGAGAAACGCCACGCGCGCAGTGATGACCCGCGTCTTTCCCGTGCCCGCGCCAGCGAGAATCAGCAGCGGCCCCTCGGTCGTGCGCACCGCGCGCTCCTGCTCTGGATTGAGGTCAAAAAGTCGGAAGCCAGACATGGGACGCGAGAGGATGGCGAGCCGCGCTCGCCGCGCAAGTTTCGCGCTCGGGAAAATGCGGCCGGCCCAGTGAACCGCGACGCGAACCGTTTCAGTCTTACGCGTTTTGCGTGCGAGCCTCGTGAAACAACCAGCCCATCTCGATCTGCGGATACGCAAACAGCCCGTAATGCGAAAGGAGCCGGGCCTTCTCCGCCTCGGCGGAATCCGAGTGCGACCGGACGGGCCGCGTATGCACCACATGCATGCTGTCCACGATGCCACGCGGGGCGATGGGCAGATAGTCATAGCCCCAGCCGCTCAGATTGCCGTCGTCCAGGACATCGTGGAGCAATCGCCAGCCCTCGCGGGAAAACACCGGCACCATGATCTCCACGAAATTCGTCAGACGACCGGCGATCCTCTCGCGCCGCATGTCCTCGGTGATTTCCCGCTGGCCAGTGATGCGATGGGAAAGCCCATGCGGCGAACGCAAGGAAGGCTGCGCCATATCCAGACCGCTGCCCGCCATGATGGCGGTGAAAACCGCAGGATCGAAGTCCGCGACATCGATGTCGTCATCCCAGACGAAAACATAGTCATAGGCCGCGCAAGCGTCCGGGTGCAGATGCTTTCTCGCCAACTGCCATTTTGTGCCGCTGTCCCGCAGCAGTGGAACGCCCGGGGGCAGCACCAGGTCGCTGTCTTCGTATTGCACAAACAGGAACTCCACCCCGGCGGCCGCAAAACGCTCCACCGTCTTCGCCAGCAGCGGTTCCGCCGCGCGCCCCACAGGACTGAAAAAGAGCGTCATCATGGCGTCACCCCGCGGTCAAAGCTCATGATGTCGCTCACCCCGCCCTGCTGAAAAGTGATGCCGGGCCGCACCGCGTAGCTCCCGCCGAAGGGATGCATGTGATTGCCCAGCCACGCATCCACTTCGTGCCGCGAGCGGCGCACCGCCGCCAGCGCGGCTTCGATCCCCGCTTCGGAGTAAAGAATCGCCGTCGTCTGATAGGCTCCCGCCAGCCTGTGAAGATTCGCCGTCCACGGCTCGGAGCGGCGGAAATCCGATGCCGACAA
>JANOBH010000613.1:0-3856 GCA_031411535.1 Chthoniobacter sp. | reverse complement strand
GCGCTCGCGCACCTTTAGCACCGCCCGGTGCTCCCGCTCGGCCTCGGTGTGCTTGCCCTGGTCGTCCAGCGCATTGGCCAGATTGCTGCGGCTCTCCAGGGTTTCCGGATGCTCCGCGCCGAGGACGCGTCTCTCGACGGCCAGCAACACCCGCTGCTCGCGCTCCGCCTCGGCCGGTTTGCCTACCTTGGCCAGCATGAGGGCCACATTGCTCCGGGCCGCAAGGGTGTCTGCATGCTCCTTGCCGAGCACGCGCTCGCGCACTTTCAGCACAGCGCGAAATTCCTTTTCCGCCCCGGCGTAGTCGCCTTTCTGGGCAAGCTCCAGCGCATGGCTGAACTGCACGGTGGTGTCCTCCGTCTTCACCGTCTTAATCGCCTCAGGCGCGGCTCGGAGCGGGCGGCTGGGAAAAAGGGTCAGGACACCGAGGAGCACGGTGACGGGGAGGAACGTCCGGGGTTTCATAATCGTGCGCGGAGGCTGGCGGGGCAGGGCGCGGATGTCGAGGCCCGTCCGGCGGATGCGCCCCGCGTCCGCAGGTCGCGGGTAGCAGGCTACTTTGAAAAGTGCGTGGCACCTCGTGGAGAACGGGGTGCCGCCGTCGAAGAGTTGTCAGCCGTTACTTCACACGCTGCAGAGTGGAGGAGCATGTGCCCGCGGATTTGCCGTCCTTAAAGCTCTCGCCTGAATTCTCCATGGTGTCCGGGCTCGTGAAATGCATTTGAAAGCTGCCCATGTGGGTGCTCTTTCGCGTGATGCCGCTGCCGCCATCGAGTTTGAAGGCAAGCTGCGCATCGGTGCTCTTGCCGGTGTCGAGCGCGAAGTGCGGCTGGTTGCCGAGCGCGCAGTAATGCGTCATGACGAGATGGCCGCGGCCGTCGAGGTGGAAGAGCGAAACCATTTCATTCTTCCAGCCGGGAAATGCCGTTTCCTGCACGGCGCTGCCTCCCGCGATCACGCGGTAGTTGACACGCATCTTGCCCATGCCGGGCATCGGCTTGGTGGCCCGCCACGAGCCGGCGAGGTTTTTGATTTTCGCAAAAGCGGCGGTGTCGGTGACGGGCTCGGCGCTGGCGATGGCGCTGGTAAGGGCGAGGACAGTGAGAAGAATTTTCATGCGGCGATTTTGTCCGGCACGGCGCAAGTTGACAAGTGGGTTCGCGGCTCTGCAAGGATCATTGCCGAGGCTTTGTTGCCTTTGCGCCGCACGCCCGAGGCGCAGCGCAGTTTGCCCGGCTATGTCGAGGATGAAGTCGTCTAGCTCTGCTTCGATCTGCGGGATGAAATCCAGTCGGTGCGCGGCCTTTGGGAGCATTATCGCGATGTGCCGATGTCGCTCGCCGACGCCTGCCTGGTGCGCATGTCGGAGCTGTGGGAGGGGTATCCGCTGCTCACGCTGGACAGCGACTTCCGCATCTATCGTCGCCATCGTCGGCAGCACATCCGCTGCGTCCTGCCGCCGGGCGTCTGACGGTAGGGCGCACCGACTTCCACCCACGGAAATGGGCGACTCCCTATTGGGGGGCCGCTTCTGTTGGTGGAACTTCGACGGGGTGAGTCTGCTTGTCCGCGTTCTCCAGCCTGCCCACATCAATGACAGAAACAGAAAGCTCGACTTTTGGTTTGCTTCGGATGCGCTGCACTAGCGTTGCGACGCTTGTTTTGGTCCGAAACCAGGCAATTCCGAAGATGATTCCAAGCACAACGCCCACCGCCCCGAACACCGCATTAGCGAATAATCCGGGAGTAATTGTGAGTCCGTGTGGTTGTTGCCCAGTTACCCCAGCAGCAGTTTGCGCGGCAATTTGCGCAGCGTCTTTGAGAATCTGTGCATTTTGCGCGCTCAGTTCAGATAGGGCGTTAATCGCGCACGGAATTCCAACGCCCAAGCACGCAATGAAGACATCCTTCCAAATGTTATCGGAACAGGTGACTAACTCGTCCAATTCGTGAGGAGAAAGCAAAAAATCCGCCCTTTCGGGATCGGCATGCACAAACCATTTTGGTTGGAGCGAATTCATGAAAGAATGCCGGTTCCTCCCAAGGCTATGAGGCGGAGATTTCCACAGTTTTTGCAGATCGCAGCGCCACAAGGAACCGAAGGAGTCGGAATAATGACGTTGCCACTAGCGTCGAAAACGGGGAGCGAAAGAGGCTTATCCACAATTCCCCAGTCGTTGGTTCCGCACGCGTCACACGGCTTTGTCACTTTCGCTTTGATGTGTGCGACGAGCTTTTCAGAATAGTTGAACGGCAGGGCCATTCAGAAGATTTGACGATTGCGAGCTGTGAAGGAAGCAAAAGCGTTCACACATTCTCCACGGTGTTCTGCCCGTTTCCAAAGCTTCAGCGGTGGTTCTGGCCGCCGGGAAATCGAGTTGGCAGCGCCGCGCGCGGTCGCTGATAGTCGCCGCCCATTATGGCCCGCCAATACACGCTCCAGCGCCACGCCGCCGTGGCGGGTCCGTTTGCCGCATCTTGACCGGACGGGCGTAGAGTCTCACCTTTCCCAACATGAACTGGCCTGACCGCATCTCCGTTGACCCAAACATCTGCCATGGCAAGGCGTGCATTCACGGAACGCGCGTCATGGTGTCGGTGGTGCTCGACAACTTGGCGGCGGGACTCAGCCCGGCGGAGATCGTCCGCAGCTATCCCTCACTCCAGCCGGACGACGTGGCGGCGGCGACGGCCTATGCAGCCGAGCTAGCACGCGAGCGCGTAGTGCCCACGCCACTGGGAGTGGGGGCGTGAGGTTCAAGCTCGACGAGAACCTCCCTTCGGATTTGGGTGCCTTGCTCCGCCGGGACGGTTGCGACGCCCATTCTGTCCTTGATGAGAATCTGCGCGGCGCTGCTGACCCATCCATCGCCAAAGTCTGTCAGGACGAGCAACGCATCCTAATCACGCTCGATTTGGACTTCGCCCACATCAAAAACTACCCGCCGCAGGATTACCACGGGATCATCGTCTTGCGGCTGGCGCGACAGGATAGGGACACGGTGCTGGCCATCATCCCGCGCATCCTCACGCTGCTCCAGACCGAGCCCATTGCCCAACGGCTCTGGATTGTGGATGACAATCGGACACGAATCAGAGGCGAGACATAGACGCCGTCCGGGAATGGAGTTGGCAGCCGGGCGCGGGGTCGCTGATAGTCGCCGCCCATTATGGCCCGCCAATACACGCTCCAGCGCCACGCCGCCGCGGCGGGACCGCGCATTGATTTCGCGGGGGAGCTGAATGCGCAGCAGTGCGCGGCGGTGACGGCGCCGCCGGGGCCGGCGCTGGTCATCGCGGGCGCGGGGAGCGGGAAGACGCGGACACTGACGTACCGCGTGGCGTATCTGGTGGAGAATGGGGTGCCGCCGTCGAACATCCTGCTGCTGACTTTCACGAACAAGGCTGCGCGCGAGATGCTGGACCGGGTGGCGAACCTTTTGCCCAACGACATCTCGGGGCTGTGGGGCGGCACTTTCCACTCGGTTGGAAACCGGCTGCTGCGGCGCAATCCGGAGGCGGCGGGGTTTGCGCCGGGGTTTTCGATCATGGATCGGGAGGATCAGCAGGATCTGCTGGACGCGGTGATCGCGAAGCTCGGGATGGACCCGAAGGACAAGCGGTTTCCGAAGGGCGAGGTGCTGGCGGATGTCTTCAGCTATGCGATCAACACGGGCCGGAGCATCGAGCAGGTGCTGGTGGAAAAGCATCCGCATTTCCTCGAACTGAGCGCGGAGATTGCCGAGGCGCAGAAGAAGTATGAGGCGAAGAAGAAGACGGCGAACTCGCTGGATTTCGACGATCTGCTGGAGAAGACGCTGCTGATGCTGCAGCACAACCCGGAGCTGGCGGCGCA
>JANOBH010000612.1:0-12599 GCA_031411535.1 Chthoniobacter sp. | reverse complement strand
CGACTCCAGCATGTGCGTAGCCACGATCACCGGCACGCCTTTTGCCAGGCAGCGTTTTACGATGCGCCGCTGGATGATCGGCAAATCCTCCATCGGGCACTCGATCCCGAGGTCGCCGCGCGCGACCATGATCACGTCCGTCGCATCGATGATCGCGGTGATGTTTTTCACCGCGAGCTGATCCTCGATCTTCGCCACAATGCGCGCCGTGCTGCCGTGCTCGTGCAACACTTTGCGCAGCACGTCCACGTCGCCCGGTTCCCGGCAAAAACTGAGCGCCACAAAATCCACCTGCAACGCCGCGCCCACCGCCACGTCCGCCAGATCCTTCTCCGTCAGCGGCGGCAGATTCACCTTCACTCCGGGCAGATTGATATGCCGCCGCGAGCCCATCACGCCGGCAGTCAGCACCTCGCAGCGGATGCGGATGCCCTCTTTCGCCAGCACCTTCATGTGGATGTTTCCGTTGTCCACCAGCACCACATCGCCCACCGAGATGTCGTCGATCAGCCCGTCGTAATTCACATCCACGGAGTAAAGCTCCTCGCTCTTTCCCCCGCGGACGGTGAATTCAAAAACGTCGCCGGCCTTGAGTTCGAGCTTCGTCGGCAGGTCGCCCGTGCGGATCGCCGGGCCCTGCGTATCCATGAGGATGCCGACGATGACATTCATCTCCTTGGCGATCGCGCGGATGCGCGGGACGATCACCCGCACCCACTCGTGCGTGGCGTGGCTCATGTTCAGCCGGAAGATATTCGCGCCGGCTGCGATCATTGCGTGCAAGACTTCCGCCGACTCGGTGGCCGGCCCCAGGGTGCAGATGATTTTTGTTTTTCGCATGCGCGAACGAATGGAAAACGCGTAGCGAATGCGAGTCGAAACAGGCTGCGAATGCGGAAAGCGAGCCGCTCGGGCGGCTACGGCTTTGGTTTGCGCGCGGGCTTTCGCGGCTTCCAGGCTGACGTGCGGGCGTGGTCCTGCGAGCCGGCGGTGAGCTTGAAGACGGCCATCGAGCGCGGCCCCAGTTCCACGGATTCGCCGCCTGCGTGCGGCGTTGGCGATGCCACGAAGCCAGCCTCGTCGGCGGTGTCGATGACCTTTTCCCACCGCACATCCTCCACACCCGCCGCGACGAAGGTCACCGGCTCGTGATGCGCGTTGAAGAGCAGCATGAAAGTGTCGTCGTGGACGGGCTGTCCGTAGTAGTCGCGCACATCCGCGGCGAAACCCACGAGCACCACGCCGATGCAGCGGGTGAAGCTCTGGTTCCAGTGCTCGTCGTTCATCTCCGAGCCGTCGGCGTTGAACCATAGGACGTCCTTCGCCTCGGTGCCGCGGATCTTCCGGCCCTGGAAAAACTTTGGGCGCCGGAAAATCGGATGCTCGTGCCGGTAGTGGATCAGCTTTGCCGTGAACTCCTCCTGCTGCCGCTGATCCGCGGTGCGTTTCCACGAGAGCCAGTTCAGCTCGTTGTCCTGGCAGTAGGTGTTGTTGTTGCCGAGCTGCGTCCGGCCGTATTCGTCGCCTCCGCAGAGCATTGGCACCCCTTGGGATAGGAAAAGTGTCGTGAGAAGATTCCGCTGCTGCCGGCGGCGCAGCGCATTGATCTCCTCGTCGTCCACCGGACCCTCCGCGCCGCAGTTCCACGAGCGCCCGTTGTTGTCGCCGTCCCGGTTTTCCTCGCCGTTGGCCTCGTTGTGCTTCTCGTTGTAGCTCACGAGGTCGTGCAGCGTGAAGCCGTCGTGGGCTACGATGAAATTGATGCTCGCGTACGGCTTTTTCCCGTCGCGCTGGTAAAGGTCCGAGCTGCCCGTGAGCCGGTAGGCGAATTCCGAGACATGCTCGTCGCCCTTCCAGAATCCGCGCACGCAGTCGCGGTATTTCCCGTTCCACTCCGTCCACAGCACCGGGAAATTCCCGACCTGATACCCGCCCTCGCCCACGTCCCACGGCTCCGCGATCAGCTTCACCTGCGAGAGCACCGGGTCCTGGTGGATGATGTCGAAGAAGCCGCCCAGCCGGTCCACGTCGTGCAACTCCCGCGCGAGCGCCGACGCGAGATCGAAGCGGAAGCCGTCCACATGCATCTCCAGCACCCAGTAGCGCAGGCTGTCCATGATGAGCTGGAGCACCCGGGGGTGCATCCCGTCCAGCGTGTTTCCACAGCCCGTGTAGTCTTTGTAGTAGCGCAGATCGTCCGGCATCAGCCGGTAGTAGGCCGCGTTGTCCGCGCCGCGGAAACAGAGCGTCGGCCCCATGTGGTTGCCCTCCGCCGTGTGGTTGTAAACCACGTCGAGGATCACCTCGATCCCGGCTGCGTGCAGGCTTTTCACCATCTGCTTGAACTCGCCGACCTGCCCGCCCGTGATCCCGCTCCCCGAGTAGGCCGCGTGCGGCGCAAAGTAGCCGATCGAGTTGTATCCCCAGTAGTTCGACAGCCCCTTCTTCACCAGGAAATCGTCGTTCACGAAATGATGCACCGGCAGAAGTTCCACCGCCGTCACCCCGAGCATTTTGAAATGCGCGATCGCGGCATCGCTGCCCATCGCCGCATAGGTGCCGCGCAGATCCTCCGGCACGGCCGGACAGAGCTTGGAAAAGCCGCGCACGTGCGCCTCGTAGATCACCGAGCGCGAGAGCGGCGTCGCCAGAAGACGGTCGCCTTCCCAATCGAACCGGTTGTCCACCACCACCGACTTCGGCATCCCGCACGCGCTGTCCCGCGGATCGATCACCAGGTCCGCCTTGTCACCGGATCCCGCCACGTAGCCAAACATCTCCTCGCCCCACGCGATCTCGCCCGCGATCGCCTTTGCATACGGATCGAGCAGCAGCTTCGCCGGATTAAAGCGGTGCCCATTCGCCGGATCATACGGCCCGTAAGCCCGGTAGCCGTAGAGCTGCCCGGCCGTCATCCCAGGGATGAAGCAGTGCCACACCTGATCCGTGTGCTCCGTCAGCCGGATGCGCTCCGCCTCCTTCGGCGCATCGGGACCGTCGAAAAGGCACAGGTCCACGCCGGTCGCATTCTCGGAGAAGAGGGCGAAATTCACCCCCGCCTCCGTCACGGTCGCCCCGAGCGGATACGGCAGGCCCTGCCAGACTGAATGCTGTTTCATGGATGGTTCCGGGTACGCGTTATTGGTTACTTCCTGCTGATGAAGTTGGAGAGGAGAGTGAGGCTCAAGATACCGTGTCATCCTGAGCGGAGAGGAGGCGGAAAAGCGGTCGCAGCGCAGTCGAAGGACCCCGTGGATTCAAGTTCAGTGTCGCACGAAACCGACGGGGTCCTTCGACTGCGTTCCGCCCCGCCTCCGCCCGCGACGGAACTCCGCTCAGGATGACGCCGTGTCTTGAATGGCGGGACGCCCTCTCATGTTTTTTTCAGCACCTTCAGTGCGCGCTTCACATCCGCCGTGCGTAGGATCAGCAGCCCGTGTTTCGCCTTCGGGCTCGTGGCCAGGTAGGCGTATTCGATGTTGATCTTCGCCTTCGCCAGCCGGGCTGCGATCTTTCCCAGCGAGCCCGGCTTGTTGTCGTTTTCGATCATCAGCACTTTGTTTTCCACCGCCAGCACCCCGCGCTCCTCAAAGATGATCAGCGCCCGCCTCGGATCGCTCAGCACCATGCGGATGACGGAATGATCCACCGTGTCTGTGATCGTCAGGGCGTAGATATTGATCTCCGCCCGGGCCAGCTCTGCGCAGACCTTCGCAAGCGTGCCGGGTTTGTTGGCGAGAAAGACCGAGAGTTGTTTTGCGATTTCCATAGGCCGTGAGTCTGCGTTCACAGCCCCCGCAGCCTCAATGCTCATTTCACACGAAAACCGCGCGCCTTCACCCGCACTTGCCGCTTTCCATCCGCAAACCGGGGCCGCTAGTCTCGCCGACCCATGTCCCAGGAATATCGCGTCAAACTCGAGGTCTTCGAAGGCCCGCTCGACCTTCTGCTTTACCTCATCAAGAAGGACGAGGTGGACATCTACGACATCTCCCTGGAGCGCATCACCGCCCAGTATCTCGAGTTCATGGAGGCGTTCAAAACGCTCGATCTCGATCTGGCCGGCGAGTTTGTGGTCATGGCCGCGAATCTCATCTACCTGAAAAGCCGCGCACTGCTGCCGGCCCACGTCCAGCCGCCCGACGAGGAGGCGGAGGAGGAGGACCCGCGCTGGGACCTCATCCGCCAGCTCGTGGAGTACAAGAAATTCAAGGACGCCGCCGCGCAGCTCTCTCAGCGCGAGATCGAGCAGAGCAATCTTTTCGGACGCATGTCGGAAGCCGCCGATGCCATCCCCGAGCGCCCGCTTGGCGAGGTCAGCGTCTTCGACCTCATCAACGCCTTTAACAGCGTCCTCAAACGCATCGCGTCCAAAAGCGAGGACCTGCGCGAGATTTTCGAGGAAAACTACACGGTCTCCGACAAGATCGACCTCATCATGAAGCTCATGGGCTCCGATGTGCCGCTGAAATTCACCGAACTTTTCACCAGCGCCGCCTCTCGCACCGAGATCGTCGTCACCTTCCTCGCCCTGCTGGAGCTCATCCGTCTGAAACAAATCCGCTGCGTCCAGGATGAGCCGTTCGCGGAAATCGAATTGCGCCGCGTTTAAGTGCGGGGAACATCGGGAACGACCATGACTTTGAGACAAGTAATCGAGGCGCTCGTATTTGCGTCTCCGAAACCCATCACGACGAAAGAAATCGTCGCGGCGCTGCGTGCCGCGGGCGTGGGGACGGAGGATCAGGAGGCAAAGGATTTTGCCACGGTGAAGGAGGATGGTGTCCTTGCGGCGCTCGCGGAAGTGCAGGCGGAAGTGGTCGCGACCGGGCGGGCATTCCAGCTCGTCGAGCGCGTGAATGGCTGGACCCTCGTCAGCGATCCGGCGTGCGCCGCGTGGGTGCGCCAGCTTTACCCCGAGGCGAAACCGACCCGGCTCACCGGCCCGCAGCTTGAGACGCTGGCGATCATCGCCTACCGCCAGCCCGTCACCCGCGCCGACTGCGAGGCCGTCCGCGGCGTCGCCGTCGATGGCGTCATGCAGGTCCTCCTCGACCGCGGCCTCGTGAAGATCGCCGGCCGCGCCGAGGTCCCCGGCCGCCCGCTGCTCTACTGCACCACGGAGTACTTCCTCCAGCACTTCGGCCTGAAGACCACCGACGAACTGCCCAACTCCAGCGAACTCAAGCGCGTCGTCCTGCCGACCCCGAAGAAGGAAGAGCCCGCAGCCGTCGAGCCGCCTGCAGCCGAGGCCCATGAGGGAGTGGCCGCGAATGAGGAGCCAGCTCCCGAAACGCCCGCGCCAGCCGAAGACCTGCCGGCAGTCCCCGAAGCGCCCGCCCCGGAGCCTGCTCCCGAATCCGCCGCCGAGCCCGCACCGGCAGATGACGCCCGTCACCTGACACCTGACACCTGACACCTTTTCCATGACCCTCCCCGAGATCCGCCAGAAGATCGACGCGCTCGACGACCAGCTCATCCGGGTGCTCAACGAGCGCGCCGACCTCGTGCATGAAGTCGGGGTCGTGAAACGCGCCGACGGCACGGAAATCTACGCACCCGAACGCGAGGAAAAGCTCCTCCGCGCCCTCGCCGCCAAGAACGCCGAACTCGGCGGACGCCTGCCGGAGAAGGCGATCCGCGCCATTTACCGCGAGATCATGTCCGCCTCGCTCGCGCTCGAAAAGGATCTCGCCATCGCCTACTTCGGCCCCGAGGCCACGAACACGCACCAGGCCGCGCGCTCGAAGTTCGGCGCCAGCGTGCGCTACACCCCGCAGGTGAGCATCGCCGATGTCTTCGACGTGGTGGCGCGCGGCAATGCCGACTACGGCGTCGTCCCGATCGAAAACTCCACCGAGGGCGCGGTCAACCACACGCTCGATGTCTTCATGGACAGCGAACTGCGCATCTGCGCGCAGATCCTGATGAAGATCGAAAACCACCTCGTCGCGAAAATTCCGCGCGACCAGATCCGCAAAATCTATTCGCATCCCCAGGTCTTCGGCCAGTGCCGCAACTGGCTCCGGCAGAACCTCCCCGATGTCGATCTCATCGAAGTCTCCAGCACGCCGCGCGCGGCAGAGCTCGCCGCCACCGAGCCGCACGCCGCCGCGATCACCGGCAGGATGGCCGCCGAGTTTCACGGCTTGGAAATCCTCGCGCCCGCCATCCAGGACATCGCCACCAATACCACGCGCTTCCTCGTCATCGGCCGCAGCGCCTCCCCGCCGAGCGGCGACGACCGCACCGCGATCATGTTCTGCGTGCAGGACAAACCCGGCGCTCTCTTCCATGCGCTGGAGCCATTCAACCGCCTCAAGATTTCGATGAGCAAAATCGAAAGCCGCCCATCGAAGCGCAAGGCCTGGGAGTATTTCTTCTTCGTCGATATCGACGGCCACGCCAGCGACGAGACGGTCAAAGCTGCGATCGACGAACTCGAGAAGCACTGCACCTTTGTCAAAATCCTCGGCACCTACCCGAAGACCAGTCCGGCGTAGGACTCGCTCCCACCCGAGCGCACGCCTCGGTTCGCGCGAAGCGAAACCAAACCAAGCGGTCATGCTGAACGGAGCGATAGCGCAGTGAAGAATCGCTGACAGAAACGCGGGCGGCGGCGGGCTGGTGGGAAGCGGTCGCCGGTACTCCGCCCGCAGTACAGTCAGTGATGCTTCACTCCGTTTCGCCCGCCACCTTCGCCCGCGGCGAAACTCCGTTCAGAATGACGGTGTCGTTTTGGATCGCTCCGCGCGGTGCGGGCGTCGCCCAGAAACGCGCCTACTTTTTCTGAAAATCCAGCCCCGGCGCGGTCACTTCCTTGTAGTCCTTGGGAATCTCGAACACTGCCGGATCGACGTTCTCCTCCTTCGCCGAGACGAGCACCGTAATCACCTTTTTGCCTCCCAGTTCCATCTCCGTCTTCATCTGCATTCCCGGGAATTCCTTCAATTCAGGCATCATCCCCTTCGTCATCGCGGAGATGCTCCCGGCCTGCAGTTTCTCCATCTGCGCGAGGATCGCCGGGTAGTTGGGAAAACCCTTCGCAACATAGTACGTGACGGCCACTCCGCCGAAATTCGTTGTGAAGATTTCGCAGTCGAAAGCCCCGATCTTTTCCGTCTTCCCCGTCGGCACCAGCTTCGGCGGATCCCCGGCTGGCCGGAGCTTTTGCATCTGCTCCATCATCGCCTTGGTCTGCTCCGCGGAGACTTTGAGAAACGTCTTCTGGCTGTGCATGAGCGTCACCACGTTTCCGGTCGCGCCGTCCGTGATCATGCTCAACTGCTGCGCGAGGTCGGTGCGCGCCTTGTCGCCCTTGATCCTGATCGTCTGGTCGCCCGACTGCCCGCTGCCCTCCACGTGCTGGACGATGACGAGGTCGGCCCGGCCCGCCGCCGACGCGAGAAGCAGGGCGGCGAGCAGCGTTTTCACGCTCACACCTCGCCGCCGGTGTCGGCGCTGCCGATTTGCTCCCGGTACTGCGCGGGGCTCTTGAGGTGCTCGATGTCCTCGCCGGCCTCGATCTTGATCTTGAAAATCCAGCCCTCGCCGAACGGGTCGGTGTTGAGCAGCGCGGGATTCGCGGTGAGCGCGTCATTGACCGCGACGATCGTGCCGGAGACGGGTGAGTAGATGTCACTCGCTGCTTTCACCGACTCGACCACGCACACCTGCTCACCCGCATTCGCCTGCCCGCCGACCTTTGGCAGCTCCACATAGACGACATCCGTCAGCTCGGCCTGCGCGTGGTCCGTGATGCCGACCGTGCCGGACGCGCCGTCGAGGCGGAGCCATTCATGCGTTGCGGCGTATTGGAGGTCTTCGGGTACGTTCATGGAGTGAGGTGAAAAAGCGGAGAGGTCAGTTCGCTGGCGGGCAGGGGCGGTGGAGAGGCTTTTTCTCGATCACGGCGGGGAAGCGCTTGCCGCGGATCTCGATCTCGATCTGCTCATTGATGCGCGCGAACTCGGTGGGGATGTACGCCATGCCGATGCCGGCCTTCAGCGTCGGCGAGAGCGAACCGCTGGTCGTCTCGGCGATCTTTTGGTCATTTTTGAAGACGCCGTAGTGCGAGCGCGGAGGCGGGCAGGGGCCGGTCATTTTGAAAGGGACGAGCCGCCGCTTCACGCCGTTCTTCTTCTGTTCCGAAAGCGTCTCGCGGCCGATGAAGTCCGACTTGTCCAGATCGACGAAGATGCTGAGCCCGGCCTCGATCGGCGTGGTGTCGGCGGCGAGGTCGGAGCCATTGAGCGGGTAGCACATCTCCAAGCGGAGCGTGTCGCGCGCCCCGAGTCCGCACGGTTTGATGGCGAACTCCGCCCCTTTGCGAAGGATGTCGTTCCACGATTTCACCGCACAACCCGCCGGGCAGAAAATCTCGAAGCCGTCCTCGCCCGTGTAGCCGGTGCGCGCGATGAAATACGACTCTCCGTCGATCTCGATCGCGAGGATTTCATTGCGCGCCGGGCGGGAGTATTTGCCACTGAAAAAGGCGTCGAAAAGCTGCGCCGACTTCGGCCCCTGCACGGCGAACCCGGCGTAGCTGGCACTCTGGTTTTCAAAGGAAACGCCTTCCGCGCGGTGCGAGTCCATCCACGCGAAATCCTCTTCGATCTTCGAGGCATTGACCACGAGAAGGTAGCGCGAGTCGGTGAGCCGATAGACGATCAGGTCGTCGATCACGCCGCCGCTTTCGTTGAGCAGAAAGGTGTACTGGCATTCCCCGACTCCGAGCCGCTCCACATTGTTTGTCAGCAGGCGGTTCAGCCACTTCGCCGACTCCGGGCCCTCGGCAAAAAACTGCCCCATGTGCGAGATGTCGAAGACTCCCAGATTGCCACGCACCGCATGGTGCTCGTCGATGATTCCGCTGTACTGCACCGGCATGGACCAGCCGCCGAAATCCACCATTTTCGCGCCGAGACGGACATGCTCGGCGTGAAGCGGGGTCTGTTTGAGAGCGGTGGTGGCGGACACGGTGAGGGAGCCTAGAAGTTGGATGCGGTCTGTCAATGCACGCGGGTGGTGCCGGGGAGAATTCGTCCGTTGCAATTCAAACGGACGCATCCAGAGTCAGCGCTCGATTTGAAAAAAACATGAAGTGGATCGACCACGCCGAAGCCCGCTTCGGCCATCTAGCCATCCCGAATTTGATCCGCCTGATCGCCGCGTTTAACGCGCTGGTCTTCGTCCTCTACAAATTCAGCCCGCGCTTTCTGGAGGCGATCACCCTCGATCCGGAGGCCGTGATGCGCGGCGAGGTCTGGCGCCTCGTCAGCTACATCTTCATCCCCTCCATCGGCGGGCCGATCACCGACTGGCTCTTCGCGGCGCTCTACATCTGGTATCTCTGGTGGCTCGGCGACGGGCTCGAAAACGCGATGGGCAGCTTCCGCGTCAATCTCTTCTACGGCCTCGGAATGGCCGGCACCACGGTCGCCGCATTCTTCGCGGGGGCGAATTTTTCCACCGCCATCCTGAACAATTCGATCCTCTTCGCCTTCGCCCGCTTCTATCCCGACATGATGATCTACCTCATGGGGCTGATCCCGGTGAAAGTGAAGTGGCTGGCGTGGATTTCCGGCGCGCTTCTGATGATCGGCTTCATTTTCGGCGAATGGGGATACCGCCTCGCGCTCGTGGTGGCGCTCACGAATTTCTTCGTCTTCTTCGGACGCGAGATTTTCCAGGACGCCATGCACCGCCGCGATGTCCAGACGCGGCGCTCGCGGTTTGAAAAGGCGCAGACCCCGGATGACGAAGCGCTGCACCGCTGCGAGGTCTGCGGCCGGACGGAAAACGCCGCGCCGGACCTGGAGTTCCGCGTGGCAAAAGACGGCCACGAATACTGCGTCGAGCATCTGCCGAAGGCGGCGGCCCCGACTTCCGCGCCGCTGTAGCGGCCTACGGCGGCCCCAGCGCCACGCTCCGCCCGCTGCGCGCCGACTCGTAGATCGCCAGCACCAGCGCCACGGCGTGCCGCGCCTCCGCGCCGGGGATCATCGGAGCGCGCCCGTCCCGCAGCGCGCACGCGAGGTCATGCACGAGCACGCGGTGGCCTTCCCAGCTCATCCCGCGCGGATCGGACGAGCCGCCCTTGATCGTGCCCCCGCCGTCATCGAGGAGCGCCGCGTCGTCACCCGGCTGTGGCTCGGCGAATTCCCAGCGCACGATCCGGTCATTCACCAGCGTTGCCGAGCCGCGCGCGCCGCTGATCTCGATCCGCAGCTCCGACCCCGGCCAGCACGAGGTTGCCGCCTCAATCACCCCCAGCGCCCCGTGCGGAAACCGCAGCGCCGCCGCCACCGTGTCCTCCGCCTCCACGCCCGCGTGCGCCAGCGTGCCGAAAAATCCGCTCACCTCCGCCGGCAGCCCGACCAGCCATTGCAGGAGATCGACCGCGTGGATGCCCTGGTTCATCAGCGCCCCGCCGCCGTCCATCGCCCACGTCCCTTTCCAAGCCGACGAATCATAGTAGCTCTGCTCCCGCCACCACTTGATGTAAGCGCTGCACATCGTCAGCCGTCCGAAGCGACCGGCCTCCACCGCCGCCTTCAGCAGCCGCGCCCCGCGCCCGAGCCGCATCTGGAAAACACCCGCCAGCACCCCGCCGCTCCGCTCCGCCGCCGCGAGGATTCGATCCACCGCCGCCAGGCTGATTTCCATCGGCTTCTCGCACAGCACCGCCTTTCCCCTTTCCAAAAAGGGCACCGCCACCTCCGCATGCACCCCGCTCGGCGTGGCGATGCACACCGCCCGCACCTCGGGATCATCCGCCAGCTCCTCCAAACTCCCCGCCGCCCGGCAGCCAAAGCGCTCCGCGAAAACCTCCCGCTTCTCCGCCGCCCGCGTCCAAACCGCCACCAGCCGCGCCTCCGGCGTCGCCTGAATCGCCTGCGCATGAATCTCCGCTATCATGCCGCTCCCGACGATGGCGAAGCCGATGGGTTTGCTCATGCCCCCCAGCAGAGAGTGGCCCGGCGGGAGGCGTCAAGCGCCGTCCTTGGATGGAAGCCGGCGCGAGGACTCCCGTTGGCCGGTCGTCGGCGATGGGGTGGAATGGTTTGAAGTAATCTATCGACAACAATGAGGGAAGTTAGGGCACATTCAGAATTTTCCTTAAACTCCATTCCATCTACCCATGAACAAAACCATCTCCCCCATCCTTGGGTTCACGCTGGCTGGAGTGCTGGCGTTCGTCGTCACCTCGGTCCACGCGGACACTTTCGGCAGCGGAGCCAATGCCTTCACCATCGACTTTGTGAACATCGGTAATGCAGGCAATGAGGATGACGCGGGAGCCGGCGGCGGCATTTATTCCGGGCCGTATGGCGGGGTGAGCTACCTCTACCGGATGGGCGTCTATGAGATTTCGCAGGACCAGATCGACAAAGCCACGGCCAGTGAGCTGACCAATGTTACGGCGGGAGCATGGCCCGGCAGCCAGCCCGCGGCCTTCGTGGAATGGTACGAAGCAGCGGCGTTTGTGAACTGGCTGAACACAAGCAAAGGCTACCAGGCGGCCTATGACCTGAGCTTTAGTGGGAATTGGAGCATGACGCTATGGAGCAGCGAGGATGCGTGGCAGATGGATGGGGAGAACCTGTATCGGCACAAGGACGCGTGTTATTTTCTGCCGAGCGAGGACGAATGGTATAAGGCGGCGTATCACCAGAACGATGGCATGACCGCGAACTACTGGGACTATGCGACGGGGAGCAACAGCATCCCTGACGGGATTGATTTCAACGGGGATACGACCTTCGACGCGGTGTTTTTCCAAGGCTACGACCAAAACCAGCCCCACGGTGTGAGCAACGTCGGTCTCGCGAGTCCCTACGGGACCTACGGCCAGAACGGCAATGTGTTTGAGTGGAATGAAAGTGCCGTCTCCTCTCCGAACAGTATTCCGACCGAGGATCGTGCGGTTCGCGGTGGCAGTTGGGCGGACATGGACTCGGACTTGAGATCAGTGGCGGTGGCCGTCAACGACCCGTCGCAAAGCTCGTTTGCCGCACTTGGCTTTCGTGTTGCGAGCGTCCCCGAACCATCGTCTGCCCTTCTGCTGCTCGGCTCCGGAATCATGCTCCTGCCGCGGAGGCGTTGCGCTTCGGCCCGCTAACAGCCGGCGCGCGGCCTTTCTAAAACCGCACCGTGAACTGCATCGCGCCAAGATGCGCGTGCGGGCGCTCTGGCGAATCCTCGTCGATGAAGCTGTACTGCAGCTTGGCCTGCACGCGCGGGGTGAAGCGATACGTCAGCGCGGCGTCGATGCGCCAGAGGTCATTGCCCCAGCGCCACTCGCCGCCGTATTCCTCGCGGAGCGTGGAGTAGAGCTGCTGGTTCCAGCGCAGAGCGCCGAAAAGCTGCGGCGTGAATTTGTATTTCGCCTCCACGTAGTAGGCCAGCGTGTCCGCGTTTCCCACGCCGGGGATCTCGAAGCGCGTGGCGAACGTCTCGGCCCAAATCTGCCAGTGGTGCCACGCGAAGCTGATATCCTGGCCAATGACGGTCTGGCGGTAATCGTCGAACGCGAAACCTTTCGCGACATACCGCTGCGCCGCGTGGTCCAGGTACGAGCCGGTGCTGCCGAAGAC
>JANOBH010000611.1:0-2632 GCA_031411535.1 Chthoniobacter sp. | reverse complement strand
GGCGAATCCTTTCTCCCGCTGCTCAGCGGCCAGCCTTGGAAGCGGAAACAACCGCTCTTTTTTCAATACTTGGACAACCGCGCGATCCGCACAGCCGACTGGACTCTGGGCGAGGTCGATGGCGCGGGGTGGGAGCTTTTCGACACGCGGCGCGATCCGCTGGAGACAAAAAGCCTCGCCGCCGAAAATGCCGCGGTCGTCGCCGATCTCGACGCGCGCTGGCTCGCGTGGTGGCGCGAGCAAAGCGGCCACACGAACTACACGCCCGAATCCACGAAAGGCAGCCCGCACTACAAACCGCAGGGCGACCGCGGTTCCGGCGCGCGCTACATTCCCAGCGCCATGCCAGCTAATATGGCGGGCCGAAAGCCGATCCCGACGGGGACGAGGCGATGAAATGGGGGGCTCCCCGCTGATTCGCGGGAGCCGGCCACTTTGGGAGGCGGGACGCCGGCACTGAGGCGCATCGGGCGGAACAAATTCCGCGCATTGTTCACAGTATAAGCTACGATTCTTGCGTTGCCCCGTTTCCTCCTCTCATTCGAGCCCGCATGCCCTCGCAGCCCATCCGAATATCCCCCGCAAAACGGCTCGTTTCCGATGCCATTCTCGTCGTCGCACTCGCTGCGCTCGGTGCGCTGCCGCATGCGATCGGCGTGATGTCCAATCGCGATACGGGCGATGCGACGTCGCGGAGCCTGGCGCAGCTGCCCCCGTTTTCTTCAAAGGCCGTGATGACCGGCGGCGGCTGCACGGCGGTGCTCATCGCGCCGGACGTGGCGCTGTGCGCGGCGCATTGCGTGAACTACGCGGCGACCGGCTCGACGAGCATCACGTGGAACGGCCAGACGCGCGCGGGCACCTTCACGATGATCGGCTCGGATCACATCGTGGTGAAACTCTCATCCGCCTTCACCGGCACGGCGGGGAAGATGACCGCGCCGTACGCCGGCACGACGGAGAGCGGGCGGCTCGCGTGGAAAGTCGCGCAGGGCGGCTATGGCGTGATCGGCACCGGCGCGATCGGCCCTTTCTACGACAATGTCTTCCGCGCGATGACCACGCGCATCGAGGTGGACAACGTCGCGAGTCCGCCGAACCCCGTCGCCGCGAATTACCTCTACTACGACTTCGACGGGCCGCCCTCGAAGCCGATTGGCGGGCGCGCGACCACGCTCTACGAGGGAGGCACGGCGCCGGGAGATTCGGGTGGTCCGCTCTACATGTTTGAAAGCGGGCGCTGGTGGGTGATCGGCGTCACCAGTGGGCCGGACGCCGGCTTCTACCGCGATGCGCGCGTGCGCACGGACATGGCTCAGATCGAGTCGATCGGCGCCCACACATGGGCGCGGCCTGTCACACCGGCTTTGGAGATGAAATGGGTCGCGCAGGATCTCGTGGCGACGGTCGCCAATGGTGGCGCGGTGGCGAGCTGGCCCCGGCAGGGCGGTGCGGATGCGTGGAGCACGAATGCGGCGGATGGCGGCGTGGGCACGCCGACGCTCGCCCATGCGGCGACACCGGCGGGCAAGGCCGCGGTGAGCTTCGGCGGAAATTCGCGCCTCGGTCTGCCGGCAGCGTCGAACTCCGTCGCCGGCGAAACGGCATTCACCGTCGCGCTCGTTTTCAAAGCGAACGCCGCTGGCGTGGGCGCGCAGGGGAGCTGGATCGACAACACCGGACTGCTCGATGCGGAGGAGGCGGGCGTGGTGAATGACTGGGGCGTGGCCCTCGCCAGCAATGGGCGGACGGGACTCGGCGCGGGCAATCCCGACAGCACGCTCTACACACCCGGCGTCTCGCTTGTGGATGGCGGCTGGCACGTGCTGGTCGCATCGTGGGACGGCGCGGAGGTGACCGGCGACTCGGCGGGATCGGACAGGAATATGACGGTCTGGGTGGACACGCCGGATCGTGTGAACAGGCGCGCGGGGGCTGAATTCATCGATGTCGCGCGGCGGGTGGCATCGGTCACGCTCGGCGGCAGCCGCTCCACTGCGCGCTATCTCAATGGCTCGATCGCCGAGGTGCGGCTCTATCGCGGCGCGCTCGACGAGGCGGCGGCCGGCGCGCTCCTCACGGAGCTAAGGACCGCGTATGTCGGCCCGCAGTTCGACTTCACCCTCACGCGCCCGGCAGGCGGCCGGGCCGGCGTGCCGCTGGGGCAGGGGCTCGTGCTGGAGGGCACGCTCACCGGCGCCGCGCCGACGGTGGTCATCACCCAGACCGCCGGACCGGCGGCCGCCTCCCTCACTTCGGCGAATTCGCTCCCCTCGCGCGTCACCTTCCCCGTCGCCGGCACCTACCAGTTTGACATCACGGCAGCGGACGGCGCGCAGACAGCGGTCGTGCCGCTGATCATCGAGGCTCTGCCCGCGATTCCTCTCGCGTGGAGCGGCCAGGACATTGGCGCCGCAGCCGCGGCCGGCTCGCATACGATCACGGGCGGCACTTTCAATGTGAACGGAAGCGGCTCGGACATCTGGGGGACGTCGGACAAGTTTTACTTCGTGCAAAAGCCGGTCACCGGAGATGCGCGCATCCAGTGCCGCGTCGTGAGCGTGAGCGCCACGGACCCGTGGGCAAAGGCGGGCGCGATGTTCCGCGCATCGCTGGCGGCGAATGCCGCGAA
>JANOBH010000610.1:0-2042 GCA_031411535.1 Chthoniobacter sp. | reverse complement strand
GCCGCCGTTCCATTGCCGATGCCGATGTCCAGCGTCAGGCCGTCGGCGCCGAAATTATTTACGGCCATGATCGTCTGCGCTGCGGCCGCGTCGTGATTGTGGATCTGCCAGCATCCGTAGGTGCCGGTGGTCGTGCGGGTGTCGCCGAAGTCGTAGTTCGTGGCGCTGGCATTCGGCACGGCGAGCGCATTGCCGGCGGAGTAGTTCGTGGGCCAGATCTCGATGTTGCCGCCGGCGGCCGTGGGGCCGTTCACCACGCCGGGCATGTTTGAGAGGACGTCCAGGTTTGCCACGTTTTGCTGAAAGACGGTGGCGGATGCCGCGGTGGGCGGACCGAGCTTCGCGCGGTCGCCGGTGAAGGCGTCCATCGAGGCCCACGCGTAGCGCACCGGGCCGCCGGACTGCTGGAGCTCCATGTAGTAGGCGATCCGGGAAAACGAGCCGGGCGCCGCGCGCTCGTCGAAGGTGTAGGCGCTGCTGCCCGCGTTGAAATTGCCCGTCGCCGGGAGCGCGATGGATGCGACGAGGTGGTAGCCCGTGGATGCCGCGCCGATGTTTGCCACGATCTCCGCGGGCAGTGTCGCCGCCGCGACTGCGACGGTGGAGCCGGGCGCGATGAGGTTCGCATTGGGCGAGCTGTCGCGCACGCCGCTGACGGTGAGCGTGAGCGGGGTGCCGGCGGGCTGCGAGGTCGTGAGGAGGACGACGTCGCGCTGATTCGCGGCGAGCGTGGCGCCGAGGACGACGACGCCATTGGTGAGCGCGAAGTTTTCCGCCCTCACCGATGCGGCGGCGAGCGGCTCGGAAAAGGCGGCGGTGATCCCCGTGCGTCCGAAAGTCGCCGTGGCCGCGGTCAGCGTCGGCCCCGTGAAATCGCCGGTCGACTGCACGAGCACTTGCAGGGTCTTCACTGTGTAAATCCCGGCATTGTTCGCGAAGGTCCAGTCCACGCCGCCGCTGACGGGCGCGGGGTTGTTGCCGATGCCGAGGTCCGCGTTCACGGCGGTCGCCGTGCCGCCCCAGTTGTTGAAGCCGAAGAGCGTCTGGCCGGCGCCGGTATTGTGGAGCTGCATGGAGCCGTAGGTGCCGCCGGTCGAGCGCGTATCACCGAAGTCGTAGTCGACCGAGCTGCCCGTCGGCACCACGGCATTTGGCGCCGTGTAGCTCGTCGGCCAGAACTCGATGTTTCCCGCCAGCCCTGTGCCCGTGCTGACTCCCGGCACATTCGTGACCACGTTCATCCCCGTCACGCCCTGCTGGAAAACCGCGCCCGTCGCCGCCGTGGGCAGCGCGATTTTCCCCACGTCCGCCGTGAACGCATCCACCGACGCCCACACGTACTGCAAGTCGCCGGTCGCGGTCTGCAGTTCGAGGTAGTAGGCGACGCGGGTGAACGGTCCGATGCCGTTGCGATTGTCCACCGAGTAAGGCGCCGCGGCGGTGGCGTAGTTCGCCAGCGACGGGATGTCCAGCGAGCAGGCCAGCGTGTAGCCGAGCGACTCGGGCACGTTATTCAGATAGCCGCGCGGGCGTGCGGGAAAGAACGAGACTGTGCTGTCGGGGGCGATCGGCAGCGGGGTCGGAAGGGTGCGGTCGCTCACGCCATTGATGGTCACTGTGTACTGCGTGGCAATCGTCTGCGGGCTCGTGGTCAGGGTGACGACGCGCTTGTTCGCGCTGAGCACCGCGGCCGAGGCCGTGAGCCCGCCGCTGAGCGCGTAGTTTTCCAACGTCGCCGCCGAGTCCGCCACGGGCTTGTTGAAGGTGATCGCCGCATGGAGGCGATCCTCGCTTCCCACTGCGCGAGAGGGTGCCGGGGGTCCCACCTCGAGCACCGCCTGGATGGCTGGCAGCCATGCGTCCGCCATTTTGTTGTAGCCCGCCTGTCCGGGGTGAAGATTGTCCGGCATGTCGGAGAGCGGCACCGCCGCGCGCATGTCGAGAAAAGTCACATTCCGCCCGAGCGCCGCCTGCGCGTCCACTTTCGCCTGCACGAAGGGGTTGAACTGCGCCTGGATCGTCGTGTTTTGCGGCTCCCCGCG
>JANOBH010000609.1:0-14580 GCA_031411535.1 Chthoniobacter sp. | reverse complement strand
CCGGTCGGTGGAATCCACGGCGTTCTGGAGCACGGCGCGCTCCTTCTCGCTCGTCGCCGCCCGCAGCTTCGGCACCAGCGCCAGCATCTTGTCCACCAGCGAAACGAGCGCGTCGTGGCGGTCGAGGTCGGGTTTGTTGGCGCGGTTGAAAGCGTAGAGCGGAAGGCTGCAGAGTTCGTTGCGCTGAACGTGAATGGTTTGAAACGTGGTGCGGTAGTAGAACGTGAGCAGCCGCGAATTAAGGATACCAGTAACAGCTTTCAGCGAGTAGTTCGGCGCAGGCTTGTCTTTGAACGGGACGACGATGAGCACGTCCTTCACGTAGTATTGGCTCTCGTCGTAGGTGCCCGCGAAAACCGAAGTGGTGTCTTTGATGAGCACCTTTGGTTGCTCGAATCTCCACGGCTCGCCAGGTCGCGCTGTCTGGCGATGGCGACGCATTTTATCTGGCACATACCACACGTATTCGTCCTTAAACCGCCTGTCATAGCGTCCAATATCTTCGCCACGCAGTAATGGGCGATCCTCGGAGTTTTGTCGTCCGAAATGCAGAAACATTTCGTCGTCGCCGCTCTTGAGTCCGAAGCAAACGTCGAATAACTCACCAACCGGAGTTCCGGCAGCTTTCATCTTCGTTTTGATCGATTCGGTTTCTGGTGCAATCGAGATGTCGAAGATGCTTTTGTAGGTCGTCTTGAAAGTGCGCTGCGGAATCTCCCTTAGCTTGCGAAGCTGTAAGTCCTCCACACCGGCCGCTTGCTCGAACACTGCAACGCTCTGCGCATCGTGGCGCTTTTCCTCATTCGCTTTCACGCAAACGAAAATGCAGGTCTTAACCTGCGCTTCCGCAAATACACGGTCGGGCAGATCGACGATCTCTTCGACCGCGGTGTTCGCAAGAAAGTGCTCGCGAAGGTTTTCGAAGCTGTCCAGCCGCAGCCATCCATTTGAGACAATGAAGCTGAAACGCGCGCCGCTCTTGCAAAGGCGAACAGCTTTCTGAATGAAGCAGCAGTATAGGTCCGACTTGTGGGAGAAAGTGTCGTAGTGCCGCCAGAAGTACTCCTTTGCTTCAGGCTCTAAATTGTGTGGACGCACATACGGCGGGTTGCCGATCACCGCGTCAAAGCCGCCCGCTTTCATAATGTCCCGGAAGCCGGTCTCCCAGTCGAAGGCGTTGACGCGGAGGAGGTCTTCGGGGACGAGCGAGAAGTCGGAGGCGATGAGGGAGTTGCCGCACTTGATGTTGTCCTGGAGCGGCGGGAGCAGGGCGGGCTCGTCTTTGAAAAGCTCGCGCTGGCGCTGGAGGGTGGTGCGGTCTTCGCCTTCGAGCATTTTCAGATAGAGCGAGAGCTGGGTGACTTCCACGGCCTGCGCGTCGAGGTCCACGCCGTAGATATTGTCGCGCAGGATGCGGCGCTTGAGGCCGACGGTGAGGTGGACATCGCCGGTGACGGGATCGACCCAGCAGAGTTCCTTTTTCCGGTCGCCGGGGCAGTGCGTGAAGCGGCGCTGCCAGTGCTCGCACACGCGCTCAAAGGCACGGATGAGGAAGCTGCCGGAGCCGCACGCGGGATCGAGCAGGCGCAGGGCGCGGGTGGCGCGCTCGAAGGCGACGAGGGGCGGGGCGTTCAGCCCGGAGGGCTGAGGGAGATTAGCCGGGGGTAACACCCCCGGTTTGCCACGCGAAATCGAGCCCGCCCCGGCAGGGGCGGAGGAAAATTCCGGCACCCCTGCCGGGGTGCGCCCGCTTTTTTCCGATAACCGGGGGCTTTCGCTCGCAAGGCTCGCTCGGCCCGCGGCTGATTTCCGCCGTCCCTCCGGGACGCTGACCGCAGGCGCAGGCGAGCCGGTTGCGGATGCCGCGGGACTGTTTGCAATCGCATCGAGCTGCCGCCCGACGGTCTGCTCGACGATGTAATCGACGATATAGCGCGGGGTGTAATAGACGCCGCCGGCTTTCCGCACCTCGGGCTTTTCCTCGATGGTGACGCCGCGCCCGTGGGGCCGGACGACTTTGCCCAGGAAGCGCTCATAGACGCTGCCGAGGATTTCGACGGGGATGACGTTGAAGAGGTAGGGCGACTCCTCGTCGCTCAACTCGCCGATGAACCCGGCGAGCCATGTGTCGCCGAGGAGGAGGTCTTCGCTGAAGTGCTGCTTGAAAAGGTTGCCATTGAAAAAGGGGACGTGGCTCGGCGGGCGGCGGTCGAGCGCGCGGAGGTGCGTGACGACAGCACGCCAGAGGCTTTCGCGCGGGAGTTTGCTCCGGCTGCCGCCGCCGCCTGCGCCGTCCATGTCGGGCGGTTCTTCGCCGATGCGGAGGTGCTCCTGGCGGTGTTTTTTGCCGTCGTCGCGATCCCACGCGCGCTGCCATGTCTCGACGATGGATTGGAGGCGCGTGCCGGTGTCGATGTCGCGGTCCTCGCAGATGCGGATGAAAAGCAGCCGATCGAGGATGGACTGGACGGCTTCATTGAGCCGCGTGCCTTCGAGCAGGTCGGCGCGGTCATTGTGCCGGAGGAGATCGCCCGCGAGTTCGCGGCGGGCTTCGTCGAGGAACTCGATGAAGTCGGTGTCGAGCGCGCGGGCGCGGTCAGGCTTGATGAGGTAGAGCTGGCGGGCCTTGCCGCGCCCGGTGGGAGCGCGCTTCGGGAGCTTGTCGATCTCACTCTCGAAGCTGCCGGCAGCCACGTTTTCGCGCCCGAGGAGCTGCCAGATTTCCGCGGCGACGAGGGGATACTGCCGGAAGTGCCAGCTCTTCCACAGGCCCACATCGGGTGAGTCCTTGTGCGGCTTGCCGCCGACGAGGAAGATTTTCAACTCCTCGAAATCGGTGAGGAGGGCGAGGAAGACCTTTTTGTTCCAGGCATACCTCTTGGCTTGGAATGCGTCGCGCGGGCCGAGGGTGACGCGTGGTTTTTTTGCCTCGCAGATGAAGCGGTCGTGCGTGTCGGTGCGGAAGAGGTAGTCGGCGCGCTTGGCCCGCCCGGCGACGTCGGTGCGGCTCTCGATCTAGACTTCGCGATGGTGCTGGATGAGGCCAGCGTGGTTTTCCAAATCCCAGCCCAGCGCGCGGATGAACGGGTCGAGGTAATCCTGCCGCAAGCGCGCCTCGGAGTAGCCGGGATCGGTGACGGCGGTGAACTCCTTCTCAAACTTCGAGACGAGCCGGTTCAGTTCACACTCGAAAGTTTCCAGACTGGCCGGGGATGACATTCCGCGCAGTGTGCCGGTGTCACCCGCGCCGGGCAAGATCGCGCGTGCGGGGGCGCTATATTCGGCGCCGCGCTAGTTCTCCGAGCCGCTTCCGGGGTCGAGGCCGGGGCGGGAGGTGCCGGCGGAGGGCTTGGGGAAGCTGGCGAGCTTGGTGCGGATGATCTCGGCGCGGAGGGAGTCGCGCTCGTCGGCGGCGAGCTTCTGGGATGTGCCCTTTTGCAGGTGCGCGGGCTGGGTTTCCATGAAGAGCTCATCCACGGGGCGGCCGCACTCCTCTGGGAAGAAGCCGAGGTCGATGCCGAGTTTCATGAAGGAGAGGAGATTGAGCGCCTCCTTGGAGTTCATGGAGTAGGCGTGCTGGAGGATGCCGTAGCCGCGGCCGATGTGGTCGAGGAGGGTGTTCGGGCGCTTTTGCAGGAGCATCTGCCGGGCGTTTTGCTCGTGCTCGATGATCTGCTCGATGACCTTGTGAAGCCGGGCGATGATGTCCTCCTCCTTTTCGCCGAGGGTGGTCTGGTTCGAGACCTGGAAGAAGTTTCCGAGCGCCTCGGTACCTTCGCCGTAGAGCCCGCGGACGGCGAGGCCGATCTTGTTCACGGCCTGGATGACCTGATTGATCTGCTCGCTCATGACGAGCGCGGGGAGATGCACCATGGCGGAGGCGCGCATGCCGGTGCCGACATTCGTGGGGCAGGCGGTGAGGTAGCCGAGCTGGGGGCTAAAGGCGAAGTCGAGCCGCTCCTCGAGCGCGCTGTCCACTTTGTCGATCATCTTGAAAACGCTCTTGAGCTGGAGCCCGGAGCGGATGCCCTGCATGCGGAGATGGTCCTCCTCATTGATCATGATCGAGAGGGTCTGCTTCCGGTTCATCACCACGGCGGAGCCCACGCCTTTCGCCGCGTGCTCGCGGGAAATGAGATGCCGCTCGACGAGGACCTGCTTCTCCAGCGCCGAGAGGTCCTGCGAATAGACGGAATACGCGTCGCTCATGTCGGGCAGCGCCTCGACCTGCGGCTTGATGGCCTCGAGGATCTGCAGCCGCTCGGTTTTCTTTGCCCAGCCGGGGAAGGCGAAGCTGCGCAGATTGCGCGCGAGCCGCACGCGGCTGCTGACGACGATCTGATGGTGCGGGCCTTCGCCGCGCATCCATTCGCCGGTGTTCGTGAGGATGTTGTGGATGGCCATGGCGTGTCCTTTCTAGCCTGGGTCGAATTCCTTGATCCGGTCCCGGATTTGCGCTGCGGACTCGTAGTTCTCGTCCGCCACGGCCTTGCGCAGTTCACGCTGGAGCGTCTTCATCTGCGTCTCGCGCTCGATGCTGCGCACGGCGCGGGCGGGGATCTTCCCGACGTGCGCCGTTCCTTTGTGCATGCCCTTTAGCAGCGAGGCGAGGCCGTCGGCGAAGGTTTCGTAGCATGCGCCGCAGCCGAGCCGTCCGGTCTTTTTGAAATCCGCCTGGCTGAAGCCGCAGACCGCGCACTTCTGGACGCTGCCGCCGCGCTCCATCTCCTGCGCCGCGCCGAGCCCGAGGAGCAGATCGGCGAGCGCAAAGCCCGTGGGATCCGTGACGCCTTTCTCCTTCGAGCAGGACTCGCAGAGATTCACCTTCTGCATCTTGCCGTCCACGATCTGGGTGAGAAAGACGGTGGCCTGGTTCGCTTTGCAAACGTCGCAGTTCATGGTCGTGGGATGGCGGGTGTCATGCGGCATGGCCTCCAGTCCCGCGGGGCACGGGACACCTGCCACCTAGTCAATGGCCGTCCCGGTGGTCTGCGTCAACTCGCGGAAACGCGCGATGACCTTCCCGGTGACCGGCCCCGGCTTGCCGCTGCCGATTTCGCGCTGGTCGAGCTTCACCGCGGCGATGACCTCCGCGGCCGTGCCGGTGAGGAAGCACTCGTCGGCGATGAAGACATCGTGCCGGGAAAGATCGCGCTCGCGGATCGGGATGCCGAGTTCGCCCGCGATGTCGAAAACCACACCGCGCGTGATGCCGTCGAGCGCGCCGGCGGTGAGCGGCGGCGTGGAGATCACGCCATCGCGCACGATGAAAAGATTGTCGCCCGTGCACTCCGCCACCAGCCCCACGTCATTGAGCATCAGCCCCTCCTCCGCACCGGCCTGGAGCGCCTCCACCTTGGCCATGATGTTGTTGAGGTAGTTCAGCGATTTCACCTGCGGACTCAGGATGTCGTGCGAAGGCCGGCGCGTGGCCACCGTCGCCATCGTGAGCCCGGTGCGGTAGGACTCCGCGGGGTAGAGCGAGATCGTGTCCGCGATGATGATGACCGAAGGCGTCGGGCACTTGTAGGGACTCAGCCCCATCGGCCCCACGCCGCGCGTGATCACGAGCCGGATATAGCCGTCCTTCAGCCCGTTCGCCCGCACGGTCGCGCAGGTCGCGGCGATCATTTCTTCGCGTGTCAGCGGGATCTTGATGAGGATCGCCCGCGCGCAGTCGTAGAGGCGGCGGATGTGCTGTTCGAGGCGGAAGACGCGCCCGTTGTAAAAGCGGATGCCTTCAAAAATGCCGTCGCCGTAGAGCAGACCGTGGTCGAAAACGGAAACCTTGGCCTGGCTCTCGGGGAGCATTTCGCCGTCGATGTAGATGGTGCGGTGCATGGATAAAGGGGCGCAAGGTGCCAGCGAGTCCGGGTGAATTCAAGCGACCAGCAGCCCGTCGTGAATCTCCAGCCGCCGGTCGCCGCGCGTGGCGAGATGCGCGTCGTGCGTCACCACCACGAGCGTCTTGCCGCGCTCGGCGACCAGACCGAGGAGGAGGTCCACGATTCCATCGCCGGTTTTCGAGTCGAGATTGCCCGTCGGTTCGTCGGCGAAAATGATGCTCGGATCATTGATCAGCGCGCGGGCGATGGCCACGCGCTGCTGCTCGCCGCCGGAAAGCTCCGCCGGAAGATGATGCAGCCGGTCCCCCAGCCCGACGCCCGCCAGCGCCTGCTCCGCGGCCTCCGGCTTCGCCTTCCCGCCGATCATCGTCGAGAGCATCACATTCTCGATCGCGGTCAGCTCCGGAAGGAGAAAGTAACCCTGGAAGACAAAGCCGATCCGCTCATTGCGAATCCGCGCCTGCACCGACTCGCCGCCCTCGTAAAGCCGCGTCCCCTCAAAATCCACGGTGCCCGACTCCGGACGCTCCAGCCCCGCCAGCGTGTAGAGCAGCGTCGTCTTCCCAGCGCCCGAGGCCCCGCACAGGAAGACGGCCTCCCCTCGCCGCACCTCCGTGCTGATCCCGCGCAGCACGTCGATCTTGCGCGAGCCGATCTTGAAGGAGCGGCGCAGGTCGCGGGCGACAAGCTGCGGGGAGGCGGATGGGGGAAGGTGGATGGTGGATGGGCTCATGCAGCGCGGCGCGGAGCGTCCATTTCCGTCCATCAACTATCAACCATCAACCATCAACTTTCCCCTGCCTCACCGCCTCGTACAGCACGATCCCCACCGCTGTCGCCAGGTTCAGCGAGCGCGTGCCGCCGCTCATCGGGATCGTCAGGCATCGCCCCGCGTTCCTCTCCAGCAAAGGCTCCGGCAGCCCCCTGGTCTCCCGGCCAAAGACCAGGAAATCGCCGTCCTGAAACCGCGCGTCCCAGTACGCGCGCGTCGTTTTCGTCGTCAGGAAAAAATAGCGCGCGCCCGCCGGCTGCGCCTCCTGGAGGTCCGCGAACGACTCCCACACCGTCACGCGCACGTCCTTCCAGTAGTCCAGCCCCGCGCGTATCAGAGTTTTGTCGTCGATGGAAAAGCCGAGCGGTTTCACCAGATGCAGATGCGCGCCCGTGGCCAGGCACAGGCGGCCGATATTGCCCGTATTCGGAGGAATCTCCGGCTCGATGAGGACGATGTTCATGTGGGAGGTTGATGGTTGGTCGCCGATGGTTGATCGAAGCGCAGACGGGCACGCCGGCCATCGGCCAATGGGACCATCTTCAAAAACGCAAGCCGCCGCTACGCCGGGACCGTGAAACAACCCGCTGCGGCCATCAACCCTCAACCATCAACCATCAACATTCCTTCGCCCCTCAACTCTCAACTTCCCTTGCAGCCGCAGCGTGTTTACATCCCCTCCCACCTCCAGTGCGCTATCTCAAAGTCACCATCTTCCTCGGCATCGCCATCTGCCTGCTCGTCGCCGGGCTGTACGAGGCGGGGCTTTTCCACCGGCTCGACATCGGGCTCGCCAGCTTCCTCGGCAGCCGCAATCCGCCGCGGCCAAACCCCGCGATCCAGTATCCCCTCTTCGTCCTCCTCACATTTGGCGTCGTCTGGACGACCATCGACATCCCGCGCCACTCGCTCAAAACGATCGTCGCCGCCGGCGCGCTCCTGCAGATCCTCACCGCGGTGTGGGTGCTGAATCTTTACGGCATCTTCTTCTCCCCGTTCGCCAGCCTCGCCGCCATCGGCACGGGTTTCAGCGCCGCCTTCCTGTATTCGCGGGGCGAAGCCGGCGGACGCAAGCGCGTCCTCGCCCAGGTCATCGGCGACCGCGTTTCAAAGAAAACCTTCCTCGCCCTCCTCGACTCCGAAAAGCCGCTCAACCTCGAGGGCGAGCGCCGCTCCCTCACCGTCGTCGTCTGCGAAATCTTCAACCACGACGAACTCGAGTCCGCGCTCTCCGCGCCCGATTACGTCGCGCTGACCAATTCCTTCCGCAGCAACGCGTCCGACTTCCTCGTCGAGCGCGGCGGCTACCTCGACGAGTGCGACGGCGAAAGCGTGCGCGTCGTCTTTGGCGCCCCGCTGCACGACGAACTGCACGCCACCACCGCCTGCGAAGCCGCGCTGGCGCTGGCCGAGCGGCTCGACGAAGTGAACCGCGAATGCCACGCCATCTGGAAGCAGATGTTCGACTTCCGCATCGGCATCAATTCCGGCGACATGGTCGTCGCCGCCTACGGCTCCCGCCGCCTCGGCACCCTCAGCGTCGCCGGCGAGCCCGTGGAATTCTCCCGCCGCCTCTGCCGCGCGAATCTCATCTACGGCTCCCGCATCCTCGTCGGCACGAACACATTCTCCGACGCCGAGCCCGCGATCGAGGTCCGCCCGATGGAGCTCATCCAGCGGCACGACGACGGCTCGCCCGAGGAAATCTACGAGCTGCTCGCCCCGAAACACATCTTCAGCTCCGAGGATCTCGAGCGCCGCGACCTGTTTTGGAAAGCCGTCGTCTATTACCGCGAGCAGCGCTGGGATGAGGCGCTCACGCTTTTCCACGGCGCGCGCGGACCGAATGGCAGCGACGGCCCCGTCGAATTCTACATCCGCCGCATTGAGCAACTCCGCGGCGGCATGCCCGCGCTGGGCTGGAGCGCCGCACGGCTGTGAAGGGGACGGGGAAAATCCGAAATCCGAAGCAATTTCGAAATGTCGGAAAGCAATAAACGGCTGGGCTCACGCGCCGGCGTTTCGTCCGTTTCCCCCATTTCCATTCCTTCGGATTTGTTTCGGATTTCGGATTTCGGATTTCGGATTTTCCACCCATGAAACGCGCCGAATACCCAACGGCCATCCGCGCCCTCATCGCCGAGCTGAAGCGCATGCCCGGCGTCGGCCCGCGCAGCGCCGAGCGCATCGCACTCTGGATGATCCAGTCGCGCGACGCCCGCCCCGCCGAGATCGCGCGAGCCATCGGGGAGGTCACCCAGACCATCAAGCCGTGCCCGCGCTGCGGCTTCTTCACCACCGAGCCGCTCTGCGAGCTGTGCGCCGATCCCTCGCGCGACAGCTCGCTCATCTGCGTCGTCGAGCAGCCCACGGAGATCCTCCCGCTGGAGCGCACCGGCGCATTCCGCGGCCGCTACCACGCGCTCGGCGGACGCATCGCGCCGCTCGACCACATCGGCCCGGATGACCTCCGCATCGACGCGCTGGTGGAGCGGATCAAAGCCGAGGCGCCCGCCGAAATCATCCTCGCCCTTGGCGGCGACGTGGAGGGCGAGGCGACCGCAAACTATCTGGCCGCCCTGCTTCGCGAGCTGCCAGTCACCGTCACCCGCCTCGCCCAGGGCATGCCCGCCGGCAGCGGCCTAGATCACGCGGACGAGCTCACCCTCACCCGCGCCATGACCGGACGGACGCGGGTTTGATCCGCCGGGTCGCTTTCCCAACGGGTGTCATCCTGAGCGGAGTTCCGTTTGGCTTTGCAAACGGAACGCAGTCGAAGGATCCCGGCGATTCCGTGCGACGCCACTCCTGAATCCACGGGGTCCTTCGACTGCGCTTCGCCCGCCTTTCCTCCTCCGCTCCGCTCAGGATGACTGCCATTTGGAGATGCTCAGAGCCTGCGCAGCTCCGTCCGTTGCATTCCAATTCGCAACCACCTTGCCCGCCTCCGGCGTAAGACGCAGAACAATGTCCACCGCCATCCACTGGTTCCGCCGCGACCTCCGCCTCACCGACAACACCGCGCTCGCCGCCGCAGCCGCCGCGCACGATCACGTCGTCCCCGTCTATATCGTCAGCGAGTGGAAGTCCGGGCACCACTGGTGCGGAGCGCCGAGGCAGGAATTTCTCTGCGGCTCGCTCGCGGCGCTCGCAAAGAACATCGAGGCGAAAGGCGGACGGCTGATCATCCGGCAGGGCGCCGCGGATGCCGTGCTGGAGCAGCTCGCCCGCGAATGCAGCGCGGACGCGATCCATTTCAACCGCGACCCCGATCCCTTTGGCCGCGCCATGGAAGAGCGCGTCGCCGGCATGCCCGCGCGGCTCGGGGTGAAGGTGCATGCGCACAAGGACATCGCGCTGCACGAGCGCGACGAGGTGCTGACCGGCGGCGGCACGCCGTTCCGCGTCTTCACGCCCTACGCGAAGGCGTGGACGAAGCTCGACAAGCCCGCACCCGCCCGCGCCATCGCGAAGCTTTCCACCCCGCCCGGCATCCGCAGCGATCCGCTGCCGACGCTGGCGACATGGGGCCTGGCGAGCGATGCGAAGATCATCGAGCCTGGCGAAGCCGCCGCGCGCAAGCGGCTCGGGCGCTTTCTCGACGGCCCGGTGTTTGAATACGGCGAGACGCGCAACCTTCCCACCGCGGACACCGCCTCCCGGCTTTCCCAGGATCTCCGCCACGGCACGCTCTCGATCCGCGAGGTCTATGCGAAATGCGCCGCGCTCGCCGACGCCACTCCGAAGCACGCGCGGAGCATCGGCATTTTCATCAATGAACTCATCTGGCGCGAATTCTACATGCAGGTGCTGTGGCACTGGCCGGACGTGCTCGACCGCGAATTGCAGGAGCACTGCCGCGCGCTGAAATGGCGCGACCACTGGCGGCCCGAAACGAAGCCGGGCGGCGAGGCCTTTCAGCGCTGGTGCGCGGGCGAGACCGGCTTTCCCATCGTGGACGCCGGCATGCGCCAGCTCGCCGCCACCGGCTACATGCACAACCGGCTGCGCATGATCACCGCCATGTTTCTGACAAAGGATCTGCACGTCTGGTGGATGCACGGCGAGAGCTGCTTCATGCAGCGGCTCACCGACGGCGAGATCGCCAGCAACAACGGCGGCTGGCAGTGGAGCGCGAGCACGGGCACGGATGCCGCGCCTTACTTCCGCATCCAGAATCCCTGGTCGCAGACGAAGCGCTTCGACCCGGACGGCGAGTACATCAAAACGTGGGTGCCAGAGCTGCGCGACACGCCCGCGCAGAAGCTCGCCGAGCCGCCCTCGCCCGGCCTGCGCCTTGCGAAAGGCTACCCGCTTCCCATCGTCGATCACCACCGCGAGCGGGACGCCGCGCTGGAGATGTTCCGCCGCTGAAATCCCATCGACGCACCATTCGCACCCCGATTTGCTCGCGGGCGATGCGCCCGCTCGCTCCCGCCTTTCTCGCCGTCGCCCTCGTCCTAGCGGGCTGCTCCGATCCCGAGCGCGATGCCGCCCGCGCCGTCCGCCGCGCCGGTCCCGCGAAGCTCCGCGCCGACGCCGCGCGCCTGAGCAAGGACGTCTTCGCCGCGCACGGCGCGAATCTCCGCGTGCTCCGCCCCATCGAGACGCCGGAGAGTTTTCAGAAGCTCCAGGCGAAAAGCGTGAACGCCTACCCGGACGGCTTTGCGCTCATCCTCCGCGTCGAGGGCCAGCGCCGCGCGGGCATCTACATCACGCCCGCCGGCATCGACCGCCCGCCCGCCGCGCAAAACGGCGAACGCTTCTCACCGCTCGCCGACGGCATCTACTGGTTCACCTTCGGCGGCTGACGCACGCGGGACGAAATTGCTTCCGCCCCCGCGGCCCGGCGCGCTATCACCGCGCGAATCATGTTCCCCACCCTCGCCGTCCTCCCGCCGAATGGGCTCCTCGCGCTCGCCGCGGTCGCCATCGTCGGTCTCGTCGTCCTGATCGCGCGCTTCAAGTGCAACGCCGTCGTCGCCATCGTCATCGCCTCGCTTTTCGTCGGCCTCGGCAGCGGCATGCCGCTCGGCGAGATCGTCGGCAGCTTCGAGGGCGGCGTCGCCAAAACGCTCGGCGGCCTCGCCATGATCATCGGTCTCGGCACCATCCTCGGAAAGCTCCTCTCCGAGTCCGGCGCGGCGGACGTCATCGCCAATACGATGGTGCGCCTGCTCGGCCCGAAGCGGCTCGACTACGCGATCATGGTCGTCGCGTTCGTCATCGGCATCTCGATCTTCTTCAATGTCGGTGTCGTCCTCCTCGGCCCGATCGCCTTCATGCTCGCGCGGCAGACCGGCACGCCCATCCTGCGGCTCGCGCTGCCGCTGGCGGCGGGTCTTTCCACCGCGCACGGGCTCATCCCGCCGCATCCGGGACCGCTCGCCGCCATCGCGCTGATCGACGCCGACATCGGCAAGACGATCCTCTACTCGATCCTCGTCGGCGCGCCGACCGCGCTCATCACCGGCCCGATCCTCGCCCGCTGGGTCTCGCCCCGCGTGCCTGCGGAGCTGGGCGGACTGCTCGCCGAGATGACCGGCCGGCCGGCCGCGCCGCGCGCGCCCGGCTTTGGCGTCAGCATTTTCACGATGCTCCTGCCCGTGATCCTGATGCTCGTCGGCACGGCGGCAAAGGTGGCGCTCCCGCCCGAGAGCGCCGTGCGCCAGTGGGCCGAGCTGATCGGCGCGCCGACGGTGGCCATGCTCATCGCGGTGCTCGTGTCGTTTTACACCTTCGGCGCGGCGGTCGGGCTCACCCGCGCGCAGATTCTGAAATTCAGCGAGTCGTGCCTCGCGCCGGTCGCCGGGCTGCTGCTGCTCATCGGCGCGGGCGGCGGTTTCAGCATGGTGCTGAAAGGCTCGGGCATCGGCGCGGCCATCGGCGACTGGGGAAAGACGCTGCCCATTTCCCCGCTCCTGCTCGGCTGGTGCATCGCCGGCCTGCTCCGCGTCGCCATCGGCAGCGCCACCGTCGCCGTCACCACGACCGCCGGTCTCATGGCGCCGATCATCGCCGGCAATCCCACGGTCAACAAAGAGCTGCTCATCCTCTCGATGGGCGCCGGCTCGCTCATCCTCTCGCACGTCAATGACAGCGGCTTCTGGTTCATCAAGGAATACTTCGGCCTGACCATCGAGCAGACGCTCAAAACTTGGACCGTCGTGGAAACCGGCATCGCCGTCGTCGCCATCGCCTTCATCCTCCTGGTGGACGTGTTCGTCTGACCGGCCCGGCATTCCGCGGACGTCATCACCCACCGCCCGCCGGCCGCAGCGTGACCTGGCGCAGGTCCATCACCGCGCCGCCCTTTTTCACCTTTGGCTTCACAGCCAGCGTCTGCTTTCCCGCCGGGAGATCGACCGCGCCGATCGTGCGCATGATGAAGTGCTGGAAAGCGCCGGTGTTTTCGACCGTGAAGGACAGCGTCTGGCCGGCGACTTCCACCGCGACCTCCGAGCCGCCGCCGCTGCAACCCTGCAGGATCTCGACCTCGTACCGGCCCGGCTTGGCCACGTCGAAGGTCCAGTCCGCCCAGTCGGTCGCGTTCACCCAGAAGCCGAGCGTGCGCTTCATCGGCTGCGGCTCGTAGCGGAGCTTCTCGCCATGCACCTGCGCGTCGGGCGCGTGCAGGCGGATGTCGCCGGTCGCGGGAGTCACGCGGACTTTGGAGCCTTTCACCGCCGCATTCATCCCCGCGCGCCAGCCCTTCCACTCCTCGCCAAGCTGCGCCGCGGTCTTGCCGTCGGCGGTCAGCTTTGAGGGATCGCGCGTGACGTAGAGCGCGGAGTGCGCGGCGGCGTCAAAGGCGGGATTCGGCACGCACTCCTGCGCGCCCACGCGCCTGCGCCAGTCGCGGAGCATTTTCAGCAGCGTCTCGCGGCGGGCCGTTTCCACCTCGGCGAGATTGGAGATTTCACCCGCGTCTTTCGCCAGGTCGAAAAGCTCCACGCTCTGGTCCTCGTAATTCTCCACGAGCTTCCAGTCGCCCTCGCGCACCGCGCCGGACGGGCGTCCCCCTTGGTTCGTGTAGTTTGGGAAATGCCAGAAGAGCGGGCGCGGCGGGAGCGGCGTGCCCGCGAAAAGCTTCGCCAGGCTCACGCCGTCGAGCGGGCCCACGGCCTTCGCCGGATCGAGACCGCCCCACTCCAGCATCGTCGGCATGAGATCGGTGAGCACCACCGGTGTGTCATTCACGCCGGGCGCGATCCTGCCCGGCCAGCGGACGATGAGCGGCACGCGCGTGCCGCCTTCGTAGAGGTAACCCTTGCCCGCGCGGAAGGGCGTGTTGTGCGTCGCGGGCGTGCCGGGAAACTCCAGGACATGCAACCCACCGTGGTCGCTGGTGAAAATGAAAACGGTCCGCTCCGCGAGGCCGAGCGACTCGATCTTTGCCATGACGCGGCCGACCGTCTGATCCAGCCGTGCGATGACATCCGCGTACACCGGATGGAACGAATCCGCGTGCTTCGCCGCATCCTCCGGGCGCGCGGCAAAGGGGATGTGCGGGCTGTTGTGCGGCAGGTAGAGAAAGAACGGGCGCTCCTTGTTCGCCTCGATGAATTTCTCCGCCTCCGCCGTCAGCTCGAACTCCCCTTTGCTCCCCTCCTCCGCCGTCGGCACGGTATTCGGCTTTCCCGCGAAGACGGAATCGAACCCCTGCTCCTTCGGCCCGAAGCCCGCGCCGCCGAGATGCCATTTGCCGATGCAGGCCGTCGCGTAGCCCGCGTCGCGCAGCAGCTCGGCGACGGTGATTTCCTCCAGCGGGAGCTGCCCCTCGATCACGGGCTGGAGCAGCTTTTGCGAGGGCGCGTCGGCGCGGCCTGGGAGGAAATTCGTGAGGTGCAGGCGGGCTGGGGATTTCCCCGTCAGCAGCGCGGCGCGCGACGGCGAGCAGATCGGCTGCGCGGCGTAGGCTGAGGTGAAGCGCAGGCCCTGCTTTGCGAGCCTGTCGATGTT
>JANOBH010000608.1:0-6416 GCA_031411535.1 Chthoniobacter sp. | reverse complement strand
CAATCTGACGCCGTTCTTCTATGAGCCGATCGTGAAGGGGAAGAATGGGGAGCGCGGCGGCGGGCGGCAGTGTTTCGGGAAAAGTTCGCCGGACAGGATCGTGCCGGTGCCTGTGGGGACGATCGTCTATCGGCTGCCGGAGGAGGACACGGCTGAGGAGGTGGATCCCGACGTGGAGCATGGTCGCCGGGCGATGTTCGTGGATTTCTCCAAGACGCCGGAGGCTGAGGAGAAGCCGGTGCGCAAGAAGAAGGCGCCGATCAATCCGGAGGAGCTGGAGATGATCGCGGACCTGACGGAGGTCGGGGAGGAGTTTGTGCTCTGCGCGGGAGGGAAGGGGGGAGTCGGCAATGTGCATTTCAAGAGTTCCCGCAACCAGGCGCCCAGGCAGTACACGGAAGGCGTGCCGGGGGAGCAGGGTTACTTTTACCTCGAGCTGCGAAAGATCGCGGACGCGGGGCTCGTGGGCTATCCGAATGCGGGGAAATCCACGCTGCTTGGGAAAGTGTCGGCGGCGCATCCGAAGGTGGCGTCGTATCCCTTTACGACGCTGACGCCGCATATCGGCGTGGTGGAGCTGCCGGCCTATCAGCGGGTGACGGTGGCGGACATCCCGGGGCTGATCGAGGGGGCGCACGCGGACGTGGGGCTGGGGCATGATTTCCTGCGGCATATCGTGCGCTGCAAGCTGCTGGTCTTTGTGCTGGATATGGCGGGGAGCGAGGGGCGCGAGCCGCTGGATGATCTGCAGAAGCTGCGCAAGGAACTCGACCTTTACGACCCGAAGCTGAGCGAGCGCCCGTGGATCGTGGTGGCGAACAAGATGGACCTGGCGGAGGCGCCGGAGCGGCTGAAGGGATTCAAGCGGCGCTATCGCAAGCTGGAGATCTTCCCGATCTCGGCGAGCACGGGGGAGGGCGTGGAGCAGCTCAAGAAGCGGCTCGGTGAGCTGGTGCTGGGGGAGGGAAACGCGGCGGTGAACGCCTAGCGTTTCGCGCGCGTCTCGATGACGGTCGCGATAAGCTGGCCGTCCACTTTCCTGCCGACGACGCCGGCCATCTCGCCGACCTCGACGGCTTCGATGGTGATCGGCGCACGGGCACGCCGCACCACCGTCTGGTCGTTGACGACGAAGGTTTGCGTCGGGTTCTTTTTGTCGCCGGTGGCGATGCTGATGGAGGCGCCGCTTTTCGCGGTGACCTGTCCGGCCACGGTGATGTCTTCATCCTGCGCGGCGGCGCGTGGCACTGCGACGAGACCGAGGAGGGCAAAGCTGACGATGAGGAGGAGGAATCGGGTCATGGGATGTGGTCGTGTGAGTTTGTAAATCAGTGGCCGTTGGTGGTTTTTGGATTGCACCAGAAGCGGTTGGGGCCGCCGCTGGTTCCGTCGGGGCCCGGTTTCTGTTTCTCGGTGTTGTATTGCGCCCAGGTCAGCCATTCGACGTGGCCGTCGAAGCAGCCCACGAGCGCGCCGTCCTTGTGGCGCTTTGAGATTCCCTCGTCCGGTTGGTTGGAGCTGTCGTTGAACCAGAAGCCGTTTCCGCCTTCGTCCTGTTCCCAAAAGCAGATCGCATTGCTGGCAAACTGGGAGATCCGGGCGGATTCCACGCTGCCCGAGTAGAAGTTGACCGCGCCATTCATGCAGTAGCTGGAGAGCTTTTGAGAGCGCTGGCTGAGCTGCAGCGCGGTCGGTCGATCAAATGGGCAGAAGTAGATCTTCGGGGTTTTGATGTATTTCCAGATGCTTCCGTCCGTGTAGTACTTGCCTTGGAGAGGCGGCTTCTCGGCGGAGCCCGGCTGCTGGACTTTGGCGATGCCGTAAAGCCAGCCTGGATGCTGGGATCCCGTGATTCCCGTGCCTCCGTCCCAGCCGCAGGACGGGAGGAAGCCGTCGTTGTCACCGGCGTAGGCGACGACGCCGCCGAGGAGCTGGCGCTGGTTGTTGATGCAGTTGGTGCGCTTGGAATTCTCCAGAATGCCGGCGAGGGCGGGATAGAGCAGGGCCGCGAGCACGGCGATGATGAGGATGACGACGAGCAGTTCGATGAGGGTGAACGCGCGCCAGCGTGCGGCTGGGGAGGGGGGCATGCATCCCGTCTAAGGCCCGCGCCGGGAGGTGTCAATTGCGCGGGCGGCGGGCGGCGTCCAGCCTCGACAAAGGGGCGGGCGTTTTCGACATTCGCGCGTTCATGCCCGAATCCGCCGCGCCATCGCCGAAGCCTGTCGTCGCCAGCTATTGCACGACCTTTCTCAAGCCGGAAATGCAGCACATCTACCGGCAGGTGACGGGGCTGCGGCGCTACTCGACATTCGTGGTGACGAGAGAGCGGATGGGTGAGGCGCAGTTTCCCTTTCCCGATGTGGAGGTGCTGCCGCGTGCGCAGAAGAATTTCGTGAAGCGTTTCTGGCTGAAGTATGTCGCGCGGAAGCCGCCGGCGTACTACCGCGGGGAGTTGCAGGTGATCCTGAAGCTGTTCGGGCGGCGCCGGGCGGATCTGGTGCACATCTATTTCGGTCACACGGGTGTGCATTTGCTGCCGTTTGTGCAGGAGTGGAAAGGGCCGTGCATCGTGTCATTTCACGGCATGGATATCCAGGCGCGGCCGCAGCAGGAGGGTTACGATGGGCAGATGCGCGCGCTGGTGCGGACGGTGCCGCTGGTGCTGGCGCGGTCGCGATCGCTTTTCGCGGCGCTGGAGCAGTGGGGCTGCCCGTCGGAGAAGCTGAGGCTGAATCGCACGGGGATTCCGCTCGGCCAGTTTCCGTTTCAGCAGCGGCCGATGCCGGCGGACGGCTCGTGGCGCTTTGTGCAGGCGTGCCGGCTGGTGGCGAAGAAGGGGCTCGGGACGGCGCTCCGGGCGTTCGCGAAATTCCACGCGCTGCATCCGAAGGCGAAGTTTGTCATCGCGGGTGACGGGCCGATGAAGGCGGAGCTGGAAGCTCTGATCGGCGAGCTCGGGCTGGGCGGGGCGGTGGAGCTGCGCGGGTTCCTTTCGCAGGCGGATCTCGCGGCGCTGTACGCCTGGTCCCACGTCTTTCTCCACCCGAGCGAAATGCCGCCGGATCAGAATCAGGAAGGCGTGCCGAACTCGATGCTGGAGGCGATGGCTACGGGACTGCCGGTGCTCGCGACGACGCATGGCGGAATCCCGGAGGCGGTGACCCATGAGCGCACGGGCCTGCTCGTGCCGGAGCGCGAAAACGAGGCGCTGTTCGGGGCGATGCGGCAGATCACGGCGGAGACGGATTTTCTATACATCCTCGGCCAGGCCGCGGCGCGGACGGTGCGGGAGGAGTTTGAGCAGGGCGCGGCGATCAAGCGGCTGGAGGGCTTTTACGATGAAGCGCGGGAGATTGGGAAAATGACCAATGACGGAGGACGGAATGACGGGTGAAATCCGAAGGACCGATGACGGATCGGGTGGCGCGTGCCCGCGCCCGTGGGCTTCGCTGCGCCGCCATTCATCCGTCGTTCTTCACGCCTTGTGAATTCTTTCGCCTACCTCTTCGAGCGGTTCCCGTCATTCGTACAGACATTCGTCTATCGCGAAGCGGTGGAGATGGTGCGGCGCGGGATGGAGCCGTGGCTTGTCTCGATCCGCAGGCCGGACGACCCGGTGGATCTGACGGCGGAGACGGATGCGGAGGTGTTTTACATGGCAGAGGAAAAGGTGTTGCGCGCCGAGGTGGATGCGCGGCGCAGTGCGGGAAAGCTTTCGCGGCGGGCGCGGCGGGCGATGTCGCGGTGGCGCGATGAGCCGGATTCGCAGCGGATTTTCGAGGCGATCTGGCTGGCGCCCCTGCTCAGCGCTCGGGGCATCCGGCATGTGCATGCGCATTTCGGCGGCGTGGCTGCGCGGACGGCGTGGTGGCTGCGCCGGATCTTCGGTTTCAGCTACAGCTTTACCGGCCATGCGAATGACATTTTTTGCGAGACGGACTTTCCCGTTTCCAATGCCGATCTGGTGAGCGGCGCGCGCTTTGTGGTGACCGAAACCGACCACGCGCGTCGCTGGATGGAGGAGAAGCATCCGGCCGCGCGCGGAAAAATCTTCCGCGTGTACAACGGGATCGCGATGGAGGAATTTCCGCCGCGCTCGGCGACTGGCGGTGTGCCGCGGATCATCTCGGTGGGGCGTTACGTGGCGAAAAAGGGATTCCCGGACTTGATCGCTGCGTGCGGGCTGCTTCGGGGGCGCGGGCTGGAGTTTGAATGCGTGATCGTCGGTGGCGGCCCGCTGGAAGGAGAGTTGCAGGCGCAGATCGACGGCGCGGCGCTGGGCGGCGTGGTGAAGCTGCTGGGACCGCTTCCGCAGGCGGATGTGCGTCAGTTGCTCGCCGGCGCGCACCTTTTCGTCCTCGCCTGCGTGGTGGAGGCCGGCGGGGGAAGCGACAATCTGCCGACCGTCATCGTGGAGGCGATGGCGTGCGGGCTGCCCGTGGTCTCGACACGGGTGGCCGGTGTGCCGGAGATGGTGTGCGATGGCGAAGACGGCCTGCTCGCGGCACCGAACAATCCCGCACTGCTGGCTGATGCGATGGAAAAACTGCTGCGTGATCCCGCGCTCGCGGAGCGCCTCGGGAGGTGCGGCCAGCGGTCGGCGGCGGAGAAGTTTTCCATCGGAAATACGACCCGTGATTTGCAGCATCTGCTCGTGCGGGAGGGGCGCATCGTCCCCCCAAAAGCCGCGCGGGATCTCGATTCCACGCTGCCCGGACCGAGTCTCCTGACACGCTTGGGAGACTGCTTCCCGCGATTTCTGTCGGTATAACTGCTGACATTGTTGACAACGCGAAATCGAACCGACACTTTGCGCAGCCCAATTCCGCCCGCCCCCCCGCGAATCTTTGATTCACCAACCTTCGATGCTTCCCGCACGCCTGAAGAACTCGTTTTCGACCAAAGTCCGTCTGGCGCTCGCCATCGCGGCATCAGTGCCGATGGGCCTGCTGCCGGCCTCCGCGGGGGACGCCTACAAGTGGACGGTGCAGTATCTGATTGATACCAGCCGCACTGTTTTCGGCCATCCTCAGAAGGTTTCGCCGCGACACAACCGCGGCCTGGCGATTTCGCCGGACGGCAAGTATCTCTACGCTGGCTATCACCACAGCTTTAACAATGCGGGCGAGGTGCGGAGGATTCAGATTTCGGTTGCCGATTTCGAGCGCGCGACGGTCGCCGTGCTCCCCGGCATCCTGTCGAAAGGGATCGCTACGGACGACAAGGGGCGGGTCTATATCTGCGACAACAGCGCCGTCCAAGTTTATGACGCGGCGCTCGAAACGCGTCTGCTGCGCATTCCCGCGGGCATTGTCGATAGTGTCGCCACAGCGCGTGAGGGCGGTGAACTGGTGCTTTACGGTTCGGATCGGGACGATGGGACGATTTCCCGCTGGGTGCTGAAGGAGAACGGCGACGGCCTGAGTTCCGCGACGCTAGGCGGGTTCGATGGGAGCGGGGTCTTTAAGGTTCCGGGTGCGCAGGATCTGCGCGGCGTGAAAGTCGATGGGAACGGGAATATCTGGGTCGTGGATCTGAAGGGCGACAAGGTTTTCAAGATGCTGCCGGGTGGAAAAGACGTGAAATCCGTGGAGGTCAAGGGGCCGATGGATGTGGCGATCGACGGGCAGCGGGTTTTTGTCACGCGCTGGCGGGAGCGCGCCATCACGGTGCTCGATGACGCGATGAACGTGCTCGGGAGCCTCAATGTCCCGTGGGAGGAACTGGAGCTATCGCCGTTTGGAAACAATCGCGGCGGCGCGCTTTCCGGCATTGTCGCCGTGCCGGGCAAGGGTTTTTTCGTGTCGAATGAAGCGGGGCAGACCGCAAATCAGAAATCCACGTACGGTCGAATCGACGATCATAGCGACCTGATCCAGGGAAAGCTGTTCCGCGACGTGTTTCAGGATGACAACGAGCCGATCCTGCGCGCGACGGAAGTGACGACAGCGCCATAGTCAGGCTTCCGGCTGCCCGGAAGTTTTCAGACCCCGGCGCAGACTCCCCTCCTTTTGAAAGTTTGTGAAAAATTTCACAAAGTTCTTGCCACACCTGCGTCGTCGCTGTTTTATCGCCGTCGCAATACCCGAAGCGGGTGTGCGCGAGATCTCCTCCCCTCGGTGAATTTCACGGTCGAGTCCCTCGATGACATGCGCTTCAGGTATTGTCCCTTTTTTGGAAATGAGTAACCCCGCCTTCAACATCCATTCGCCGGCCATCATCGGTCGGTGGCTCCGACTGATCACGCTTTGCGTCGCATTCGTGGCCTGTTTTGGGTTGGCGGTTTCCGCCATGCATGCGGCGGAGGGGGATGCCGCCGGCCGCGAGACGCTGACTGCGGCTGAACCGGGCGCGCACGCTGAGCACGCGCACGAGGGTCTCACGCCCGATGCGCCGCTCATCGACCTCGGGAT
>JANOBH010000607.1:0-5389 GCA_031411535.1 Chthoniobacter sp. | reverse complement strand
CCGAAGCCCGCCTGCGCGCGCCCGGCCTCCCCGATGCGGCGCTGCTCGTGCGGCGGATGAACTTCGCCGGCCTCGCCGGCCTGCTCGCCACCGAGGCACCCGGCGGAGCCGATGTGATCCTCGCCGACCTCGGCGTGTCCTCCATGCAGATCGACAACCCCGAGCGCGGTTTCACCTTCAAAAGCGATGGCCCGCTCGACCTCCGCATGAATCCCGAGCGCGGGCAGTCCGCCGCCGCGCTCCTCGCCGGCATCTCCGCCGCGAAGCTCGAAACACTCCTCGCCGAAAACGCCGACGAGCCCCACGCCGCCCTGCTCGCCGCCTCGATCCTCGGCGCCCAAAGCCGCGCCCCGATCACCACCACGGCAGTGCTCGCGTCCGTCATCCGCAAAGCACTGCCCGCGGACGCCGAACTCTCCGTGCGCCGCGTTTTTCAGGCGCTGCGCATCGCGGTGAATGACGAATTCGGCGCGCTCGACACCTTTCTCCGCAATCTCCCTCACTGCCTGAAGCCGGGCGGCCGCGTGGCCGTCCTCACCTTTCACTCCGGCGAAGACCGGCGCGTGAAGCACGCCTTCAAAACCGGCGCGCGCGACGGCCTCTACGCCGAAATCGCCCACGACATCCAGCGGCCGGGCGCGGAGGAGTTGCGCGCCAATCCCCGCTCCGCCAGCGCCAAGCTCCGCTGGGCGCGGCGCGCGTGATCGCGGCGGGGGGACCGCTCCGGCGCGCGTGAATGCCGGTCTGCCCTTGCGCGGACGGCGGAGTGGTTTTACACAAGCACTCCCAGCCGCATGCCCTACCGACCGCCGCGCCGCGATCCCATGAATTATTACGTCACCTCGTTCATCAATATCCTCCACTTTGTCAGCGACGACCTGATCCAGGTGGACTCGACCACGCGCATCGCCGAGATCTTCGGCGACGAGTTCGACGATCTTGATTTCGAGCTGGCGCTCTGCTGCTTCGAGGCCACGCACAAGGTCGCCTTTGCCAGCAAACTCTGGGATGCCGAGGGCGACGAATACGAGGAGTTGTCGATCGAGGAATTCATCGAGGCCTACGTGGAGGGAGGCGAGCAGCGCGACCCGCTCTTCGTCACGAAGCGCTTCATGATGTACCAGGAATCCCTGACCCAGGCGCTGACCGAGGAAGCCGACGGCCCGCCGCCGGACGAATACTAAAAAGCAGCTTGGACTTTAGTCCAAAGTCGGCCGGGCGTTTGGACTAAAGTCCAAGCCACTTTCTTCTAGTACACGTCCTTCTTGTAGCGCTTCTCCTTCTTCATCGCCTCGACGTAAGCCGCCGCTTCCTCGGGCGTTTTTCCGCCTTCGGTTTCGGCGATGCGGTGCAGCTCGGCGTCCACGTCCTTGGCCATGCGCGCGCCGTCGCCGCAGACGTAAAAGTGCGCGCCCTCCTGCAGCCATGCCCACAGCTCCTTCGCGTTTTCGCGCATGCGGTCCTGCACGTACACCTTCGCCGCCTGGTCGCGGGAAAAGGCCACGTCGAGCCGCGTGAGCACGCCGTCGGCCTGGAGCTGCGCGAGTTCGCTTTCGTAGAGGAAATCGGACGCGCGCTTTTGTTCGCCGAAGAAGAGCCAGTTCCGCCCGCTCGCACCCGTGACCTTCCGCTCCTGCAGATACGCGCGGAAGGGCGCCACGCCGGTGCCGGGCCCGACCATGATGACCGGCGTGGCCGGGTCTTCGGGCAGGCGGAAATGCTTCGCGGTGTGGATAAAGACTCCCGCCGTCTGCTCCGCCGGCCAGCGCTCGGCGAGGAAGGTGGACGCCACGCCCTGGCGCGGACGCCCGTGGCTTTCGTAGCGCACGGTGGCCACGGTCAGGTGCACGGACTCCGGGTTCGCCTTCAGGCTGGAGGCGATGGAGTAAAGCCGCGGCTGGAGCTTGCGCAGCGTTTTCACGAACTCCTCGGGCGTCCACTTCAGCGACGGATGCGCGAGCAGGAAGTCGATGAACTCGAAACCCCACAGGTAGTCTTCCAGCGCCTTCTTCTGCGCCGGGTCCGCCATCAGATCGCGGAGGTCGCCGACGGCATCGCCCGCGCGCTCGACGAGCGCTTTCAAAAACTCCTTCGACGGCTGGGTGATGTTGTAGTCGCCGGTCAGCGCTGCGCGGAGCGGCTTTGGCACAGCATCCGCGCCGGGCACCGTCTCGTCGCCGCTCGCGCCGAGGGCGGTGAGGATCTCGGAGACGAGCCGCGGATCGTTTGAAGCGAAGAGCCCCAGCGAATCGCCGACCTCGTACTGCAGGCCGGAGCCCGCGAGGGAAATCTCGTGGTGCCGCGTGTCCTTGCCGGAGCCTTCCCCGGAGAGCTTCCGGTTGACGGGATGGGCGGCCGGAAAGGGATTCTTGCGCGAGTAGAGCGAGGCGGGATCGGAGGACATAACGCGGCGGAGCGTAGGCCGCGCGCGGGGCCGGCAGCAAGAGCGCGGATGCACGCGCGGCTCCGTGCCGCACGCGGGAATCAGGAAAATCCTTAGCGGCCTAGGGATGCAGGCGGACGGGCGAAGCGGGATCGGCCCAATGGCGGTGGCGCGGGCAGACCGTAGCTTCAAGGCCAATGAACACCCCCGAAATCCTTCCGGCTGAGTCAATCACACACGCCGAGCTGGAAGCCCTCCGCATCGCCATCGTTTACGACAACATGGACTGCGGCGTGCGTGCGAAGGGTTTCTGCGACCAGCTTTGCGCGCAGTCCGAAGCGCACACCGATCTCAGGGAGTCGCTCTGGCGCAGCGATCTCCTGGGAATGCCGGACATTCAGAAGGAGGCCGCCGAAGCTGCGCTCAGCAGCGACGTGGTGGTGCTCTCGCTGCGCGGGGACAGGAGCATTTCCGATGCATTCGAGTGCTGGCTCGGGAAATGGATGCGGCGCGCCACGGGGCGCAATATCACCCTCGTGGCGCTCTTCGATCCGGCCACCGCCCTGCGGATGCCGATGGACCATATCCGCTGCTACCTGCGGAAGGCGGCCTTCGCGTCGGGCCTCCATTTCTTTGCGTGCGCCGTCTCCAGCGATGGCAATGGCGCGAGTGCGTCCCCGGACCAATCCCTCGACCGGGACGAATCGGACAGCGGCGCTGCCGAACCCGAAATCCGTCCCCTCCTCCAGAGCCTCTCCCCCCGCACCTCCGCGCCGACGATCCTCGTCGTCGATGACAATGAAAGCATCCGCACCTTCGTCGGAAGCTGGCTGCGGTCGGAAGGCCACCGGGTCCTGACTGCCCACGACGGGGAGGCGGCGAGAGACATGCTGGCGGCCGCCGGGTCGTCGATCGATCTCGTGGTCACGGATATCGATATGCCGGGACTGCGAGGCGACGCCCTCGCCGCATGGCTCCGGTGCGAGCACCCGGCGATTCCAGTGCTCCTCATGTCGAGCCTCGTGCCGCGCGCCGGCGGCACCCAGGCGCTGCCTTTCATCGCGAAGCCTTTCCGCCGGGAAGAACTCATCGGGGCGGTCCGTCCGCTTCTGGACCCCGCCTATGGATGACACGCCGCGTAAAGGCAGACGGGACGTTTTGCCAGCGATCGAATGTGGACGGAAGGCATCATCCCGGTGGGGCCCGGGATGATGAGGGACAGGCGGGCACGTCGCCCCGGTGGAGATCCGTCTCCGCCGGGGCGGACGCCCCGCCCTGCCTGACGCATTGACGCGGGGATTGTGAAACCGGGCCGATCCGTGAATCCTGTGCATCCATGACCGCACGCAAGCGACGCCCCCCGGCAAAGACGCCGCCCTCCAAACCGCGGCGCACGGCAGGCACAGCCCCCAAGCGCCCGGCGGCACGCGCACGCGCCAAGGCGCCCCTGCCCGGCTCATTTGCCATCGTCGGCATCGGCGCCTCGGCGGGCGGGCTGGAGGCATTCACGCAACTGCTCGGCGCGCTGCCGCTGGACACGGGCCTCGCCTTTGTCCTCGTGCAGCATCTCGCGCCGCAGCACGAGAGCATGCTCACCGAGCTGCTTTCGCACAGCACCACGCTGCCCGTCCACGAGGCGCTCGACGGGATGCGCATCGAGCCGAATCACATCTACGTCATCCCGCCGAATACGAACCTCGCCGTGCTGCACGGCCGGCTCAGCCTCGTGCCGCGCACCGAGGGGCGCGGGCAGCACATGCCGATCGATTTCTTTTTCCGATCGCTCGCCGCCGATATGAAAAGCCGCGCCATCGGCGTCATCCTCTCCGGCACGGCGTCGGACGGCACCGAGGGCCTGCGCGTCATCAAAGGCGAGGGCGGGCTCACCTTTTCCCAGGATGAAATGTCCGCGAAATACGACGGCATGCCGCACAGCGCCATCGCCGCGGGCGTCGTCGATTTCATCCTCCCGCCGCAGGACATCGCGCGCGAGCTGGCGCGGCTCGGGCGGGAGCCGTACGTGGCGCTGCCGCCGGCGGCCAAAGCCGCGGACATCCTGCCGGAGAGCGGCGAGGAGCTGAGCAAGGTCTTCATCCTCCTGCGCTCGGCCACGGGCGTGGACTTCTCCTTTTACAAGCCCACCACGCTCAAGCGCCGCATCGCGCGCCGCATGGCGCTTCACAGGGTCAGCGCGCTCAAGGACTACGTCCGGCTCCTCAAGCAGACGCCCTCCGAGGTGGAGGCGCTCTACAAGGACCTGCTCATCAATGTGACCAGCTTCTTCCGGGAGCCGGAGGTTTTCGACGCGCTGAAGAAGAATGTCTTCCCGCGGCTGTTGCGGGAGCGCCCCGCGCAGACACCGGTGAGGATCTGGGTGCCGGGCTGCTCCACAGGCGAGGAGGCCTACTCGCTGGCAATCGCCCTGCTGGAAAGCCTCGGCGCGAAGGGCTCGGCTGTGGCCGTGCAGATCTTCGGCACCGACCTCAGCGAGTCGGCGATCGAGAAGGCCCGCGCGGGCCATTACCCGGCCGGCATCACGGCGGACGTCTCGCAGGCGCGGCTGCGGCGCTTTTTCTCGAAGGGCGACGCCGGCTACCAGATCTCGAAAAGCGTGCGCGACCTGTGCGTCTTCGCGCGGCAGGACGTGGCAAAGGACCCGCCCTTTTCAAAGCTCGACCTCATCAGTTGCCGGAATCTGCTCATCTACCTCGGGCCGGTCCTGCAAAAGCGCGTGATCCCCACCTTTCACTACGCGCTGAAACCCGGCGGCATTCTCCTTCTTGGCAGCTCGGAGACCATCGGCGGATTCGCCGACCTCTTCTCACTCGCCGACCGCCGGCACAAGCTCTACACCCGCAAGCCCGCCGCGCACCGGATGGACCTCGGTCTGCAGCCGGGGAACCCCGCCGAGACCTCCGCCGACACCGCTCTCCCCACGGGCCACGCGCCGGCAGGCGTCTTCGATTTTCAAAAGGAGGCCGACCGCATCGTGCTCGGCCGCTTCAC
>JANOBH010000606.1:0-15562 GCA_031411535.1 Chthoniobacter sp. | reverse complement strand
CTGCGGGCGGCGCTGAACCAGCCGCTGCGCGTCAGAATCGAGGGCCGCGGCGCGGTGCTCGACGCCACGCTGCTCCGCGTGGAGGCGCGGGCGACCCGCGAACTCATCCACCCCGCGCTCACCGCGCTCGCCGGCGGACCGCTCGCGCTGCGCCGGAATGAGGAACCGGCGGCGCACCGCGGCTCCGATCCCGAGGCCACGGACTACGAACTCGCCGAGCCGCATTTCAACGCCACGGCGCGACTGACGACGGACGCACCGCTTGGCATCGGGGAAATGGCGCGGGTGAAATTCCGGAGCTCGCGCACCGCGACGCTGTGGGGCGAGATGCAAAGCGCGCTGGGACGCTGGCTGAAGCGCTACACGGCGCAGGCCGGGGCGCTGTGAAATCCCCAAGCGGCTCCGGCAAGACGCGCCCTATTCAAGAGGGTGTGAAAGACACCTGGCCGCCCCGGGCGCGGGAGCGCTCGGCTCCACCTCGGGAGAGCCAAGGCTCCGGGCTGCGCCAAAATCGCGGGGCCGTTTCTCTGAATCCCGCCGAAAGAATCGGCCGCCCCTCGGATCGGCCCGGCTATTTCAGCACCGCTTGGTGAAATTCATACCAGTCGTCGAGATTGTTCACATTGATCGCGTCGTGCGTGATCGTGCCGTCATCTGCGAGACCGTTCGCTTTCAACACCCCGCTGACCACGTCGTCGCCGTGGATATAGCCGGCGATCGAGACGTTCAGCTTGTGGATCGTCGCCTTGTCCAGTGTCACGCCGGGCTGCTTTTTGATCCACGCTTCGAATTGCGGATACGTCGGCTTTGCCGTCGCGATGAATTCCTTTACCGCTCCTTCGTTCAGCCCGAGCGCGGCGAGGACCATCGCGTCGTAACCCTTGCCGACACCGGGATAGCCGGCGGCGATTTTTCCCTGCGCTTCGAGCGAGACCTTCAGCCAGAGCCGCGGGAGGTGGAGCACGCCGAGAGGGCCGGCGACGCTGGAGCTGATCATGGGGACGTAGGTATTGCTCATATTCTTGATTCGTTCGGGGTTGATGATGGATGACAGGGCACACAGCCCACCCGCCGAGTCTTTCCGCTCTCTCCGCCGCCAGCAATCCCCCTTTTCCCCCGCCACATGAAAACTTCCGTCGCCCTCGCACTCGCCTGTCTCACCCTCGCACCGCTGCACGCGGAGCGGCTCGTCCTCGCCGCGGGTGGCGGGGAAAAAACCGCCGACGCACCGGCGGCAGAGTGCGCGCTCCAGGAGCCGTTCGGTGTGGAGTTCACGCCGCGCGGGGAGATGATCATCGTCGAAATGGAGCGCGGAAACCGCGTGCTGCGCGTGGACGCAGGCGGGACGCTGAGTGTGCTCGCAGGCACCGGTGCGAAAGGCTTTGACGGCGACGGCGGCCCCGCGCGTGACGCGCAGTTCAGCGGGATTCACAACCTCGCCATCGGCCCCGCCGGCGACATCTACCTCGCGGACACATGGAACAATCGCGTGCGCCGGATCGACGCGAAGTCCGGCATTGTCACCACCTTTGCCGGCACCGGAAAGAAAGGTTCCGGCGGAGACGGCGGACCGGCGGCGCAGGCGGAGTTTGGAACCGTGATCCAGATCGCCCTCGATCCGACGGCTCAGCATCTCTACATCGCCGACATCGGCAGCCGGCGCATCCGGCGCATCGCTCTCGCCACCGGGATCATCGAAACCGTCGCCGGCAATGGCGAGCGCGGCGTGCCTCCCGATGGCGCAGACGCCAAAGCCGCACCGCTGCTCGATCCGCGCGCCGTCGCCATCGCGCCCGATGGCGGCTTCTACATCCTCGAACGCGGCGGCCACACCCTCCGCCACGTCGATCCTGCCGGGAAGCTCCGCACCGTCGCGGGCACCGGAAGACCCGGCAACACCGGCGACGGCGGCGACGCCCGCCTCGCCACGCTCAATGGGCCCAAACATCTCTGCCTCGACCGGGACGGGAGCGTCCTCATCGCCGACGCCGAGAACCACGTCATCCGCCGCTTCGACCCGAAGAGCGGCCTCATCACGCGCGTCGCGGGCACCGGCAAGGCAGGCGCAGCCGGCCTCGGTGGCGAACCGCTTCGCGCCGAACTCCGCCGCCCGCACGGCATCACCGTTTCAGCCGACGGCACCCTTTTCATCACAGACAGCTACAACGACCGCATCCTGAAGATCGTGCCGTGAGAATCCCCGGCCCGTGCGCCGCGCCGGCGCCGTGCGGACGTTTGAACTTTGAGCTTTGCCCTTTGAGCTTCCTCCACCGGCGGCTATCTTCCGCCCCGCATGCTTCCTTGGTTCCAAGACCGCTTCCCGCTTTACCTCGCCCCGATGGCCGGGGTCACGGACACCGTGTTCCGGCAGCTCGCCAAGGAGCACGGCGCGGATGTCACGGTCACGGAGTTTGTCAGTGCGGAGGGCATCTTCCGACGCAATGAGCGGACGCTGGAGTATCTCGACTTTGAAGACACGGAGCGGCCGCTGGGCGTGCAGATCTTCGGCGGCGACCCAGGGCATCTCGGCGAGGCCGCGCGGATGGTGGCGGAGTGGAAGCGGCCCGATTTGATCGACCTGAACTTTGGCTGCCCGGTGAACAAGGTGGTCTCGAAGAATGGCGGCTCGTCGCTGCTGCGCGACTGCCCGCTCTTGGAAAAAATCGCGCGGGCCGTGGTCGCCGCGTCCCCTGTGCCGGTGACGGCAAAGATCCGCATCGGCTGGAGCGCGGCGACGGTGAACGCGACCGAGACGGCGCGCATCCTCGAAGGCTCCGGCATCGCCGCGGTGGCCGTGCATGGCCGGACCAAGGAGCAGGGCTACAGCGGCGCGGCGGATTGGGAGGTCATCGCGCAGGTGGCGGCGGCGGTGCGAATCCCAGTGATCGGCAACGGCGACCTCGCCAGCGCCGGGGACGTGGCGGCCCGCATGAGCACAGGCGTCCGCGGCGTCATGCTCGGGCGCGCAGCGATGAGCGCGCCGTGGATTTTCGCGGAGATCAAACATTTCCTCCGCACCGGCGAGCTGCTCCCGCCGCCGCCGCTCGACGCGCAGTGGGCGCACATCCGCCGCCACTGCACGCTCAATGCCGCGCGCCGGGGCGACGAGGTCTCCGCCATGCACTCGATGCGCTCACGCCTCATGGCCTACTCGCGCGGGATGCCCGACGCGAAGGCGCTGCGCGCGAAATTCCAGCACGTAGCGACGCTCTGCGAACTGGACAATATTGCCGCCGAAAACATCGCGCTCAACGCCGGGCAGCCGCTCCCCGCTTTCACCACATGACTCCAGAAATAAAATTCAAGACCGGCAACGAAAAGCTCTGCAAAATCACCGAGCGCGCCGGCACCAAGCTCACCTCGCTGCTCACCCGCCAGGGCCGGCCGGAAGGCGCACTCCGCGTGGCCGTGATCGGCGGCGGCTGCTCCGGCCTGCAGTACAAGATGGACCTCGTGAACGGCCCCGCGAACCGCGACATCATGGTCGAAAGCGCCGGCGTGCGCGTAGTGATCGATCCGAAGAGCGCGCTCTTTGTCAGCGGCTCGGAACTCGACTACAGCGACGACCTGCAAAAGGGCGGCTTCAAAGTCACCAATCCCAACGCCGTCGCCCACTGCTCCTGCGGCGAGAGCTTCTCCGCGTAGCGCCACAGCCCGCTACCGGGTGGGTTGAGGTCACGCACCGTATCCCGAACCGCTCCCGTGCAATTCACCAACGGTGCAAGGTGATCCCCGCCGCGGCGGCGAGGGCCGTCTGACGCGCATCGGTCGTCAGCATTTCTCGCGCGGCGAGCAGCCGCGCCACGGCACAGTGCAAAGTATCCAAGGCACGGCAGCCGGTTGTCGCGGCGTTTTGGATGGCCAGCGTCTGTGCATCCTTCCAAGCCGCCGCCCAATCGCAATCCACCCACACCAGTTTCCCGCTTTCGTGGTCCTCCGCCACGTCCGCCTGGGCCGCCTCCGCCTGCTCAGGCGTGGCTTCCTTGCGGAAGACCTTCGCCTGTAATGCGGTGCTCAGTTCCAGCGCATGCAGAGCCGTAAGAAAGATCGCCTCACCGGCCACCGCCGCCACGCCCGCGCTCTCCGCCTCCGGATAGTAGAGCTTCACCAGGCAGCCTGTATCGAGGTACAGCACGGCAGATTACCCGCGCCCCGCAGAGACAATTTCACTGAGCGGCACGCCCGGTGGAGCATCGCCCCAGATCCGTTTCGCGCGCGCGAGGAAGTCGGGCTCGGGTGCCTTTGCCTTGGGGACGAGAGTCGCCGTCACCGCCCCATTCTCAAAGATTTCCAGCCGTTCTCCGCGGGCGATTGCCTGGTCGAGAATCGCCGGATCGCGATGGATGTCATCAAGCGTCGCAGTCATGCTGCGAATATGCGCTGGGGATGAAACGCGGGCAAGCCCCTCATGCTGCTCGTCGCCTCCACGCACGAATTGAACTTGTGACGCCCGGCAAAGCGGTCCTGGAAAAAGCAGCCCTACCTCTGCTCCGACTCCGGGCGCAGAAATGTCATCGGATCGCCCTCCTTCTTTGCCTCATAGACCGCCTTTTCCACCGGCACCTCATACACGCGGTTCTGCGCCTCCACGCGGACCTTCAGCACATACTCGCCGTCGATCTCGCGCACCTTCGAGATCTTGCTTCCGCTGAAGCTGATCTGCCGCTCCTTCCGCGGCGTGAATTCCTTCCCCACGACCACGCCGGTCAGGTCGTTTCCCGGCGCCGGCTTGCCCATCTGCAGGATCCCGTAAACGACAAAAACCAGGACCAGCACGCCGGCGATGACCGCGGTAAGCGCCTCGCGCTTCGTCGTCTTCGGAATGACGACACGGGGCTGCGGAGCCGGCGTCATTTCCCTGCCGGAACTGCGCCGGAGTCCGATGACTCCTGCGCCTGCTGCACGGAATAACTCTCCTCCGTGGTCATCACCGGGTTGGGGAAAAGCGTCCGCTGCCAGACGTAGCGGCGCAGCAGCACCTTGATCGTCGCCGTCAGCGGCACGGCGACGATGGCGCCCAGCAGACCGCCGATGAGCAAGCTCCACACAAAGACCGACGCGATGACCGTCATCGGATGAAGACCGACGGATTCGCCCACGATTTTCGGCGTGATGAAAAGTCCGTCGATCTGCTGCACCACGATGAAAATCATCGTGACGACGAGCGGGAAGACCCACCACGGATCGCCCGGAATCCATGTGCCTGCGCCATTCTGCACCGAGGCGATGATGACCGCCGGGATCCAGCACAGCGTGATGCCGAGATACGGAATGATGCCGAGAAGGCAGAGCATCAGCCCGATCAGCAGCCCGAAATCCAGCCCCACGCTCACGAGCAGGATGCCGGTGACCGTCCCATTGATCAGGCTCACGAGCAGTTGCCCGCGGAAGAACGCGATCAGGTAGCCGTTGATCTCGTTCAGCGCCGAGATCACCTCGTTTTTGAAATCCGACGCGCGCAGCGGCAGGTAGTCCCCCCATGACCCCGCGATGTTCCGCGACTCGATGAGGAAATAGTAGAGATAGATCGGCACGATGATCATCGAGAGCAGGAAGCCGAAGATGCCGAGAAACCCGCCGACGCTGTTCGTGATGACGTTCCACGATTTCTCCAGGACCACCGGCAGCGTGGTGCGCAGCCAGTCACCCCGGAGGAAGGTGTTCAGATCTAGCAGTGGAAGCGATTTCGTGTCGGTCGTGACGCTGGCCGGAACTGTAGCCGGAGGTGCGGCCGGAACGGGCGCGGGTGCGCGCGGGACGGTTGCGGGTTTCGGCTCAGTCGCAGAATCCGGCTTCGGCCCAGGTGTGGTTTCCGGCGGCGGGATCAGCGGATTTTCGAGCGTGTCGGGAATCTGCGGAAGCATCCCGGAGACCCCCAGCTTTTCCTCCAGCGAGCGCGCCCATTCATTGAACTGCCCGACCTTCACCACGACCGCATCGCGGTACGCAGGCACCTTGTGGACAAGCCGCCCGGTCTGCACCCAGATCGCCGGGATGATCCAGACCATCACCCCCGCGAGGGCGATGGTGACGACCGCGAAAACCGCCATCACCGCGCGCTGCCGGGAAGTGCCCCAGCAGACGATCTTTGCCACCACCGGCTCGAGCAGGTAGGCCGTCACGCCGGCGATGGCAAAGGGGATGAGGATCGGCTGGAGAAAGCCGATGGTGGTCGAGACCAGCCACACGAGGCCCACCGCGATGCCTCCGATGGCGACCACGGAGAGGGCCGCGAGCGCGCTCCACATGGTCTTCCGCTGCCACAATGTTGGAAACTCGTCGGGATTCATCCGGCGCCTAAAGTGCGAGGCGTTCCGCAAAGGTTCAAGGTTGGAACGTGGCAATCATCCTTCACGACTCCCGGCGGCTCGGATCGCGACGAAGCAGCCCTCGAATTCGACCGCGCGGTCGCCGTCCTCGCCGATCCCGACCCGCAGGACGAGGCGGGCTTTCCCATTCCTGGCAAAGTCGCTGCGGAAGGCCGCCAGCGTCCCGGCGTCCGGTGCGCGGCAGACGGCGCGCAATTCCCCGCGCACCGGGCGGCGATAGCGGATGCTGCTCTCGCGAATGACCACGTGCGCGGTGCGGTCGCCCAGTTCCAGCCAGACGAGCGCGTATCCCGCGAGTGTGGCGATGGCGCTGAGGCTGCCGCCAAAGGCAGTGCCGAGATGGTTGTGATTGGCCGCGAGCGGGGCCGTGAGCACAAGCTGCCCTCCGTCGTAGCTGGCGATACTCACGCCCATCGCGCGGGTGAGCGGGATCTGCGCGTGCAAGTACCCGGTGGTCTCGCGGAGGAGGTCGTCGCCGATCATGTGTACCACGCTTTAAAGACAACCGCGGGGTCTGAAGCCGCGAGACGGTGCGCCTCAAAGCGTGCTCAGAATCGCATTGAACGTCGCGCTCGGACGCAGGGCCGCGGACGCGAGCCCGTCGTCCGGCTGGTAGTAGCCGCCGATATCCACCGGCCTGCCTTGTACTGCGAGGAGTTCGCCCACGATCGTGGCTTCGCTGGCGGCGAGCTTTTCCGCCACCGGCGCGAAGACCGCCTTCAGCGCCGCGTCCTGATCCTGCGCGGCGAGCGCCTGCGCCCAGTAGAGCGCGAGGTAAAAGTGGCTGCCGCGGTTGTCGATGGTGCCGAGCTTGCGCCCCGGCGAGCGGTCTTCATCGAGAAACCTGCCGGTCGCCGCGTCGAGCGTGTCGGCGAGGACTTTTGCCTTTGGATTCTTGAAGGTTTCGCCCAGGTGTTCGAGCGACACGGCGAGCGCGAGGAATTCGCCGAGCGAATCCCACCGCAGGTAGTTCTCCTCAAGAAACTGCTGGACGTGCTTCGGCGCGGAGCCGCCCGCGCCGGTTTCAAAAAGGCCGCCGCCGTTCATCAGCGGGACGATGGAAAGCATCTTCGCGCTCGTGCCGAGCTCCAGGATCGGGAAGAGATCGGTGAGGTAGTCGCGCAGCACGTTTCCCGTGACCGAGATCGTGTCCAGGCCGGCCTTCAGCCGCTGGAGCGTGAACTCGGTGGCGGCAAACGGCGCCAGGATGTGCAGATCGAGCCCGACGGTATCGTGCCCGGCGAGGCAAGCCGACACCTTCGCGATGATCTGCGCGTCGTGCGCGCGCTTTTCGTCGAGCCAGAAGACGGCGGGTGTGCCGGTGGCGCGGGCACGGTTCACGGCGAGCTTCACCCAGTCGCGCACCGGTGCGTCCTTTGTCTGGCACGCGCGCCAGATGTCGCCTGTCTCGACGGCGTGTTCGAGCAGCACCTTGCCGGCGGCGTCAGTGACGCGGACGGTGCCGTCGCCAGGAATCTCGAAGGTCTTGTTGTGCGAGCCGTACTCCTCGGCGGCCTGCGCCATCAGGCCGACATTCGGCACGCTGCCCATCGTGCGCGGATCAAAGGCGCCGTGCGTTTTGCAAAAGTCGATCGTGGCCTGATAGACGCCCGCGTAGCTGCTGTCGGGGATGACCGCGAGCGTGTCCCGGAGCTTGCCCTCGGCGTCCCACATCTTGCCGGATGAGCGGATCATCGCGGGCATCGAGGCATCGACGATCACGTCGCTCGGGACGTGCAGATTGGTGATGCCCTTCTCCGAGTTCACCATCGCGAGCGCCGGGCCGTCGGCGTAGGCGGCCTGGATGTCCGCCTCGACCTCCGCCCTTTTCCCGGCGGGCAGGCTCTGGATTTTCGCGACGAGATCGCCGAAGCCGTTCTTCAAATCCACGCCGAGTTCGGTGAACAGCACGCCGTGTTTCGCGAAGAGGTTTTTGAAAAAGACGCGGACGGCGTGGCCAAAGATGATCGGGTCCGAGACCTTCATCATCGTGGCCTTCAGGTGCAGCGAGAAGAGGACGCCCTGCGCCTTCGCCTCGGCGATCTGCTCTTCGAGAAAGGCGACGAGCGCCCGCCTGCTCATCACGGTGGCGTCGAGGATTTCGTGGGCTTTGAGCGGCGTCCTTTCCTTCAGCACCTTCACCGTGCCGTCGGCGGCGATGAACTCGATCTTCACGTCGGTCGCGTCGGCGACTGTGACGGACTTCTCATTCGAGAAAAAATCGTTCGCACCCATCGTGCCCACGCGCGTCTTCGAGTCGGCGGACCATGCACCCATCGAGTGCGGATTCTTTCGCGCATACTCCTTCACGGCCTTCGGCGCGCGGCGGTCGGAGTTTCCCTCGCGCAGGACGGGATTCACCGCGCTGCCTTTCACTCTGTCGTAGCGCGCGCGGGCGTCCGTTTCGGCGTCTGTCTTCGGCGCATCGGGGAAATCCGGCACCTTGCAGCCCTTCATTTGCAGCTCGGCGATGACGGCCTTCAATTGCGGTACGGACGCGCTGATGTTCGGCAGCTTGATGATGTTCGCCTCGGGCCGCAGCGTGAGCGCCCCAAGCTCCGAGAGAGCGTCGCCCACGCGCTGCGCCTCGGTCAGGCATTCGGGAAAAAGGGCGAGGATGCGCCCCGCGAGCGAGATGTCCCGCGTTTCCACCGCAACGCCCGAGTGCTTAGTGAAAGCCTCGACGATCGGCAGCAGGGAGTAGGTCGCGAGCGCGGGGGCTTCGTCGGTCTTCGTGTAGATGATGGCAGGAGCAGCGGACATGGCGTGGTGGTGTTTGGAAAAAAGTGCGCGGACTAAAACAAATGCGCGTCCCGCGGTCTAGCGCCGAAGGCTCTTGGACTGCGGCGATTCCTTCGCCGCTCTCCGAATGACGCACGACCTCCGAGCGAATCACCGCACGCCCAGAGCCACCACAGCCCCGCGCCTACGCCGCGGGCGTGAAGCCCATGACGATGTCGAAACGCGCCGCGAGTTCGCCGGATTTCGCGTCCTTCAGCGGCGCAAAATCGACGGTGATCGCCGCCCGCTGGGCCTCGTCCTTGACGCTGCGCCAGATTCCGTCGCGCTCATTGCTCGGTTCGCCCTTGATGTAGCACTGCGTCGTCCATTTCTCGCGGCCCTTCATTTTCACGGCGTAGTGCACGTGCGGGCAGCGGCCCGGATAGGAGACGGGTTTGATCGTGCGGAAAAGATATTCGCCCGTGCTGCCCGTGACGAAGCGTCCGAAGCCCTGAAAGTTTTTGTCGCGCTTGGCGGCGTTGCCGGTGCCGCTGTGGAGGTAGGCGCCGGCGGCGTCGCACTGCCAGATTTCCACGACGGCATTGCGAATGGGCGCGCCGGTCGCGTCGAGGATGCGTCCGCTGAGATAGGTGATTTCGCCGACGGCGGGCGTGAGACCGTCGTTGACGACGATGAGGTCATTGTCCGTGTCGAGCGGGAGGTGGTCGGGGTAAAACGGCCCCTCGGTCTGCTTCGGCGTGCGCAGGAGTTCCTCGGCGAAAGCGCCGGGCGTGGCGAAGAGCGCGAGCGCGAGGCCGCTGCGGGCGATGAAGCGGCGGCGGTCGAAGGAATGCGGCAGGAGGATCGGGGAGGTTTTCATGGGCGGATGTCTTGACGGCAGACTGCCGGAAGTGGCGGAAGTTTCAAATCCCATCTGCAACCGACTGCCTCGCGAGGCATGGCGCCGCGCGGCGGAGGAGCGGCTCAGCGCGCCAGCAGGCTCAGGATCGCTTTCTGCGCGTGCAGGCGGTTTTCGGCCTGGCCGAAAATCGTGTCCGCGTGAGCTTCGAGCACCTCCTCGGTGATTTCCTTTCCGCGATACGCGGGCAGGCAGTGCATGACGAGCGCGCCCGGCTTCGCCCGCGCGACAAGGGCGGTGTCGATCTGGTAGCGGGCAAACTGCGCGGCGCGGTAGGCGGCTTCGTCCTCCTTGCCCATGCTCACCCACACATCCGTGTAGAGCACATCGGCATCCGCGACCGCGGCGTCGATGTCCTCCGTCACCACGAGCCGTCCGCCGCTCCCGCTTTCGTACACGGCCTGCGTGCCGCCCTCGGCTGGCACGGGCGCATTCCCCCCGCGAAAGGCGCGGGCGATGATCTCCGGCGCGGGCTGAAATGCACTCGGCGCAGCGATGCGCAGCTCGAAGCCCAGCTTCGCCGCAGCCCACAGCCACGAGACCGGCATATTGCACGCCCCGTCGCCGACGAAGGTCACGGTCTTGCCCGCGAACCCGCCGAGCCTTTCCTGAATCGTCTGCAAGTCCGCCATGATCTGGCAGGGATGCTCGCCGTCGGTCAGCGCATTGATCGTGGGAATCCCGGAGAAGTTCGCGAACTCCTCCACATCGCTCTGCGCGAACGTACGGATGACCGCGCCGTGGATCATGCGGCCGAGCACCCGCGCGGTGTCCTTGATCGGCTCGCCGCGGCCGAGCTGGATCTCGCTGGCATTGAGAAAGAGCACGTCGCCGCCGAGTTCGCGGATGCCCACCTCGAAGGAGACGCGGGTGCGCGTGGAGCTTTTGGAAAAGAGCAGCGCCCAGCACTGGTGCCGCAGCGGATGCGCGGCGTGCTGTCCGCGCGTGGACTTCATCTCGGCGGCGAGCTTCAGGATGGCGTGAAGCTCGGCGGTGGTCGCGGATTCGATGGAGAGGAAATTTTTCATGGCGGGAAAAGTCTAGGCCGATAGCTGCGCGAGCACACCGCGGAGAATCTCCGCAGCCTCGTCGATCTCGGCGCGCGAAACATTGAGCGGCGGGAGCCAGCGGACGGCGTGCGTGCCACTCGGCACGGTGAGCAGGCCTGCCGCGTGGAGCGCCTCGACGACGAAAAGGGACGGCGCCTTTCCCGCGGGCAGCGCCGGGACGCGCATCGCAAAATCCGGCGTGAGCTCAAATGCGAGCATCAGGCCGACGCCGCGGACGTCCGCGATCAGCGGCGTGCCGAGCGCGCGCAGAGCCGTGAGCGCGTGTGCCCCGATCACGCGCGCATTTTCCAGCATCCCCTCCTCCTCTATCACCGCGAGCACTTCATTCGCACCCGAGCTGACGAGCGGCGTGCCGCCAAAGGTCGTGCCGTGCGAGCCGGGCCCGAGCAGGTCGCAGAGCGCGATGGTCGCGCCGGTCTTGAGCGTCACCGGGCGGTCGCTGACCCAGATCGCGCCGAGAGGGAAGCCGCCCGCGATGCCTTTCGCCCAGCTCACGGCGTCGGGCATCACGCTGGCGTCACCGAGCAGCGTCTTCCAGCCGCACCAGTCCCCGGTGCGCCCGAGGCCGCATTGCACTTCGTCAAACATGAGCAGCAGGCCGTGGCGGTCACAGAGTTCGCGCGCCAGTTTCAAAAAGGCCGCGCTCGCCGGATGGACGCCGCGCTCGCCCTGGACCGGCTCCATGAGCACCGCGATCACGCCAGGATCCTGCACCGCATCCAGGAGCGCGGGACCGTCGTCGAAAGGCACATGCTGAAAGCCCTGCACCGGCGGCTCGAATCCCTTTTTCACCTTCTCCTGCCCGGTCGCGGCGATGCCCGCGAGGGTGCGCCCGTGGAAGGAGCCTTCCATCGTCACGATGCCGTGGCGGCTGCTGTCGGCGGTGATCATTTCGCCCACGCTATGCTTCGGCGCGGGCGGCGCGCCTTCGTTGCCAAACTTCCGCGCGAGCTTGTAGAGCGCCTCATTCGCCTCGGCCCCGCTGTTGCAGAAAAAGACCTTGCCCGGCGCGCCGACGAGCCGCACGAGCCGCTCGGCGAGCACCGCCTGCGGGCGCGTGTAGTAGAGGTTCGACGTATGCACGAGCGTGCCGAGCTGCTCGCGCATCGCCGCGAGCACGCGCGGGTGGCAGTGCCCGATGGACGTGACGGCGATGCCCGCGCCGAAATCCAGATAGCGCTTGCCGTCCTCGTCCCACACCTCGCTCCCCTGCCCGCGCGCGAGGCGCAGGTCGAAGCGACCGTAGGTCGGGATGACATAGCGGTCGTAGAGTTCGCGGGTCGTCTGGGCGCTCATGGGGCTGGCGGAAAAGGCGGCGACATTACGCCTGCGACGCCAGTTTGCACCGATTAAATGCAGCCCCGCGACCCATCGCCCGCCGTCCCGCTGCGGACTTGCCGCGTGACTTCACCGCCCCCCCGTGCGACCTCTCCGCTCCTTGCCTTTTCGATGAGAGATTTCCTTAGCACCTATGGCCTCTGGGCTGCCTTCCTGCTCGCATTGGTGGAAAACGATGTCGCCTTCATCGCCATCGGCGTGGTGCTGAAACTAGGCGATGACAGCCCGGCGACAGCGGATCTAAATCTCTTTACCGTGATGCCCGCCGCGATTCTTGGCGCGCTCATTCACGACTCGGGCTGGTACGCGCTCGGCTACCTGAACTCCGCCGCGATCAAGTCGAGCCGCGTCTATCGGCGCATCGGCCCGGCGGTCGAGCGGCTCGCGGAGCGTTTCGGGCCGTGGGAGATTTTCATCGCGCGCTTCATCTACGGCACGCGCAATCCCTCTTCCGTATTCTGGGGCATCCACCACCTCCCTTACGCCCAGTTCGCCGGGCTGGAACTTTTCGCCCTGACGGTGTGGGGCGGGCTGCTCGCCACGCTCGGCTTTCACTCCACCGGCTGGGCACTGAAGCTGATCGGCAAGGTGGATAACAGACATCATCCCCATCTGCTCCTCATCGCTCTCGCCGCCGCCTTCGTGGTGGTTGGGCTCCTGCGCTATTTCAACCGGCGCGGAATCGTGAAGATTCAGAAAAAGGCCGAGGCCCGCGCGCACGCAGCCGAGATCGCGCACGAACAATCCACATCCGCCGGGGACAGCGAGATCCGCTAAAAACTCTCCGCCAGTTCCACGAGCGTCCGCACGCCGAAGCCGGTCGCGCCGCGCGCCATGTCGGCGCGTTCCTTGTCGCGATATGCAGTGAAAGCGATGTCGAGGTGCGCCCAGGGAGTATCCTCGGCGAAAATCTTCAGGAACGCCGCGGCCGTGTTGGCGCCGCCGAGCCGGCCGCCGCTGTTCTTGATCAGAGCCACCTCGCTCCGGATCTGCTCCTCATACTCCGCAAAGAGCGGCATCGGCCAGATCCGCTCGCCGGCCTTCTCCGCCGCCGCGCGCACACACCGGCCAAAGGCCTCGTCATTGCTCCAAAAACCCGCCGCGTAGTCGCCGAGCGCCACGCCGCATGCGCCCGTGAGCGTGGCGAGATCGATGATCGCCGCGGCCTTCGCATCACCCCGCGCATAGGCGATCGCATCCGCCAGGATCACACGCCCCTCCGCGTCGGTATTCACGATCTCGATGTGTTTGCCGTCGTACGTCGTGACGATGTCGCCGGGCCGGTAGGCACCGCCGCTGGGCATGTTCTCCGCGCTCGCAATGATGCCGACCACGTTGCGTTTCACCTTCAGCTCCGCGATCGCCGCCATCGCGCCGAGCACGGCCATGCCCCCGCACTTGTCGAAAATCATCTCCTCCATGTTCGCCGCCGGCTTGATGGAAATGCCTCCCGTATCGAACGTGACCGCCTTCCCTACGAACGCGACGGGCGCCTGGCTTTTCGAGCCGCCCCGGTGCTCGATGACGATCAGCCGCGGCGGACGCACACTCCCCTTCCCGACCGCGAGCAGCCCTCCGAATTTTCCGGCGCGCAGTTTCTTTTCGTCGAAAACCGTGACCTTCAGCCCGAAGTCGCGCCCCAGCTTCACCGCCCGCGCGGCCAGCGTCTCGGGGTAGAGCACATTCGCCGGTTGATTCGCCACGTCGCGCGCCAGGTTCGTCGCCTCGGCGATGGTTTCCCCGCGCCGGCCGGCCTTCGTCGCAGATGCCAGATCCTCCGCCAGCACCTGCACGCGGACATTCTCGATGGCTGCGGACTTCTTCGCCTTGAAACGCTCGAAGCGGTAGTCCGCGAGCACCATTCCCTCGACCACCGCCCCGGCAAAATGCGGCCAGTCCTCAAGCAGGACGAGCGCGCGCGTGCGCCCTATCTTCTTCAAAAACATCGCCGCCGCACCCGCCGCCGAGCGCAGCGTGTGCGCGTCGATCTTCGCGCGCTCCCCGAGGCCCACGCACAGCACGCCGTCGTTCCGCGAGTAGAGCAGCGCATTCGCCTTGCCGGAGAATTCCTCCTCCGAAACCGGCGGCCGCAGCTTCGCGCGCTGGTCGCGCGGCACGAATCGGATGACCGCCGCATCCTTTGCCGGCCCCGCTTCCGTGGCGAAGACGATCTTCACAGCTTCACGACCTGCGCCGATTTGATGTCGCCCTCCGCGATGAGTTCCTTGATGAGCGCATCGCCCGGCACGGAATCGAGATTCAGCACAGTGAGCGCCTGCCCGCCCGCCTCGTTCCGGCTCAGCGACATGCTGGCGATGTTCACGCCATGCTTGCCCATCAGCGTGCCGACATGGCCGACGATGCCGGGGCGGTCACGGTTTTCGAGGAGGAAAACGACGCCCTCGGGCTTCGCTTCGACGTGCTTGCCATTGATCTTCACGATGCGCGGCGTACTGCCAAAGAACGTCCCCGCCACGGACACCCAGCCGCTTTCGCCAGTCGCCGTGAGCTCGATGAGCTCCGCAAAATCACCGACGCTGCTCTCGCGCGATTCGGTGATTTTCAAGCCGATGGTTTCAGCGAAGGCCGGAGCGTTGACCACGTTCACCTCGCCGCCGCCCGCCGCGCGGAGGAAGCCGGTGAGCACCGCGCGCGTGATCGGCGTGGTGTCCGATTCGTTGATCTTTCCGCTGAAGTTGATGTTCAGGCAGTCGCTGCGCTTGGCCGCGATCTGCGAAAGGAAAAGGCCGAGCTTTTCCCCCAGCGCGAGGTGCGGACCGACTGCGGCGAGCGTCTTCGCGTCGATGCTCGGCATGTTGACCGCGTTGCGGATTTCCCCCTGCAGCAGCGCGGCGCGGATCTGCTCCGCGACCTCGATGCCCACGCCCTCCTGAGCCTCCGCCGTCGATGCGCCGAGATGCGGCGTGAGGATGAGATTCGGCAGCCCGCGCAGCGGCGAGTCCGCGGGCAGCGGCTCGGTTTCAAAAACGTCCAGCGCCGCCGCGGCCACCTGCTTCGATTTCAGCGCCTCGACCAGCGCAGCCTCGTCAATCAGCCCGCCGCGCGCGCAGTTCACGATCCGCACGCCCTTCTTCGTCTTCGCGAGGCGCTCCGCGTTGAGCATGTACTTTGTCTCTGCCGTGAGCGGCATGTGCATGGTGATGAAGTCCGCCTCGGGGATGATC
>JANOBH010000605.1:0-11436 GCA_031411535.1 Chthoniobacter sp. | reverse complement strand
TGACAATATCCCCACCCGCTGGCCGGGCCCCGTGAAATCAGCCGCGCCTCAGGCGTGGGCTTCCGCGCGTGCCCGCCGGGGCAGGCACCGCTTCACCGCCCGCCGCGTGACCGCATCCCCCGCAAACCGCCGGTACGCGCCACGCAGGATCGCCACGACCGACTTCCGCCGCGCCTTCGGAGCGTCGGCTTCCTGCTTTCGGCCATCGGCCATCTGCCAAACTTGAGCTTTCATGGACTCAGCAAGAAGCAGGATGAATGCAACCGCGTGGCACAAATGTGACAACAAGGTGAAATCATCGCCCTGCACTGGAAGACCCTTTGCGTTTCCCGCCGGTGCGGGGTCTTACTCGGGCATGAAACACTACCGCACCGCCTGGATTTCCGACGTCCACCTCGGCACGCGCGGCAGCCAGGCAGGGGCGCTGCTGGATTTCCTCCGCGATCACGAGTTCGAGACGCTCTACGTCGTGGGCGATCTCATCGACGTGTGGCAGCTCCGCCGCGGCATCTACTGGCCGCAGGCGCACAATGACGTGATCCAAAAGCTCCTCCGCGCCGGGCGAAAGGGCACCCGCGTCATCTACATCCCCGGCAACCACGACGAATTCGTCTCCGGCTTCATCGGCCACTTCGGCGCGGTGGAAATCCTGCCACGCGACATCCACACGACCGCCGACGGCCGCCGCCTGCTCGTCATCCACGGCCACGAGCTGGACACCGTGGTGCAAAACATGAAGTGGCTCGCCTACGTGGGTGATGTGGGCTACCAGCTCCTGCTCAAGCTGAACACGCCTGTGAACGCCGCGCGCCGACTGCTCGGCCTCGGCTACTGGTCGCTCAGCGCCTACGTGAAAATGAGCGTGAAGAACGCCGTCAGCTTCATCGGCGAGTTTGAAAAGGCCATCGTCCAGTATGCGCAGCGCGACCGCGTGGACGGCGTGGTCTGCGGCCACATCCACTCGCCCGTCATCCGCATGATCGGCGGCACGGCCTATTACAATAGCGGCGACTGGGTGGAGAGCCTCACCGCGCTCGTCGAAAACTTCGACGGGCAGATCGAACTGCTCACCCACCGGGCCGCCGATCCACGCGAGCCAATCCAGAGTCCGGCCGGGGAGTCAGCGGAATGCGACGCGCTCAATTCCGGGTCCATCACGGTCGCCGCCGGGGTCTGAAGCAGACGCGCCGCCTGGCCGGGCGGTCGCGCTCCCTGTTAGGCGCAGCCACGCATTGGGCCAAAAAAAATCGGCCGGTGCCCCAACCAGAGGCACCGGCCGCCCCAACCAAGGAGAGTGTTAGCGCATGCTATTTTTGCGGATTGAGCACGACATAAGTGCGCTTGCCCCGGCGATCGAGGTTCAGCAGCACGCCCTTGCCGTCTTTGCCGGCGGCCGCGGCGGTGATCGCGGCGGCGCAGGCTGCGGCATCGCCGACGGGTTTGGCCCCGACTTCGGTGATCACATCGCCGGCCATGATGGCGGCCTTTGACGCCGGACTGTCCTCGACGATCCCGGCGACCTGCGCGCCCGCCGGCTTGGCGTCGTTCAGTTTCAAGCCGAAGGACTCGACCTTCGGCTCGCCGGTCGTCTTGGGCGAAGGATTGGCGACCTTCGTGATCTCGACCGGCAGTTCGCCGGTGGGCACGGCGATTTTCAATATGGCGCCGCTGCGCCAGACGGTGAGTTGCACCGGCTGTCCGACCTTCTTTTTCAGGATCTCCTTCTGCAAATCCCGGGCGGTCGCGACCTTCACGCCATCGACCTCGGTGATGACGTCCGCCGCGCGGAGGTCGCTTTTGCAGGCGGGCGCATTCGCCTCGATCGTCTCGACCACGACGCCGCGCTCCACATCCGCCAGATGGTCGCGCAGCTTGGCGCTGTCGCGCAGCGTCTCGATGCGGATTCCGAGCCACGGGCGCTGCACCTTGCCGGTGGCGATGAGCTGCTGGCCCACGTCGCGGAGCATCGCGGCGGGAATCGCAAACGCGAGGCCGCGGCCGATGCCGTTGATGAGCGTGTTCATGCCGACGACCTTGCCCTCGACGTCGAAAAGCGGTCCGCCGCTGTTCCCCGGATTGATGAAGGCGTCGGTCTGGATGTTGTCCTCGTAGAGGATGGTCGGGGAGGTCGGCCCGAGCAGATTCGTGCGGCCCTTGCCGCTCACCCAGCCGACGGTGAAGCTGTAGTCCTGATTGAACGGCGTGCCGATGGCGCAGACGAGCTGGCCCACGCGGAGCGCATCGCTGTCACCCATCTCGGCGGCGGGCAGATCCTTCGCGTCGATCCGCAGCACGGCGATGTCCGTCTTGTCGTCCGCGCCGATGACCTTCGCGGGAAAAGTCCGTCCGTCCCGCAGCCGCACGCGGAGCGTCTCGGCGTCGGCGATGACGTGGTTGTTCGTCACGATCACGCCATCCGCGCGGATGATGAAACCCGAGCCCTCGCTGCGGCTGGGCGGCGCGGGCAGCTTCCACACCTGCGAGGGGTCCTTGTCCTTGTCTTTGCGCGGGCCCTTTTGCGCGGCCTTGTCTTCATCGAGGAAAAACTCAAAGCCCTTCAACGCCTCGCCGTCCTCCTCGTCCGCGCGCTTTGTCGCCTCGATCACCACCACGGAGGGCGCTACCTTTTCAAAAATCTGGACGAAGCCCTCGTCGATCGCCTTGAGGAGGCTCAAAGCGGCCGCGCCCTTCTCCGCATCGGCGGCCCGGCCGATCCCGCCCGCGAGCGCTGCGACGGCTAAAACGATGGAAAGGGCGGTGCGCATGGCGGGGTCAAAATGGGACAGGGGGAGGGACAGGGCGTTCAATAACTTTTCGCGTGCCGCCGGTGGACGGCGGGCGGGAACTTCAATATCCAATCCGGCGTGCGCCGCTACCTCGAAATTTACTGGCTGATGATCCGCAATTCGCTGATCCGGGAAATGAGCTTCAAGGCGAACTTCACGCTGTGGATGATCGTCGAGTTCCTGTGGTTCGCCGGGCAGATGATTTTTCTCGAGGTGCTCTACGGCCATGTGGACAGCATCGGCGGCTGGTCGAAATGGGAGTGCGTGCTGCTGGTGGGCACGCACCAGGTGATCGCGCAGATTTTCCAGGCGTTCTTCTACGTGAATCTCGCGGAGCTGCCGGACCTGATCCGCACGGGCCGGCTCGACCTCATGCTGCTGCTGCCGGTGGATGCGCAGTTCGCCGTCTCCACACGGAAGTTTGGCATGGACAATATCGTCAACGCACTCGTCGGGATCGCCATCGTCGGGCTGTCGCTTTTCAAACTCGGCGTCGTGCCGCGCGCCCACCAGGTCGCGCTATTCGCCGCGGCCATCCCGCTCGGCGTGGCGGTGCACTATTCGATCCTCTTCGGCCTCTCCACCGCGGCCTTCTGGATCGTGCGCGCCCAGGGGCTCATCTACGGGTATTTCAATGTCTTCAACATCGCCCGCTATCCCGACTCGGTATTCCGCGGCATTTTCAAAATCATCTTCAGCTACTTCATCCCCGTCATCATCGTGGCGAATGTGCCCTCCCGGGTCCTGGCCCGCTCATTCGAGTCACCGTGGGGTGGTCTCGCGCAGCTCGCGGTGGCGGCGCTCTTCGTCCTCGCGGTGAGCCGTGGGTTCTGGATCTTCGCGCTGCGGAGATACTCGTCGGCGAGCTCATAAAGTCGGGCGGGAAATACACGAATTCCACCATCCGCCAATCGCGTCCGCCCTCCCCGCCAACGCCTGAAATTGCCTGCATTTGCGGTCCGCGAGACGCGCAAAAATCCGTGGCATTTCCCCCTTGCGCCCCATGTCGATAGCTCGTATGTAACGCGCCTCAATTTTTCCTTTGAACGCCAGAAACTGATTTTTCCCCCGCATTTTTATGGCCAAGCCCAAACCAGCGAAACCCGCCGCAAAATCGAAGAAACCAGCCGCCACGAAACCCGTGAAACGCGCCGGAAAGCCCGCGGCTAAAGCTGGAAAACCTGCGCCGAAAATGGCGAAACCCGCGAAGGGCAACGGATCTGTGAAACTTAAACTAAAACCCAAAGCCAAAGCCGCCGCCAAACCGGCCCCGGTCAAACCTGTGCCCAAGCACAAGATCCCCAACGGAGTGCCGGCGAAGAAAATCCCCGCCATCAAGGTCACGCTCACGCCTTTCCTCGAAAAGCAGAAGGACCGCCTGCTCCAACTCCGCGACTCCATGCTCGATGCCATGGCCGGCGTGGCGAAGGACAATCTCCGCGCCCGCGCCGAAGGCAGCGAAGCCAGCGCCTTTGGCATGCATCAGGCCGATGCCGGCAGCGATGCGTATGACCGCGATTTTGCGCTGAGCCTCCTCTCCCAGGAGCAGGACGCGCTTTACGAGATCGACGAAGCACTCAAGCGCCTCGATCAAGGCACCTACGGCATCTGCGAAATGAGCGGCAAGGCCATCGCCCACGCCCGGCTCGAGGCACTGCCATTCGCGCGCCTCACCGTCGAGTGTCAGTCGCAGATTGAAAAAATGGGCAAGGTTTCCCGCGCCCGAGTCCCTGTCACCTCCCTCTTCGGCCTGACCGACGAAGAGCCCGGAGATTCCGAAGAAGAAGAGCCGGTCACCGAAACCAAGGAATAACCCAACATGGCCCGCGATTTTATCATCCTCGAATGCACGGAGGCGAAAGCCGAAGGCAAACCCGTCTCGCGCTACATCTCGTCGCGCAACAAGAAGAGCCCGAACACGCCCAACCGGCTCGAAAAGAAAAAATACAATCCCAACCTGAAGCGGCATACGCTTCACCGCGAAACCAAGTAAGCCAGCCGCTTCCCAACCTATGCAGCCCAAGACCCCGCAACGCCGGACCAATTTCCGCAAAGCGAACCGCTCGATGCCGCGCCGCCGCATCGACATCGCCCTTGAAGCCCTCGACTACAAGAATCCCGACATCTTGAAAAAGTTCGTCACCGAGAGCGGCAAGATCCTCGCCCGCCGCCTGACCGGAATGCCCGCCCATTTCCACCGCAAGATCACGCGCGAAATCAAGCGCGCCCGCGCCGTGCTCCTCATGCGCTGACGGTCGAAAGTCCCTGCAAAGTTTCAGAAAAGGACGCGTCGCGAGGCGCGTCCTTTTTTGCGCCATGATCCCGCGCTTCCCCCAATGATCGCCGGGAGCGCAGTGTTTTTCCTTGCCGCGACTGGGAAGGTCGCTTACCTCACCGCCGGATGTTGGAAGAGCCAAGGGCGTGGCGCGCTCGCTTTCTCCCCCAGCAGTTCACTGACAGATGAGCAGAATCACTCCCCTCCTCCTCCTCAGTGACGCCCTCCCGGTTTGGCGACGATCCCTTTCGTCACCCGCCGGACGGCATGGACGGACGCTCCTCCCAGCGACTCGAACCGACATCCCCCGGCGAAGTTTTCCGACGCTTTCCCGCATCCTCTCTCCTGTCCGCACGAGAGCCCCGCGCGACGCGTCGGATCGTACACTCCATGTGTGCTTCCCGGGCACATCAATGCCTCGAAATAGAAATCCCATCCATGAGACCCCAAGACTCGCGAGGCGGCTCCGGCCGCCGCTCGGGACGCGGCCCGCGCCGCTCCCCCTCCCGCTCCTACAGCGACCGCAGCGGATCGCCCGCACCGCAGCGCCCACCGGCCAAGAAATCCCTCTGGCAAAGGTTCCTCGGCCTTTTCAAGACTGACATAAAGCCGGCCACCGCGGGCTCCCGCCCCGCGTATCCCAGCTACAACAAGGGAAACGGCCGCGGCGATCCGCACCAGTCCCCGAAACCCGAGGCGGTCGAGGTCACGTCGCCAAAACTCTACGTCGGCAACCTCAGCTACGACGCCACGGAGAATGACTTGAACGACCTCTTTAACGGCGTCGGCAACGTCAAAAGCGCAGAAGTTGTCACCCACAAGGAAAGCGACAAATCCAAAGGCTTTGGCTTTGTCACCATGTCCACCGTGGACGAAGCCAAACGCGCCGTCACCGAACTCCATGACAAGCCATTCATGGGCCGGAAGCTCGTCGTGAGCGGAGCGAAAACCACCGAACGCGAGACAAACTACCGCGGCTAATACCAGAAACCGCCAACTATTAAGAGGCCCACCGGCGACGGCGGGCCTCTTTTTTTGTGACATGCGGGGTGCGCCCGGTGACAAATGGCGTCGCATTCCAAAACGCCGCCCGTCATTTGTCATCCCACACCGCTGATTTCTTCATCGTCGCCGGCCCGACCGCGGTCGGGAAATCTGAACTTGCCGTCGCCATCGCGGAACGCTGCGGCGGTGAAATCGTCAACGCAGACGCTTTTCAGATTTACCGCGGTCTCGACATCCTGACCGCGAAGCCGTCCCCGGAACTTCGCGCGCGCGCGCCGCACCATCTCGTCGGCGAAATCCCGCTCACCCAATCATTTGATGTCGGCCAATACGTCCTCACCGCCCGACAGCGCATCGAGGAAATCCGCGCACGCGGACGCGTGCCCATAGTCGCTGGCGGCACCGGTCTTTACCTCCGCGCCCTGACCCACGGCCTGGCCGAACTGCCGCACGCCGACGCAGCACTTCGCGCCGAACTGGAACGGCAGCCCCTCACAGAGTTGCAAAAGCGGTTCACGCAGCTTGATCCGCTCGGTGCGACGCAGATCGATCTCAAGAATCCGCGCCGCGTCATTCGTGCCCTCGAAGTCTGCCATCTCACCGGGCGGCCATTTTCGACCTTTCACCAGCAATGGAGCGCCACCCCGGCTGGCATCCGCGGGGTCCTCCTAACGCTAAACCGCGAAGAACTGAACGCCCGCATCAACCGGCGCACCGAAGCGATGTTCGCCGCCGGTGTCGTCAAAGAGGTTCGTTCAACCAGGGAAACCGGCACCACCGCCGGCCAAACCCTCGGCCTTCGCGAAATCCGCGCACTCCTTGCCGGACACTGCACCGAGCCGGAATGCGTCGCCGCAATCCAGCAAGCGACCCGCCGCTACGCGAAACGCCAGATGACGTGGTTCCGGCGCGAAACTGCACTTGAGAACGTCGAACTTTCCAGCCTCGCGGACCTGCGCCAATTCGCAGAGTCACTGGCCCAAAAGGCCGTCGGCTAATGCGATCCCAGCCTGCCCGACTCCAATTGCTTCCGCGCCAGCGGCCCCAGGAAAGGTATCTCCCACTCCTGATTCGAGAACGCCTTGATGATCGTAATCACATACACCACGAACCATCCCAGCCACACGAGCCAGAAGAGCAGGCCAAACAGCAGGGCAATCAGCCAGCCGATCAGAGGCAGATGTGAGAAAACGATCGCGACGATCTGGGTGAAAACTGACGCCGCCACCATCGCCCCGCCGAGGAAGACTGACTGCATCGCATAAAACCGCACAAACTTGTCCCGCTTTTCCAGAATCAGGAACACGATCCCCCCGAGTAGCGTAAAAATCGACGCAAGACCCGCTGCAACATTGGGCTGCAACCCTGTTCCCGCATCCAGCGGCGCTGGCGGCGCCGGATCGGGCGCAGATGGGGGCGTGACATTCGGAGGTTGTGAATCTGACATACGAGGGTGCGAACCTAAAAGCGGGTCAAACGCTGTCAAGACGACCATCCCCTCGCCTCAAATCTCTCAGGAAGGAATTTCCTCATTTACGCAGTGCCTGAAAACCGTATTCTCCCGACGTTCTTCTTTTCGCTGCCACAGCAGCGGAATCTTCCCAGGGCAGAGCATCTCCAACACACTGAAGATTATGGGCAAGAAAACCACGACCGACAAAGCAGCCTCGCCGGCCAAACCTGCCGTCAAGGCCACGACCACGAAACCGCCGGCAGCCCGAAAGGGAACTGCTGCTCCCGCGAAACAGACCAAACCTGCTCCGCCCAAAGCGCAGCGGGCGACCAAGCCAAAGGCAGTAAAAGGGGCCGGCGTAACGGCCGAAGATATCGCATTGCGCGCGTACTTCATCGCCGAGAAACGCCGTCACAACGGCCTCCACGGCGACGAGCATCACGATTGGATCGAAGCCGAACGCCAACTCCGGGCCGAACGCACGACTCCTAGGTAGCGGACACCATCGCCGCCGTATCCAAGACCGAGCGCCTTTCTAAACTGGGGCGCACAATTCTTCCATGAAAAATGCAAAGGCCAGAGCTCCCGACACTCATCGGCAACTCGCCGCGGCCTTGAATCGCCGCCTCGCGATCGTCGCCGACCGTGGATTCTACCAGCGGGATTCTGCGGCACACCTTCAGCAACTTCAGGCGGTTTCCGAAGAAATTTCGGGCCTTGCGAGTCAACTCCCCGTCGGCGCGGAACCGGAACTCGCCCACTATCTCCAGCGCTGCAGCTACGACAAGGCCCTCGCCCTACTCGGGGAGCAGCCCAAAACCCCACAAAGGCGCGAAGCCACCGACCGGAGGTAAGCGTCACCCCAAGCTTTCAATTACCCACAAGTAACTGGGTGCATGAAAGTTAAGGTGGTGGAAGAAATGTCTGTACAATGTAAAGCAGCCCGGCTGGAAAGCTTGGGATGCAACCCAAATCGAAGAGCAAAGCGACTCACGGCATCCATGCAGCCACGGCGGCGGCGGAATCCGAGAATGAGGATTGGGTGGAGCGAGAATCGGCCGGATGCGCGTTTGCGGATTTACGCCTGGGGCGGCGGTTCGTTAGGGTTCTCGAACAATTTTCCGGGCGTCTTGGAGCCAGCGTTCCGATGGCCTGTGCAGACTGGGCCAACACCAAGGCTGCCTACCGCTTCTTTGCCAACGAGCGGGTGAGTGAAGAGGGAATTCTGCGCGGGCATTTCACGGCCACGCGGGAGCGCCTCGCGGCGGTGAAGGGTTCGGTGTTGATTCTGCACGACACGACCGAGTTCTCCTATCAAAGAGAGAAGGAGGCGTCCATTGGGTTGCTGCACCGCGCCGTAGTGGGCAAGGATGGGCAGGGACGGCTGCGCCATCGGACGATTTGCGGGCTGCAAATGCATTCGGGCCTGGCGGTCAGCACCGAAGTGTCAACGCTCGTTGAGCACTGACCCGGGTTCGCTCGTTGAGAAGTGACCCACCCGGGCGGGAAAAGAGATGGGGCTAGGTTTTCTGTTTTTTGGTTGGGGGTTTGGGGTTGGGTGGGAGGTGCTGGTTTTGGAAGAGGCCGGCCTGGCGCTTTTCTTTGAGGCGGTAGCTGTCGCCCTTGATGTTGAGGACGGTGGAGCGGTGGAGGAGGCGGTCGAGGGCGGCGCTGGCGAGGACGGCGTCGCCGGCGAAGACGTCGGCCCAGTCGCAGAAGGCTTTGTTGGAGGTGAGGATGACGGCGTGATTGCGCTCGTAGCGGTTGCAGAGGACCTGAAAGAGGAGGCTGGCCTGGGTCGGGTCGAGGCCGAGGCAGCCGATCTCGTCGATGATGAGGAGCTTGGGTTGGGTGAGCATCTTGGTGGCATGGCCGAGGCGGTTTTGGGCGAAGGCGACGCCGAGCTTGCGGGCCAGTTCCATGGCCGTGGTGAAGTAAAGGCGGTGGCCGAGTTCGGCGGTGACGATGCCGAGGGCGATGGCGAGGTGACCGCGTGCCGCGCGAGCGGCTTGCCAAAATCCGGGCCGGAGGCCGCTCACTGCGGAGCCTGCCGATGGCAGGCAATTTTGCCGACGCCGGGCGGTCCGAGTAGGAGGACGTTGCGGCCTTCGGCCAGGAAGCGGCCGGTGGCGAGTTCCTCGATGAGGGTCTGGTCGATGGAAGGCTGGAAGGCGAAATCGAAGTCGGCGAGACGTTTGAGATAAGGCAGGCCCGCGAAGCGCAGGTTGGTCTCGATGACGCGGGCCTTGCGCGCGGCGATCTCGGGCGGGAGGAGAGCGCCCAGGAAGTGGGTGTAACTCCAGCTTTTGGCGGCGGCCTGCTGGGCGATGGAGTCGAGTTGCGCGAGTGCTGCTCGCCCGCCCGCCGCCCCCCCGCTATTCCCCTCCGCCTCCTCGGTGGTGGCGCCGATCTGTTCGAGGGCGTCGAGGGCGAGTTGTTCGTGGGCCATGCTCATGAGGCGATCTCCTGGTAGTGGGAAAGCGGGCGGTGCTGGACTTCATCGCCGAAGGTGACGATGCAGCCCTGGCGCGGCGGCGGTGCGGGTGGCGCGATCGATCGCTGCCAGCGTTCGCGGACGTGCTCGGGATTTTCGACGCGCGTGCCGGCGGTTTTGGCGCGGGGATGTTCGGCGAGAATGCAGTCCTTGGAACGGATGAGAACCGAGCCTGGGCGGGCATCGAGGGCGACGCGCTGGCCGACATAGGAGACGGGGACCGAATAGCGGCATCTTTCAAACTGGACGAGCGCCTCGGCATCGACGGTGCGCTGGACGCAATGGACCACCTGGTAGGGAGTGATCGCGTTGAGGGGTGTCAGCTCTTCCTTGGCGAGCAAGTCCCAAGGTCGCTCGCCGGTGGTCGAGTGGACGCGGACATTGGCCGTGGTGACCAGCCAGGCGCGGCCCTGGGCGTTGAGATCATCGAGCCCGGTGAAGCTGCGAGCGTTCAGGAAGTTATCCTTCACGTAATGAACCATGCGCTCGACCTTCCCCTTGGTCCGCGGCCGGTAAGGCCGGTGCCGGCGCACCGCAAAGCCGTGGTGATCGGCAAAGTCACGGAAGCGCGGGTTGATGCGATCGGGGCCGACGACCACCTGGCGCATGTTGTCGCAAAGGATCTTGCGCGGCCATCCGCCGAAGTAGGCAAAGGCGTTCTGATGGCAGCGGATGAGCGTCTCCACCCGCATCGAGCGGGTAAACTCGATGTAGAGCGCCCGCGAACCGAGCGGAGCGAGATCGCCAAAGGGTGGAGCCTTTGCCCGAAGGGCAGCGCCGGAGGGCGCTGGCAAAAGGAGAGCACCATGACGAAGGCATAAAGGCGGATGACCTCGCCGCCCGGCAGGGTGAAGCGACCGACCTCCGCCCAGTCCGCCTGCGCCTGCTCGCCCGGCGGGGTCTCAAAGCGCACCGTCAGCTTCGCACTCCACGAGTCGCGCAACGTGTGGACGAAGCGGCGCACGATGATCTCCGAACCGGCAAAGCCCATGGCGCGGACCTCGGCAAAGAGCCGCACCGCCGAGACTCCGTGCTCGAGAAAACGCCCCCGCAGATACTCCTTGAAGGGATCTAGCCTGGAGGGCCGCGACGGCGTGCGAAACGCGCGCGGCACCTTCTCGCGGATGACACGGCGGATGGTATTGCGGCTGTGGCCGGTGAGCTTGGCGATCTCACGCAGCGAGCGGCCTTCTTTGTGGAGGAGAGCGATGTCCATAAACTGGTCCGGGTTGAGCATGGTCCCACGCCACCGATCAAAACGGTGGCCGAGGTCAAGCCATGCGGGTGGAGAGGTCGGCCCCCGGCTCAAGTTGCTCCGCACTACGCTACGCTTCGTGCTCCGCAACCTGAGCCGCTTCCCCGCAGCCGGGGCGGGTCAAATCTCAACGACCGTTACTGGGTCAGTTTTGCACGAGCGTTGATA
>JANOBH010000604.1:0-18097 GCA_031411535.1 Chthoniobacter sp. | reverse complement strand
GCGCGGCTGGATTTGGAGGCTCGATTCGAGACGGCGGCGTGGCCGGACCGGCTGGCGCTGATCCTCGCCGCGCGACCGAAACCCGGAGAGCAGTGGAAAAGTGCTGCGATGGAAATCAGCCTCACCACTGCGAAAGGCAGGCTGCATCAGCGTTGGGAGCAGGGTGCCGCTGAAACATGGGGCGACGCCAGGTGGAGTCAGGTGTCGCTGGCACTGGATCCTCTCGGGTTCACAACGGAGGAATCGAAGAGCCCGATCACGGCGGAGGCAGCGGAGATCCCCAACGGCGCGGCGCGCCCGCTGGAGTACGATGCCGCCGTCGGCTGGCATCGCATCAATCTCGACGGCATCGAACCGATTGCGCCGCCTGGCGGCAAGGCTCCGAGCAACGATGCCATCGAGCGAGTGAAGCTCGTGCTCACGAATCCGACCGATCGCGAGCAGCTCGCGCGGCTGATGTTTGAGAAGACGGCGCGCGGCTTTCGCCAGCGCATCGGATCGGCGATCACCGGCGTCTCGGCGATCCTGCGCGATGCGAGCGGCAGACCAACGGGCATCCCTGTGCAGCTCAGCAAAAACTGGCACAACGAGCCCGAGGGCGGCGTGCATGCGGGTCAGTGGCTGCACGCTATTTCGCAAGTGCGACTGCCCGCGAAGACGACCGTCGAACTGGAACTCACACTCGCCTACGGCCACTGGGGCGGCGTCGCGGCGGCGTCGCACGCGCAGCTTTGCCTGATCGGCTGGGGCAGCAATCAGCTCTGGAATCAGAGCGCGCTTGGCGCGTGGGGCGAGAGCATCTGCTACGAGCCGGATCAGGTGCAGGCTAACTGTACGATCACCGATGTGCGCCCCGCGATGGTCGGCTCGACGAAGAATGACGGGCAGTGGCGCTGGACGAGCAATGTCGGCGGCGGCGACTTCTTCCGCTTCTTCGACCCTGCGGGGAAGCGCGTCGCACACACCGCGATGCACACCGCGTATCATCGCAGCGGGCCGTGCCTCACCGAGGTCACTTACGCGGGCCGCATCGGCGACGGCATCGCACACGCCACCACCGTGAGCCTTGCGCGCACCGACGATTTGGTGCGCGGCGTGTATCGCATCCGACTCGATGTGAGCAAAGCCGCGGACTTCTCCCGCTTCGTCGTCTTCCAGGTCGGCGCGGATACCTACAACTCGACCAGCGAGCGCAAGCTGGCGCTCGGAAACGAAGCGGGGCTCACCAAGGAATGGGACGCCCAGTGGGGCGGCAACGCCTACCGCACCGAGCCGATGGAATTCAGCGGCCGCATCCCGTGGGCCTCTCTCCACGACGGCGTTCCACGCGAGAAGGACAAGCTCGGCGCGTGGGCGAATCGCGGGGTTATCATCCGCTCGTGGAAAGCGAGGCTCGGCGGCAAGGAAGCAGCACCGTGGATCGCCGAGCGCGGGCTTACTTTGCACCGCACCGATTCCTCGACGCTCGACATCGTTCCTCCTCCCGGAGTCACGCGCTTCGAGCCCGGCGACTTCATCGAGGCCACCATCGAGCACATCGTCATGCCGCAATTTGCGAAAGACTACTACGGCCCGAACAACGCCCTGCGCGCCGCATTGGACGCGGAAGGAAACACCTGGCGGATGATCCACCGCGAAGCCACCGGCAATGATCGACGCGTGGAAATGAAAACCGGCGCGCTCATTCGCACGCATCCCGCCGTCACGATCAGCGCCGCCGATGACGGCGCCGAATTCACCCTCACCGGTGGCCTCGGCTATGTGGCGCTCACTTTTACCAATCTCGCCTCACCGCACGGCTACACGCTTTACCTCGACGGCGAGCCAGTGAACCAAAGCATCCACGGAAACGATTTCTGGCAGACGGACTACGACGCCGGGACTAAGCGCTGGAGCCGGACTTACAACATCCCGGTGGGAGATGCAGGGCGGCACTCGCTGCGGTTCGCCCGGAAACTTTGAAATGAAAGTCGGTATTTCGTCGGTGATATGGACCCGCATCCGAAGTCATCGTTGAATCGCCGTCCCCCCAGCAACATGCTGGCCCGACACTCCCCATGAACACTCTCCGCCTCAGCCTCGCTGCCACATTTGCGCTCGTCGCCCTCGTTTCCGTTTTCCCGTCCGCGGCAGACGCCGCAGCGCGGCCCAATGTCATCGTCATCCTCGCGGACGACATGGGTTACTCGGACGTCGGCTGCTATGGGTCGGAGATCGCGACGCCGAATCTCGATGCGCTCGCGAAGGGTGGCGTGCGGTTCACGCAGTTCTACAACACGGCGCGCTGCTGCCCGACGCGCGCGTCGCTGCTGACGGGGCTGCATCCGCATCAGGCGGGGATCGGGCACATGATGGAGGACGATGGGCTTGAAGGTTATCGCGGCACGCTGAACCGGCGCTGCGTGACGATCGCCGAGGCGCTGAAGCCCGCGGGGTATCACAGCTATGCGGTGGGAAAGTGGCACGTCTCGCCGGGGCAAAGCGCGAAGCAGCTCGCCAACACATCGAACTGGCCGCTCCAGCGCGGGTTCGAGCGCTACTACGGGACGATCCACGGCGCGGGCAGCTACTGGGATCCGAGCGCGCTCGTGCGCGACAACACGCAGATCACCGCCGCAAACGACCCGGAGTACCGGCCCGCGGAGTTCTATTACACCGACGCGATCAGTGAGCACGCGGTGCGCTTCATCCGCGATCACGCGCGCGATCATGCAGCGGAGCCGTTTTTCCTCTACATGGCCTACACCGCCGCGCACTGGCCGATGCAAGCGAAGGAAGCCGACATCGCGAAGTATCGCGGGCGCTACGACGCGGGCTTCGGGGTGACTCGCGACGCGCGCTGGGCGAGGCAGCGGCAGCTCGGTGTGGTCGATGCAAAATGGACGGCTTCGCCGCTCGTGGGCGACTGGAGCAATGTGAAGGACAAGGCGTTCGAGGCCCGCTGCATGGAGACTTATGCGGCGATGATCGACTGCATGGATCAAGGCATCGGGCGCGTCGTCGCGGAGTTGAAAGAGCGCGGGCAACTCGACAACACGCTCATCCTTTACCTCCAGGACAATGGCGGCTGCGCGGAGACGGTCGGACGCGGGCCGAAAGCCGAGCCGCGCGGCGCGCAGCCGACGCTCCCGGTGATGTCACCCGATGCCTTTCAGGTGAACAGCACGCCGAAGCAGACGCGCGACGGCTGGCCGGTGCGGCAGGGCTACGGCGTGATGCCCGGCGGGCCCGACACCTACGTGGCCTACGGGCGCGACTGGGCGAACGTGAGCAACACGCCCTTTCGCGAGTACAAGCACTGGGTCCACGAGGGCGGCATCTCGACGCCATTCATCGCGCACTGGCCGGCGGGCATCGCCGCGGTGAGCAGCGGCCGCATCGAGCCGCAGCCGGGGCAGCTCCCGGACATCATGGCGACGATCCTCGACGTGAGCGGCGCGAAGTATCCCGCCGAGCGCGACGGCCAGCCTATCACGCCGCCGGAAGGCGTGAGCCTGCGTCCGGCATTCGCGGGCCAGCCGCTCGGGCGCACGCGACCGCTCGTCTGGGAGCATGAAGGAAACCGCGCCATCCGCGACGGCGACTGGAAGCTCGTGGCCAAGGGCCTCCGGACTCCGTGGGAACTCTACAACCTCGCCGCCGACCGCACCGAGCTGCACGATCTCGCGGCGGAAGAACCTGCGCGCGTCGCGGCACTCGGCGCTCAATGGGACGCGTGGGCAAAGCGCGCGAACGTCTTCCCGTCGCCGCTCGACAAGACCGCGGGAACTCGCATCAAAGGCGGGCCGACGCACTTCGACCTCGCGCCGGATGCGAACCTCCCAGGAGACGAAGCTCCCGACTACACGGGTCGCGCATTCACGGTGAGCGTGACTCTCGCCGAGCCGGGCGCGGACGGCGTGCTCGTCGCCCACGGCGGCTCGAACCACGGCTGGGCGCTGTTTTTGGAAGCCGGCAAACTGCATTTCGTAATCAACCGCGGCGGTAAGGCGGAGGAATTCACGTCGCCCGAAAAACTCGCGGACGCGAAATCCATCGCGGTCCGGCTTGCCGCCGACCGCACGCTCACGCTGCTCGCCGACGAGCGCGAACTTCTGAAACAGCAGGCCGGGCCACTGCCGCAGACCTTTCCGATCGATGGCCTGCAAGTGGGACGCGACCTCGGCGGCACGGTCGGCAAATACAAGGCGCCCTTTGCCTTCACCGGCAAAATCTCGCGCGCCGTTATCGACCTCTCACCGCGATGAAACCGGCGATCTTCTCCCTCGCCGCTCTGCTCCTCTCCACGGCACTCGCGAGTGCGGCGGAGAAAACCACCGTCTCCATTTCCGGCGAAGCGTTTCACATCAATGGCAGGCCGACCTATGCCGGCCGCGAATGGCGCGGGCACAAGGTCGAGGGGCTGCTGATGAACTCGCGCATGGTGCAGGGAATCTACGACGACCTGAACCCGGCGACCGCCGCGCGCTGGGCGTATCCCGACACGGGAAAATGGGACGCGGAGCGCAACACGCGCGAGTTCATCGCCGCGATGCCGGAGTGGAAAAAGCACGGGCTGCTCGCGTTCACGCTCAATCTCCAGGGCGGCTCGCCGGAGGGCTACTCAAAGGCGCAGCCGTGGATCAACTCCGCCTTCGAGCCCGACGGCACGCTGCGCGCCGCCTACACCGCGCGGCTCGCGCGCATCCTTGATCGCGCGGACGAACTCGGGATGGTGGCCATCGTCGGCTACTTCTATTTCGGCCAGGACGAGCGGCTGACCGACGAGGCCGCGGTCATCAAAGCGACGGACAACGCCACGCGCTGGCTGCTCGACGGCGGCTGGCGCAATGTGCTCGTCGAGGTGGACAACGAGTGCAACGTCGCCGCCTACAATCACGAGATCCTGAAGCCGGCGCGCGTGCATGAACTGATCGAACGCGTGAAGTCCGCCGGGCGCGAAGGACGCCGCCTGCCAGCCGGCACGAGCTACGGCGGCGGCGGCATTCCCGGCGAGAACGTGGTGCGCGCGTCCGACTTCCTCCTGCTCCACGGCAACGGCGTGAAAGACCCCGCGCGCATCGGCGAGATGGTGCGAAAGACACGCGCCGTCGCCGACTACACGCCGAAGCCGATCGTCTTCAACGAGGATGACCATTTCGACTTCGACAAGCCGGAGAATAACTTCGCCGCGGCCGTCGCCGCCGGAGCATCGTGGGGCTACTTCGATTTCCGCATGAAAGGCGAAGGCCCCGACGAAGGCTACCAGTCGCCGCCCGTGAACTGGGGCATCAGCAGCGAGCGCAAACGCGGCTTCTTCAAACTGCTCTCGGAAATCACCGGTACCGCTGAGCGGTGAAAAGCGGTCCCGCGCTTTTCTCTCAGAGGGTGTACCGGAACTCAAAAAAAGGTCCGTCATCCTGAGCGGAGCGCCGCTTTGGGCGCGGAGTCGAAGGACCCCGGCGATACCCTGCGATACCGCCCGTGAATGCGCGGGGTCCTTCGACTGCGCTGCGCCCGCCTTTCCGCCTCCGCTCCGCTCAGGATGACACGCTGTTTTGAATTCCGGTAGATTCTCTCCGACGGCGTGAAATGAGAGGGCCGATCGGGCGCGGGAGCGCCCCCTGGACGCGCAGGAGCGCTCGGCTCCGACTGGAAAATTCTCGGAGCCCAGCGCTCCTGCGCGCACCGCTAGGCGCTCCTGCGTCTAGAGCATGGAACCCGCCGAAGATGTCCTGCCGACTCCTTTCACACTCTTTCCGCTCGCCATGATCGGGGCGTGTGCCGGGGTTGGCGGCGGGCAGTTTCCCCGGTAGCTATGTGCGCCCACAACTTCATCCCCCTCATGACTTCAACCATTCTCTCCACTTCATTCCGTCTGGCGCTTTTCGGGGCCCTCGCGCTTGCCACGTTTGCGCAGGAGCCGGTCGCGGTCGGCAAGGCTTCGTATGCGTCCGCGCCGCCGCCGGGGCTGATGATGGACAGGAAGCGCAATGTGGATGTCGTGGAGGAGGTGGAGAAGCAGCGGCTCTTTCTCGTGAAGGACGACGGGCGGGCGATCCCGTCGAACAAGTGGTTTCAAAACCTGCTGCTCAAACAATACGGCACGGGTCTGTGGGCGATGCCGCATCGCGTGGATGCGACGGGGGAGGGGATCGAGATTTTCCACGCGACGACTTTCAGCGGCGATGGCGTGCGGGCGATCGCGGAGTGGCCGCTCGTGGTGACGGGGAAGGATTTCAAGCCGGTGGATTCGCGGGCGAAGGACTGGTCGGACTGGACGGTTTCGTTCCGGTCGTTTGAGAGCGATGCGCGCTTTGTGGATGTGACGCTGGGCGAGGGGATGCCGGCGGTGTGGTGCGAGTTCGCGGGCGTGCAGCCGGTCATCGCGCTGGGCGGTCAGCAGGGGAAGGGATCGCGCGGGAAAAAGGCGGCGACGTTTTTCAATTTCGCGGGCGCGGCGGCGACGCTGCCGGCGACGGGCGATGCGCTGGGCCTCAGCTACGAGGGGAGAAGCTGGGGCGTGTTCGCGCCGGACGGGACGAAGTTTGAGCAGACGGACGCGGGCATCGCGGTGACGTTCGCGGGGAAGTCCGCCTTCCTCGTCGTGTGTCCGCTGCCGTCGGGAAAGGACATCGCGCTTTTCCACAAGCACGCCTTCGCCGTGCCGCGCGACACGCAGCTCTCGTGGAACTACGACCGCAACGCGGGGAGCATCGCGACGACTTGGAAGATCATCGCCGAGCCGCTGAAGCCGGGCGCGCCGAAGCAGGTGCTGCAGGGATTCCTGCCGCATCACTGGCGTGAGAACACCGCACCGATGAAGCTCGACGGGCCGGCTTACACAACGATTCGCGGGACGATGAAATGCGGCGCGGGCGACTCGTTCACGCTCGCGTATCCGTTCAACGGCATGCTGCCGAATCTGCCCACGCCGACGGCGAAGGGCTTTGACCGCGCGCGGATGAGCGAGCTGCTGGCGAAGCATTTCACCGACCCGGCGAAGAAGCTCGGCGGTGACACGTATTGGGGCGGCAAGGAGGTCGAGAAATACGCGCAGGCGGCATTCATCGCGGCGCAGACGAAGGACGCTTCGCTCGATGCCATCGTCGGCAAACTGCGCGGCGCGATGGAGAACTGGCTCACCTTCACGCCGGGCGAGAAGGGCCAGTTTTTCGGCTACTACCCGCGGCGGAAGGCGCTCGTCGGCTTCCCCGCCGCGTATGGCTCCGAGCATTTCACCGACACGCATTTTCATCAGGGCTACTTCGTCTATGCCGCGGGCCTGCTCTCGCAGCTCCAGCCGGATTTCGCGGCGGGCTATGGCGAAATGGCGCGGCTCATCGCGAAGAACTACGCGAACTACGACCGCAAGGACGCGCGCTTCCCGCGCTTCCGCACGTTCGACATCTGGCGCGGGCACAGCTTTGCCGATGGCAACGGCTTTCCCGACGGCAACAACCAGGAATCGACCGGCGAGGCCGTGAACAGTTGGGCCGGGATGATCCTGCTCGGCGAGGCGCTCGGCGACGCTGAACTCACTGCGGCGGGGGTGATGGGTTACACATTCGAGACGCGCGCGAATGTCGAATACTGGTTCGACCCGCACGGCGACGTGTTTCCGAAGGACTACAAGCATGAGGCCTGCGGGATGATCTGGTGCGGCAGCATCGTGTGGGGGACGTGGTTCACGGCGAGCCCCGCGTGGATCTACGGCATCCAGTGGCTTCCGCCGGGGCCGCACGCCGCGTTTTACGACCGGCAGCCCGATTTCATCAAAAAGACCTACGCCGACGTGGAGCGGGAGCTGGCGGCATTCGAGGAAAAGGAGGCTGCGAAAAAGCCCGGCTACGTGAAGAAGCCGGTCGAAATCAAAACGCTCGGCGGCGAACTCGGCAGCTATCACCTTGGCTTTCTCATGCACGCCGATGCGCCGCGCGTGGTGGCGGAGATCGACAAGCTCTGGACCGAGCCCGGCGACAAAGTCGCGCACGACGAATGGATGGCGAACGTCTGCTATCAGGCCAGCGCGCTCGCGGAACTGGGCCGCGCGGACTGGAGCGCTCACGGCACCACCCCGACCTCGATGGTGTATGTGAACGCCGCCAAGCGGACGCGCACGCTCGTCGCATGGAACCCGACCGCGGAGCCGCAGACCGTCCGCTTTTTTGCCGGCACGAAGCCCATCGGCCAGCTCACCGTCCCGCCCCGCAGCATCGCCAGCGGAGCCGCGCAGTAGGAAAAGGACGCGCATGATTCGCACGTTTCTGGCGTTCAGTTTCGCGATTCTCTCGGCGCTCGGCAGCCAGGCCGCGGCCGCGCCCGCGAAACCCAACGTCCTCTTTATCCTCGTGGACGACATGGGTTGGGGCGATCTCGGGGCGAACGGCGGCGCGGGCGTGCCGACGCCGCGCATGGATGCGCTCGCGGGCGAGGGGACGCGGTTCACGCAGTTCTACACGGCGTCGCCGATCTGCTCGCCGTCGCGGTGCGGGCTGATCACGGGGCAGTTTCCGGCGCGGTGGCGCATCACGAGTTTCCTGCAGACGCGCGCGGGCAATCGCGAGTGCGGGCAGGCGGACTTTCTCGATCCGGCGGCGCCTTCGCTCGTGCGCGCGTTCAAGGCCGCAGGCTACGCGACGGCGCATGTGGGCAAGTGGCATCTCGGCGGCGGACGGGATGTGGACGATGCGCCGAAGTTCGCCGCGTATGGCTACGATCTCGGCCTCGGAACTTACGAGAGCCCGGAGCCTGCGGCGGGGCTGGGACTCAAGACGGCGCCTTGGTCCCAAGCCGTCGAGCCGCAGCAGGTGAAGCGCTTCGATCGCACGCGCTGGATGGTGGATGAGGCGGTCGCTTTCATGAAGAAAAACGCGGGGCAGCCGTGGCTCGTGAACCTGTGGTTCGACGACGTGCATACGCCGCATGTGCCGTCGGATGAGCAACTGTCCTACGCGGCAGACGGAGTCGGGACGGCGAAATTTCGCGCGGTGCTGCGTGCGACGGACTCGGAGATCGGGCGGCTGCTGGACGCGCTGCGGGAGATGAAAATGGACGCGAACACGCTCGTGATCCTCGCAGGCGACAACGGCCCCGAGCCGAGCTTTCAGCGGGCGCGCACCGCCGGGATGCGCGGGATGAAGTGGAGCCTTTACGAAGGCGGCATCCGCACGCCTCTGATCGTCCGCTGGCCCGGCACCGTGCCGGTCGCGGTGAACGACACGACGGTGGTGGACGCGGTCGATTTTTTCCCCACGCTCCGCGCGCTCGTGGGTGTGCCTGCGCCGGATGGCGTGAAGTTCGATGGCGAGGATTTGTCTGCCGCATGGAAAGGAGGGAAACAGCCGCGCACCAAGCCGCTGCTGTGGGAATACGGCCGCAAGCAGCCAGCCGATACTCCGGGCGGGAGCCGCGCCTTTCGCTATCCGAATGAACCCGGCGCGAAATCGCCGAACGTCGCCATCCGGGACGGCGACTGGAAACTCCTCGTCAACGCCGACGGCACCGGCGCGGAACTCTACGACCTCGCCACCGACCGCAACGAGGCGCGCAACGTCGCCGCCGAAAAGCCCGGCATCGCCAAACGCCTCAGCGACGCCGCGCTCGGCTGGAGAAAATCACTGCCGTAACTGCCATCGCATTCATTTCCGCGAAGTTCACAGCGGCGCGCGGGCGGAGACGCGTCATTTCACCAGTAACTGCTGATAGAGCCCGAAACGCTCCTTGTTCGCGATGTCCCGCTGGGCCGGTTTCGCCGACGGGGGCGGGTTCGAAAGGCGAGATCCGAAATCTCACCGGTGGATAGCCCCCGTGGTGCGAGGTGGTGATCACGGATGGCGACGACGCGCAGCCCGACGGGCAGCCGGCGGCGGCGGCGATCCGCTCGATGGAGGGACTCAGCGCCACAGGCAAGCCGTGGATGGTCTCGGACGGATCTTACCGCCGGCACGATCGGTTTCATTCGCCTCGGAAATACTTCGAACTTTGCCCGAAGGAAAAACTCCCGCTTCACCTATTCTTCCTTCGAAGTCGCGGCTGTTCGCGCGAGGTTTGCCGCCCTAGTTTCGGAGCCATGAAATCCGCGTTCTTTCCCACTGTCCTCCTCCCCATCCTCTTAGCGGTCACGGCGAGCGCGCTGGCCGCGCCGCTCGACACGGCGCAAATCGAAGCTGCCGCCGGACTCAAGGGCGCGTTCAATGAAGCGGAGGGCGTCTTCAAACTCACCGCTCCGCGGGCCGATGTGAAGGTGAGCGTGGATGGCTGGCAGATGCCGCCGTTCATGGGGCTCACGTCGTGGGCGGCATTCACCGAGGGGAAGAGTGCGCCGGCGATGGTGATGGGCGACCTGGTGCTGATGCAGGACGAGGTGAATCCGGTGATGAGCGCCGCGCTCGCAGCGGGGCTCGATGTCACCGCGCTGCACAACCACTTTTTCTACGACGAGCCGAAGGTTTATTTCATGCACATCGGCGGCGAGGGAGATGCGTCGAAACTCGCGGCGGGGGTGAAGGCTGCGCTCGACGCGGTGAAAGCCGTGCGTGCGACAGCCCCCGAGCCGGCGAAGACATTTGGAAAGCCGCTTGCGGTCGCGAGCAGCATCACGACCGCGCCGCTTGAAAGCACGCTTGGCGGAAAAGGTCAGTCGAAAGACGGCATGGCAAAGTTCGTCTTTGGACGCAGCGCGAAGATGCCGTGCGGCTGCACCGTGGGGAAGGAAATGGGCGTGAATACGTGGGCTGCGTTCGCCGGCACCGACGATGACGCGCTTGTGGACGGCGACTTCTGCGTGCTGCCCGGAGAGTTGCAGGGTGTCCTGAAATCGCTGCGAAAATCGGGCGTGAACGTCGTCGCCATCCATCATCACATGGCGATGGAAGAGCCGCGCTACATTTTTCTCCACTACTGGGGCCGCGGCCCGGCGTTGACTCTCGCCCAGTCGCTCAAGGCCGCACTCACCACGCTCGAAGCCAAATGAAAACGCTCGTCTTCCTCGCTCTCGCCGTGACCGCACACGCAGGTGCCGACAACTTCGACGACGCCAAGCCCGGCCCGCTGCCGGGGCACTGGGACGGGAAGTGGACGGGCACGCAGACCGGCGACGGCTCGGCGAAATGGAGCATCGAGAAAGACGGCAACGCGCCGAGCAAACCGCATGTGCTCGCGCAGCGTGGCGAGGCACAGTTTCCGGTGGCGCTGAAGAATGACACGGCGCTCAAGGACGGATTCGTGGAGGTGAAATTCAAGGCGGTCGGCGGCAAGGAAGACCAGGCCGGCGGAGTCGTCTGGCGCGCGAAGGACGCCGACAACTACTACATCGCGCGGGCCAACGCGCTCGAAGATAACGTGGCGATCTATCACACGATCGGCGGGCGCCGCGTGGCGTTTGAAAGCATCGGGATGAAAGTCGCGCCCGGCGTCTGGCACACGCTGCGCGTGGATTTCAAAGGGGGCGAGTTCACTGTTACTTTCGACGGGAAGAAGGTCATTAAGGCCAGCGATGCGAGTTTCAAGGATGCTGGAAAGGTCGGCGTGTGGACGAAGGCGGATAGCGTGACTCTCTTCGACGATTTCCGCTACGGGGAGAAGTGAAGATGAAGCGCCGCGATTTTCTTTTCACCGCCGCCAGCTCGTTGGCGGCGCGCGTGATCGCGCGAGGCGCTGAGGTGGAGCAATTGCGGCTGACTCACACCATTCCGCTGCCGGGCGTGAGGGGCCGCTTCGACCACTTCGCGTGCGATGTCGCCGCGCGGCGGCTCGTCGTGGCAGCGCTAGGAAACAACACGGGCGAAGTGCTCGATGTGGCCGACTTTAAGCGGCTGCACACCGTTCCGGACCTGCGCAAGCCCACGGGCGCGCTCATGCTCGCGGAACCGCATCGGTTCTATTTCGCCAACGGCGACGACGGCACCTTTCGCGCGTTCGACGCGGCGACGAACGCACCCGCCACGCAGCTCGGCGCACTGGACGACGCGGACAACGTGCGCTTCGACTCGGCGGCGAAGCTGATCTACATCGGCTACGGCGATGGCGCGCTCGGTGTCACCGATCCGGCGACGGCTAAGCTTCTGCACAGCATTCCTCTCGCGGCGCACCCGGAGTCGTTCCAACTCGAAGCGCACGGCCCGCGAATTTTTGTAAACGTGCCCGGCAGGCGACACGTAGCCGTCGTGGATCGCGTGGAGCGGAAGATTGTGGCGATATGGCCGATGGAGAAATGGCAGGCGAATTTCCCGATGACGCTCGACGAAGGAACAAAGCGGCTTTTCGTCGGCTGCCGAAAGCCCGCGCGTCTCGTCGTATTTGACACAGCTAGCGGAAGGGTCGTCACCGACCTCGAAATCTCCGGCGACGCCGACGACCTCTTTTTCGACGCGAAGCGCCAGCGGCTCTACGTGTCGTGTGGCGAAGGATTCATCGACGTAATCCAGGGCCGGGACGCGGACCGATACGAACGCACCGCCCGCATCGTCACGCGTGCCGGCGCGCGGACGTGCTTCTTCTCCCCGGAACTCGACCTTCTCTTCCTCGCCGTGCCCGAGCGCGATGGGCACGAGGCCGAGTTGCGCGTGTATCACCCGGAGTAAACGGAAGAGTGCAACCCGGGTGGCTGTCGCGTGCGCGGATGAAGCTGAGGCGCGATGCGTTCGGTTGTCGTCCGGTGGAAACGACGATGCGCGCACTCCTCCTGCATGCCGCTTGCGTACACGGCGAGAATTGGCTTGGTCGGCGCTGGATGTTGGCGCATTGGTTTCTCCCTGACGCGCGAGCGCGGCAGCGGGGCTGTAGCTCAATGGTCAGAGCAGGCGACTCATAATCGCTTGGTTGCGGGTTCGAGTCCCGCCGGCCCCACGCCTCCCGCTTATTGGAACCCTTTTGCGCATGAAACTTCTCGCCATCCTTTTACTCACGCTGGCTGCGGCGCACGGCCTGGCGCTATCGGACCGGGAGCTGGACTCGATCGGGCGGCGGGTGTGGCAGAATGAGTGCGGCGGGACGCGCGACGGGCTCACGTCGTGGAATGCGGGGGAGGATTTCGCGTCGCTGGGGATCGGGCATTTCATCTGGTATCCGCGCGGGGTGCGCGGGCCTTTTGACGAGAGTTTTCCGCCGCTGATGCGCTTCCTGGAGGAGAGCGGGACGAAGCTGCCGGCCTGGCTGAAGGCGGGGGATCCTTGCCCGTGGGGGACGCGGGCGGAGTTTCAGGCGGCGTTCCAAGGGGAGCAGATGAAGGCGCTGCGGACGCTGCTGGCGGGGACGATCCATCTGCAGGCGCGCTTTCTCGCGCAGCGGATGGAGCGGGCGCTGCCGAAGATGCTGGATGCGGCGCGGCCGGGGGAGCGGGAGAATGTGCGGGGGCAATTCCAGCGGCTTGCGGGGAGTGCGGCGGGGACGTTTGCGCTGATCGACTATGTGAATTTCAAGGGGGAGGGGACGAAGGAGAGCGAGCGGTATCGCGGCGAGGGCTGGGGGCTGCTGCAGGTGCTCGGAGGGATGCGCGGGAGCGGTGCGGGTGCGGCGCGGGAATTCGGCGAAAGCGCGGCGGCGGTGCTGGCGCGGCGGGTGCGCAATGCACCGCCGGAGCGCCATGAGGAGAAGTGGCTGGCGGGATGGAAGTCGCGGGTGGGCGCGTATGGCGAATGACGAGCGCGGCAGCGCCGCCTTTGTCATTTGTCATTTTGCATTCGCGCGGTGCGCTTCCTCCTGGTCGATGAGGGAGAGGAATATGCGCTCGAGGGCGCCGCTCTCGCTGGATCGGGCGCGCAGCTCGGCGACGGTGCCGAGGGCGATCATGCGCCCGTGGTGGATGATGCCGATGCGGTCGGCCATCTCCTCGGCGACGCTGAGCTGGTGGGTGGAGAGGAAGAGGGTCATGCCGGCGTGGGCGCGGTCGCGGAACTCCTGCTTCACGATGCGGGCGTGCATCGGGTCGAGGCCGACCATGGGTTCGTCGATGATGAAAACGCGCGGGCCGTGGAGCAGGGCGGAGGCGATGACGAGGCGCTGGCGGGTGCCGTGCGACAGATTCTCGGTGAGCTCGTGGCGGTATTCGTCGAGGTGGAATTTCTCAAAAAGCGCGCCGGTCTCCGCGGCGATGGCGCGGCGCTCCATGCTGTAGATGTCGCCGACAAAGCGCATGAACTCGGTGGCGGTGAGCTTGTCGTAGAGGAAGGGGAAATCCGGCACGTAGGCGAGCTGGGCCTTGGCCTTCTCGGGTTCGCGATGGAGGTCGCAGCCGCCGATTTCCACGGTGCCGGAGGTCGGGCGGAGCAGGCCGGCGAGCATTTTGATGGTCGTGGTTTTTCCCGCGGCATTCGGGCCGAGGAAGGCGAAGAATTCTCCGGGCGCGATGTCCAGATCGAGCCCGTCCACTGCGCAGAGGGAGCCGAAGTTCTTTGTGAGGGCGCGGGCGCGGATCATCGGGAGGTTGAGTGTTGATGGTTGAGTTTTGAGTGACGCGTGGGGTTTGCGCTGGCGCCTTGGCCAGCGGGGGGGCGTCTCTTTTGGGAAGCTGCGCGGAGGCTAGTGGGCGGCTTTTGGCTCTCAACTCTCAACTTCCAACCGCCTCCTCATGGGATGAGGTCGTCGGGCGCCAGGGTGTAGCCGATGAGCGTCTTTGCGCGGAGGATCTGTCCGAGCTGGCTGATGTCGCACTCCAGGAGGGTCTGGCCGCTCTGCTCGATGGTGACGAGGTAGGTGTCGATGCTCTCGCCGTGGATGAGCATGGAGGATTGGAGCGCCTTGATGACAGGAGGCGACATGCTCCGTGTCTGTTTCTGGAGCAGCGGGATGACGGCCGGATCGAGCAGCTCCCCGAGCGCGCTTTGCAGGCCGGCTTCATCGAGCGAATACGAGTGGGGCTGGCCGGCGGGTATTCCGGGGCTGTGCAGCGACCAGGTGAGCAGGTTTTTCGCGGGCTCGACGACCACCTCGACGCGCGACGCGAGATCGGAGCGCTGCGAGGGGTCGCGAAAGGTCAGGCCGATGGCGAAGCGGCGGGTGGCCAGCGTTTTCTCCAGCTCCAGCTCGCCGTCCCATTGCACGCGCTGCCTTTCCACGCCAGGGACGATGATCTGCACGTGACCCGAAAACTCGATGACGCGCTCGCGGTCGCCCTTGCGCTTTTGCGGGTGGATGCGGACGTAGCCGACGCGGAGCTTGTCGTTGTGGATATTGAGATCGGAGCGCTGCTCGTGCATGAGCAGAAGTTTGACGACGTGGCCGACGGGGACCTCGCGCAGCACGGAGCCGGCGGAGTCGGATTCCTTGCGCACGAGCAGGCCGATCATGGTCAGCCAAAAGGCGACCACGAGGACGGCGAGGGTGCGGTAAAGCATGGCCGCACCCTACACCGCGCGCTCGATCAGTGCGTAGGCGTTGTGATTGTGGATTGACTCGAAATTCTCCGCCTCGATCCGGTACCAGGTGATGTCCGGCTCGCGGTTGGCGCGGGCGGCGATGTTCCGGACGAGGTCCTCGACGAATACGGGATTCTCGTACGCGCGCTCGGTGACGGCCTTTTCGTCCGGGCGCTTGAGCAGGCTGTAGAGCTGGCTGGATGCGCTGTCCTCCACGAGCCGGATCATGTCCTCGATCCAGACGGGCTTGGTGAAGCGGATGGAAAAAGTGACCTGCCCGCGCTGATTGTGCGCGCCGTGCGCGCTGATCGCCTTTGAGCACGGGCAGAGCGTGGTGACAGGGACGATGGCGGTGACGACGAAATCGACGACGCCCTTTTCCAGCGTGGCGGCAAAGCGGGCGGTGTAGTCCATCATGCCGACCGCGCCGGTGACCGGGGCTGCTTTCGCGAGGAAAAACGGGAACTCGAAATCCACGTGCGCGCACTCGGAATCGAGGCGGACAGTGAGTTCGTGGAGGATGGTGCGGATGTTATCGACGTGCAGCTCGGGGCCGAACTCATTGAGCACCTCCACGAAGCGGCTCATGTGCGTGCCTTTGAAATGGTGCGGGAGATCGACGGTCAGCGCGGCGGTGGCGATGGTGTGCTGCACCTCGCGCGCCTTGTCGCGGACCTGCATCGGGTAGCGCAGCGCGCGCACGCCGACGCGGTCGATGGCGATCTGGCGGTCGTCGGGTTCGCTCTGGGTGTCTTTGAGATGAGGGTCCGTCTTTTCCATGGGCGGGGAGGACATAGCATAAATCCCCGCGCCGGAAATCGGGAAAGGCCGGCGGCGGCTACTCGCGGTCGCGGCTGGTCAGGCGATGGATGTCGCGGGAGTAAAAGAGCCAGGCGAAGCCGCCGGCTGAGACGAGGAGCGAGGCGAGCAGCGGTGTGAGGAGCGTGGGATTCTCAAAGGCCATGGGGATCAGGACGAGCGCGGCGACGGCCACGAGCGCGAAGATGCCGAGGAGGATGAGTCGCGCCCACGCGTGGCGGAAGGCGAGGGCGATGAGCAGGGCGGTCGTCCAGAGGGAGGAGACGATGATGGACGGGATGAGGACGCGCTTCCATTCGGGCGGGACGCCGAGGACGAAAAGGAATTCGACGACACCAAGGAGCAGGAAAACGACGACGAGGCCGATGCGGGCGCGGGTGGCATTGCCGTGGCGGTGGCGGCGCTTTGGCGGCGGGACTGGCTGCCGGGCCTGGCGTCGCTGGGCGGGAGGCTGAGGAGGGCGTGCCCCCGGAGGCTGCGCGGGCGCGGGCTGGCCGGGAGGCTGCGGCTGCGCGCCGGGTGCCTGTGGACGCGGGCCCGGCGGCTGTGGGCGCGGGCCGGGCTGCGGAGGCAGATTTTGGGGATCGGGACCGGAAGGCATGGCGAAGTGAGCCGGGAAACTGAGATGTTTTAGCAGGCGCCGCCAGTAGAAATGTACACGCCGGGCTGAAAGGCATTCCGCCGCTTGCCTCGCGGCTCCCGCCTCCGGCATGCTCCGCGGCCCGATGCGCGCCTACCACGATCTCCTCCGCCTGGTCCTCGACCACGGCAGCTTCAAGCCCGACCGGACCGGCACGGGCACCTACTCCGTCTTTGGCGCGCAGGCGCGCTTCGATCTCGGCGCGGGCTTTCCGCTGCTCACCACGAAGAAGCTGCATCTTAAGTCCATCATCCACGAGTTGCTGTGGTTCCTCGCGGGCGAAACGAACGTGCGCTACCTGCGCGAAAACGGCGTGACGATCTGGGACGAGTGGGCGGACAAGGAAACGGGCGATCTCGGCCGCGTGTACGGCGCGCAGTGGTGCGACTGGCGCACCGCCGACGGGCGCTCGATCCACCAGATCGACGACGTGATTTCGCAGATCAAAAAGAACCCGGACTCCCGCCGACTCATCGTCAGCGCATGGAATCCCGGCGAAATCCCGCAGATGGCGCTGCCGCCGTGTCACGCGCTGTTTCAGTTCTTCGTCCTCGACGGGCGGCTGAGCTGCCAGCTCTACCAGCGCAGCGCGGATCTCTTCCTCGGCGTCCCTTTCAATATCGCCAGCTACGCGCTGCTCACCATGATGGCCGCGCAGGTCTGCGGCCTGGCGCCCGGCGATTTCGTCCACACCTTTGGCGACCTGCACCTCTACGCGAACCACATCGAGCAGGCCCGGCTCCAGCTCACGCGCGACTTCCGCCCGCTGCCCGCCATGACGCTGAATCCCGCCGTGAGCGACATCCACGGCTTCCGCTACGAAGACTTCGCGCTCACCGGCTACGACCCGCACCCGTCGATCAAGGCACCGATCGCGGTTTAGCCGCGCGTGGCGGAAACCCGCTCCGGACACGCAGCCCTACGGCAGTCTGCGGATTCCAAACTGCGTGCGGCGGATCAATCGGTGACGATTCTACTGGCGATGGCTGCCTCGGGCGATGTCGGACAACCAGAATCCTCACCGAATCGGAGACGATGCCGGAACGAATGAAGCCCCACTGCCGGCAAGAAGGCGAGGGACTCGATGCGTATGTCGAAGCACCGGGCGCAGGTGAAGACGGGCAGCGACTCGAAAACACTGGAGGTGATGAAATTGGGCGGCGTGCGGCTCTCGGACCTGGTAACCGCCGCGCGTCCCACCACCCTCCACGAAACGGAGTTTCGCCCGAAAGTGCGGTTCTCCTCGTTCCCACGCTGAGGGCTTTTGGAACGAGTCCCCAAGCCCGGGCGCGGGAGCGCCTCG
>JANOBH010000603.1:0-3451 GCA_031411535.1 Chthoniobacter sp. | reverse complement strand
CCGACGACCAAATCAACGGTTTCGGCGGCGAACGTGGTGACGCTAATCGCGCCGAATACGGCCACAATGAGTAAGTGCAGGAAACTCATAATCGTTCGATTTAGTGTGCGGGTGGCGATGCGCGGATCGTTGTGCAAGGCGCGCGAGACCGTGGCGCGATGGACGCCAGCGGCTTGGGCCACGTCCTGCATTGAAGCGCTGCTCTTTTTCATCGGCGTGCAACGATGTGCATCACGTCGGACTGGCGCAATTCCGCTTTCGCGCTCTCATGGCTCTCCGATGCATCGCTCCTCCACCGTCATCAACCATCCACGCCCAGCTCCTCTGCACCGCGCTCGCGCTCACCGCGACGCTTCCACTCCACGCCGATCCCGTCGCCGCTCAGCCCGCATCGCGCTTCGTTGATTCCATCGGCGTGAATGTCCACGCGCACGGGCTTTACGAGCGGCACCACGACGCGGTGACAGCAAAGCTCGGCGAGCTCGGCGTGCGCCATCTGCGCGACGGCGCGCAGCCGCGGGCGTGCGCCTTCGCGATGGATTTTTTTACGGCGCACGGGATCAAGACGACTTGGATCACCGGCCGCCGCGTGGGTGGCGAAAAGGAATGGCTCTCGCCGCTCAAGCCGGAGGCGATCGACGAGGAGCTGCGCGACATCCGCGAGCGCGCGCTCGCGGCGACGTCGGCGATCGAGGGGCCGAACGAATACGACCTTCACAGCGACAAACGCGACCCCGACTGGCCGGCCACGCTCCGCCGTTATCACCAGCTCGTTTTCGAGAAAGTGAAAGCCGATCCGGCGCTCCGCGCGCTGCCGGTGATTGGCCCTTCGTTGACGAGCGAGGAGGCTTACAAAAAAGTCGGCGACCTCGATGCGTGGATCGATTTCACCTGCCTGCACCATTACCAATCGACCCGCCATCCCGGCACGCCCGGCTGGGGCGCGAACGGCTACGGCAGCATTGATTGGGCGCTGAAATATCTCGCCCCGCGGCAGAGCCCGAGCGGCAAGCCCGTGATGAGCACCGAGTGCGGCTACCAGCCCGGCGGTGGCGACCGCATCTCCGAGCAAGCGCAGGCGAAGTATCTGCCGCGCATGTTCGCGGAGTTTTTCCGGCGCGGCTATTTCCGGTCGTATCAATACGAGCTGCTCGGCAACGAGTGGGGCCTGCTGCGCGATGATCTCAGCGAGCGCCCGGCTTTTGTCGCGCTGAAAAATCCCATCGCCCTGCTCCGCGACGACGGCAACGCCGCGTCCGCATCGCTGGACTTCGCGTTGGAAAATGCGCCCGGTGACATGCGCCAGCTCCTGCTCCGCAAAAGCGACGGCGCCTTTTGCCTGCTGCTCTGGCGCGAGGTGCCGAGCTGGGACGTGGACAAAAAACGCGACCTCGCGCCAGCCACGAGCCCCGTGACTTTTTCCTGCGCACCGATGCGCGCCGCGACGCTCCACACGCTGAACGCGGCGGGTGAAATGGCCGTGTCGAAGCCGCAACTCGCCGAGGACAAAACGATTCGCATCGACATCGGCGACACACTTTCGATCCTGCACATTCAGCTCGTCGCGCCATGAGAACATGCGCGCTGCGTTTTCTCAAAATCTCCGCGGATCGCCACTGCCACTGATGAAAAACCTCATCTGCACCTTCGCCGCAGCGCTCGCCGCCGCCATCGCTCTGAATTCCTTTCACCTCGTGGCGCAGGAGCCAAAAGGCGCCGCACCGCGTTTCGAAAAGGAGATCGCAGCATTTGAAGCCGCAGAGCGCGCGCATCCGTCGCCGCCGGGCGGCATCGTGTTCACGGGCGCGTCGGGCATCCGGCTGTGGAAAGATCTCGCGGCGGATTTTGCCGGCCTGCCGGTGATCAATCGCGGGTTCGGCGGCAGCTACACCTCGGAGTTGATCGACTACGCGGACCGCATCCTCATCCCGCTGAAGCCGCGCGTCATCGCGCTGCAACCCGGCAGCAATGACCTCGTCGCCGGCAAGACGCCGGAACAGGTATTGGGCGATTTCCAGGCTTTCGTGAAGAAGGTCTGGGGGCCGCTGCCGGACGTGCGCATCGTCTATCTCGGCATCAATCCGAGCCCGAAGCGCTGGGAAATCCGCGACGCGCAACAGCGAGCGAATGCGCTCATCCGCGAATGGTGCGCGACGCAAAAAGCCGTCGCGTTCGTCGATCTATGGGCATCGACCCTCGGCGAAGATGGGCGGCCGAAACCAAATTTCTTCATCGCCGATCAATTGCACCCAAGCCGCGCAGCCTACGAATTCCGCGCGTTGCTCATTCGGCCTCATCTCGAATAGATCATGAAAACATCCCACCGCATCGCTGCGATCACCCTCAGCTTCTTCACCTTCGGCCTGGGCGCTTTCGCCGCCGAGCCCAACGCCCTTACCGCAGAGGAACGATCCGCCGGCTGGACGCTCCTCTTCGATGGGCGCACCTTTGGGGGCTGGCACCTGTTTCAGCAAAAGGGCGACGCGCACGGCGGCTGGAAAATCGCCGACGGCGCGCTGGTTTGTCCGAAGACCAACGGACGCCCGAACGGCAGCGGCGGCGATCTCGTCACCAATGGAAAATTCGGTGATTTCGAGTTCAGCTTCGAGTGGCGCATCTCGCCGGCGGGAAACTCAGGCATTCACTATTTCGTCGATGAGAACCGCGCGCCGACGGCGCCGCTTTACAAAGGCGACACCGGTAAGAGCCCGGTCGGTTTTGAATACCAGGTGCTCGACGACGAAAAGCATCCCGACGGCAAGCGCGGCCCGACGCACATGGCCGGCGCGCTCTACGATCTTTTCGCCGCGCCGCAGAAGACGCTGAAGCCGGTCGGGGAGTGGAACGAAGGCCGAATCATCGTGCGCGGAAATCACGTCGAGCACTGGCTCAACGGCGCGAAAAGCGCCGAGTGCGATCTCGACAGCGCGGCGTATCGCGAAGCGCTCGCGAAGAGCAAATATCACGTGGTGCCTGGCTTTGGCGTGAAGATCGTCACTCCGCTCGCATTGCAGGATCACGGCGAGGAGGTGGCTTTCCGCAGCCTGAAAATTCGGGAGCTTCGATGAGCGATCCAACACGTTGGAATAGAACTTCAATGATCTCAGGCACCTTCACCCAAAGACTCACGCTGCTTTTCCTCCTATCCACCTCCGCCCTTCCCGCGGTGCCGATTGCCGAGTGGACCTTTGTTCCGCCCAAGGACTCGGGCGTGGTGAATGTAAAAGATTACGGCGCGAAAGGCGACGGCGTGACCGATGACACGGCGGCGATCGCGGCGGCCATCACGGCAAACATCGATAAGAGCCGCTACCGCTCGAACCCGATGATCTGGTTTCCCAACGGCATGTATCTCGTCACCGGACCGATCGAAAGCCGGATGCGGACGCCGGGCTTCGACACGGGCAAGGTCTTCAGCGCGGGGTGGCGCCCGATGCTCGTGATGATCGGC
>JANOBH010000602.1:0-2195 GCA_031411535.1 Chthoniobacter sp. | reverse complement strand
ACTCGACACCGCCGATCTGGATTCGCTGCGCGGCGATCAGATCGAGCTGCTGCTCGGCGAGATCTTCCGGCGTCAGGGCTACACCATCGAGCTGTCCGCAGCGCTCGACTCGGATCTCATGCTGCGCCGCGACGGCGAGAGCATCCCGGTGCACACCAGGGACTGGAAAATGGCGCGCATCACCGAGAAAGAGGTGCGTGAATTCTATGGCCTCATGGCATCGACCGCCGCTCCCCGCGGCGTCATGGTCACCACCGGCAGCTTCTCGCGCGACGCGCGGGAATTCGCGGACGGCAAGTCCATCGACCTCATCGACCGCCAGGGCCTCAGCCAGCGGATCGAAGCCGTGCGGCGGCCGGAGGAAAACTTCTTTGCGGTGGCGGGCTGGATCGACGACTTCGCGGCGCAGGCGCGCATCTTCGACCCCGAATGCCCCATCTGCCGCGGGGCGATGGCGATCCGCATGAACCGCTCCAGCGGCGCGTCCGCCTGGGCCTGCATCGGCTCCCCGCGCTGCGCCGGAAAGCGCGATCCGCGCGCCGATCTGCTCACGCTCCCGGTGGCCGCGTAGCCCCCGCGCGTGCGAGTGGCGGAAACACGAAAGGTCCGCTAGTTTCCGCGCGGCTTTGAAAACCGCGCCGATCCATGACGTCCTGCGAATCCTGCGCGCCGCGCGGCGGCGGCTGACGGTGCAGGCATTCCTCACGGCACTGGTGAAATGCGCGCTCCTCGCGGCGGCCGCGCTGGTGGTGATGGCCGCCGTGAATCGCTGGCTGCTCGGGCGGCTCCCCCTTGACCCAAATGCGGTGCTTCTCATCGGCGCGGCGGTTCCCGTGATCGCGCTGCTCGCTGCCTTGGCGCAGCGGAAGACACTGCCGGCCGTCGCCGCGCTCCTCGACCTGCGAGGCGGAACGCGCGACCGCTTGCTGACGGCGCTGAAGTTTTCCGAATGCGATGGCGCGACCGGGATGCACGCGATGGCGCTCGCCGAATGCTCCGCGTTTGCACGCGGCGCGGATTTCAGCCGGCTGATCCGCCCGCGCGTGCCTCGGCAGGCCGCATGGCTGCTCGTGCCGGCGGTGACGCTGGCGATGCTGGAGTGGGAGGCGCGCACGGCAGCGGAGGTGCGGTTCGCGGATACGCTCGCGGCGCAATCGGAGGTCGAAGACACGGCCAAAAAACTGGAGGAACTCGCGCGGCAGACGGCGAAGGCAAACGAGGAGACGAAGGCGGAGGAGCTGGAAAAGCTGGCGGAGCATTTGAAACGCAGCGCCGAGCAGTTGCGCGCGAATGCGACGAATCCGGCGGACGCGGCGAAGTCCGCGCTGCGCGAACTCTCCGCGCTGGAGCAGATGGTCCAGGAGTTGCAGAAAGCGCCGGCCGTTTCGCCCGGGGAAATGAAGGAACTCGCCAAGGCGCTCGCGGAAAACGAGGCGACCAAGGAGGCGGCGAAGGCGATGGAGGCCGGCGATCCCGCCAAGGCCGCCGAGGAGCTGGAGAAGGCGATGAAGCAGCTCGCGCAGGCCAAGGACGAGCGCACGGAGCAGCAGATCCAGCAGGCGCTGGAGCAGGCGCTGAAGCGGCTCGCGGAGCAGAAGCAGCTTTCCGAGGCGATGCAAAAACTCGCGCAGGAGATGCAGCGGGCGCAGGCGGAGAAGGGCGGGCTTTCCAGCGAGGCGATGAAGCAGCTCGCGCAACTGCTCAAGCAGCTTCCCCGTGGCCAGCGCAGCCAGCAGAACCAAGGCGGACAGCAGAAGGCGCAGACGCTCCAGCAACTGCTCGCCGCTTTGCAAAACATGAAATACGGGGAGGGCGACGGAAAGCCGGGCGGCGAGCCGAAGCCGGGCGACGCGAAGACGCAGGGCCTCGTGGCGATGCAGTCCTTCGCTCCCGGAAACAAGGACGGCGAACCCGGCGCGGGCGATCCGCGGATGCCCAGCGGGCAGCCGGGCAGCGAGCGCGACACGGGCACGACGGATTCTCCATTTGGAAAGGAGCGCAATGATCCCGGCAAGGAAGCGCTGGCGAAGCAGCTCACGGGAGGGCTCGGTGAGGGCGAATCGCTTTCCCAGTTTCTGCCGTCCGCGGGCGACGACTCGAAGTCGGGCCGCCGCTACAAGGAACTCTACGAGGCGATGGCGCCCGCCGCGGAGGAAGCCGTGCTGCAGGAGAATATCCCGCTCGGCTCGCGCTTC
>JANOBH010000601.1:0-5093 GCA_031411535.1 Chthoniobacter sp. | reverse complement strand
GGCGAGCACGGGGTCGGCCTCGCGAAGAAGAGCTTTCTGCCGGCGGCAATCGGTGACGCCAGTCTCGGGCTGATGCGGCAGCTCAAGCGGGCGCTGGACCCGCACGGAATCCTGAACCCTGGGAAAATCTTTGACTGAGAGCGCGCCACTTCCGGCGGGAGCGCGGCCTTTGCATCTCGCGCATCTCGACTACTCGATCCTCCAGCAGTGCATGCACTGCGGGATGTGCCTGCCGACGTGCCCGACGTATGACGAGACCAAGCTGGAGCGGAACAGCCCGCGCGGGCGCATCGCGCTCATGCGCAGCATCGCCGACGGGCGGCTGGAGGTGACGCGGACGTTTGGCGAAGAGATGTATTTCTGCCTCGGCTGTCTCGCGTGCGAGACGGCGTGTCCGGCGGGAGTGGATTATGCGCGGATGTTTGAGGAGGCGCGCGCGGACATCGAGCAGGCGGGCGTTCTCCAGACCCGGCGGCGGAGATTCGTCCGCGCGCTGGCGCTGCGCTTTGTCTTCGCGAGGCCGCGGGTCTTGCGGGCGTTGGGCCGGCTGCTTCGCTGGTATCAGGCGAGCGGTGTGGAGTGGCTGGTGCGAAAGCTGAGGCTGACGGAGCTGCTGCCGAGGGATCTGCGGGAACTGGAGCCGCTCACGCCGAGGGTGCAGCGGGACTTTTCGGATGCGCTGATTGGCGCGGTGGAATCGCCGGCGGAGCCGCGGCATCGCGTGGGGATGCTGACGGGCTGCGTGCAGGACCTGGTGTATCCGCAGGTGAACCGCGACACCGTGGACGTGCTGCTCGCAAATGGGTGCGAAGTCGTGACGCCCGCGGCGCAGCACTGCTGCGGCTCGCTCCACGCGCACAATGGCGAACTGGAACTCGCGCGGGCGATGGCGCGGCGGAACATTGACGCATTCGATCTGGAGGCGGTGGATGCGATCATCACGAATGCGGCGGGGTGCGGCTCGCATCTGAAGAACTACGACCAGATTCTCGCCGACGACCCGCGCTATGCGGCGCGGGCAAAGGTGTGGTCGGCGAAGGTGAGGGATGTGCATGAGTGGCTGGTGGAAATCGGGATCACGCCCCCCAACCCCGGCGGCGACACTCAGCTTCCGGTGACCTATCACGAGGCGTGTCATCTTTGTCACGGGCAGAAGATCACGCGGGCTCCGCGGCAAGTGCTGGAGCAGGTTCCGGGGCTGCGGCTGACCGAGATGCCGGAGTCGGCGTGGTGCTGCGGGAGCGCCGGGATTTACAATATCACGCAGCCGGAGATGTCGCGGAAACTGCTCGCCCGGAAGCTGGCGAACATCGAACGGACCGGGGCGGCGGTCGTGGCGTCGGCGAATCCTGGATGCAATGTGCAGCTTGAGGGCGGAGCGCGCGCGCGCGGGCTGGCGCTGGAGATCGTGCATCCGGTGACGCTGCTAGCGCGGGCGTATCGCGGCGGATGATGAGGTCCACGAAAGACACGAAAGGACACGAAACAAATTGCTGCTTTTCGTGCCCTTCGTGTGTTTCGTGGACAGACAAATGACCGCCGATCTTTTTGGAATGCCAGAACCGCCGCGCGGGGAGCCGCGCGTTTTTTCCGTGAGCGAGATCACGCGGTCGGTGCGCGCGGTTTTGGAGGACGAGATCGGGACGGTGTGGGTGGAGGGTGAGGTGAGCAACTACCGGAAGCAGGCGAGCGGCCATCAGTATTTCACGCTCAAGGACGCCCAGGCACAGCTCCCGTGCGTGTGGTTTGCGCGCGGCGGCCTGCGGCTGAAGCAGGTGGCGCTGGCGGACGGGATGCAGGTGCAGGTGCGCGGTGCGATGACGGTGTATGAGGCGCGAGGGCAGTATCAGCTCAGCGTGCAGGTGGTGCAGGCGGGCGGGGCGGGGCTGCTGCAGGCCAAGCTTGAGGCGCTGAAACGGAGGCTGGATGCGGAGGGATTGTTCGACCTGGAGCGGAAGCGAGGGCTGCCGGAATTTCCCGCGACGATCGGAATCGTGACTTCGCCGACGGGTGCTGCGCTGCGGGACATGCTGAACATTCTCTCGCGCCGGGCTCCGTGGATGCGCGTGATTGTTTGTCCCGCGCGGGTGCAGGGCGAGGGTTGTGCGGAGGAGATTGCCGCGGGTGTGGCGGCGCTGAACCGGATCAGCGATGGCGGAATGAGGCTGGTCGATGTGATCGTGGTGGCACGGGGCGGGGGAAGCGTGGAGGACTTGTGGGGTTTCAATGAGGAGGTGGTGGCGCGGGCGATCGCGGCGTCCGCGATCCCGGTGGTCTCGGCGGTGGGGCACGAGATTGATTTCACGATCGCGGATTTCGCCGCGGATTTGCGCGCGCCCACGCCGAGCGCGGCGGCGGAGTTGATCGCGCCGGATGGGGCGGAACTCTCGCGCCGGATCGGGCAATTGCTGGTGCAGGCGCGGCGGCAAATGATCGCGGCGCTGGCGGCGCATCGAAGCCGGGTGGATTTTCTGGCGCGAAGCGCATTTTTCCGGGAGCCGGAAATGCGGTTGGGCGAAGCGAGGCAGCGCACGGACCTCGCGGAGGAGGCACTCGGCCGGATTGCGCGCGATGGCATCACCGACGCGCGGCACCGGCTGGCTGCGCTGCTGGCTGCGCTTCGGCAGCACCGCCCGGATCAGTTGCTGGCCATGCGCCGCCAGGTTTTCGATGCGAGGCGCCGGGAGTTTGACCGGCGTTTTGAGCAAAGCCTCAAAGAGCAGAAAGCCCGCTTTGACCGGTTGGCTGGAATGCTCCGCCTGCTGGCACCGGAAGCGACGCTGGCGCGCGGCTACAGCATCACCATGAAGGCCGACGGTACTGTTATCAACTCCGTCAAGGAAGCGCGGCTTGGAATGCGGTTGGTGACGCGTGTCACGGACGGCGAGATTGAATCGAAGGTGGGCGGTTGATCCCGATACGGGGAAAGGTGGGAGGCGAGTGGGCGCGGACGCCCAGCCGGATCGTGGACACAAAAAAAGCGGACTCCGGATGACCGGAGCCCGCTTTGAGATTTGAACGAATGCCCGCTGTTACGTCGCCGGCATCGGATGGGTGACGAACACGTTGGTTCCGTCGAACCACACCGGTGTGTCACTCGGGCCGGGCTGGAAGGCATCCTTCGCGGTGGCGTCAGGTTCATCGGGATTGCGCTTCACGGTACGGTCGGACTTTTTCAGCGTCTCGACGTTGCCGCTGCCGTCGCAGCGAATGACGACCGCTTTCTTGCCTTTCCAGATGCCACCGTAATCGGCCTCATTGGCGGAATAGGTGGTGCCGCCTTCCTTGAAGCCGTCGGCGAGGAGCGGCCAGCGTGCGTAGGAGGTATCGGTCAGGCCGCAGACGTAAGCCCACTCATTCTCGCCCGCGCCAAGCTTATTGAGGTTAGCGGCGGTCGTGGCGTTGGCGGAACCGGCGTTCTTGCAATACTTCGACTTCGGAATCGCGAAGATCGACTTTTCCGGGAGGTAATCCGGCACCAATGTCGCAAGAATGTCGTTAGATTTGGTGCTGACGGTGGCCACGGTCTTGGCGGCCAGGTCGGTGTACTGCGGATAGTAGCCGCTGTAGTCCACCGCGTAGATTTTGCACGCCGTGCCGACCTGCTTGGCGTTGGAGAGGGCTTTGGTCTGGTCGCCGCGGACTTTCACTTCGCCGAAGACCGGCAGGGCGATGCCTGCAAGGATGGCGATGATCGAGATCACGACGAGCAGTTCAATCAGTGTGAAGGCTGCAATTTTCGAATGTTTCATGTGCATTTGTGGGTGGATAAACTTTTCCTGAACGTAAGAGTCGTGGTTCAAAGCGCAACCGGTTTTTGGCCAGTTTAGTGTACGCTCCGGCACCGCGCTTAATTGACTTTGCGCATGTGGCGACATGGCGGCGGGTAGGTCAATTTCATTTTTCTGAAATGGCCTGATTTACCGCGGCCGGAGCGTGGCGTTTGAGCCCGACGACCGCCAGCGGGGGGAGACGCAGGAGGAGCGAATGGGACTGCCCCTGCCACGGTTCCTGCGCGGCGTTCTGACCGCCGAAATTGCCGACATTGCTGCCGCCGTAAGTCTCGGAATCGGTGTTGATGATCTCTTCCCACCAGCCGTCGCTATTCACGCCGACCCGGTAGGCCTCGCGGACGACGGGCGTGGCATTGATGACAAACGCGATGGTGTCGCCGGTGCGGGACTTGCGCATGAAGGCGATGACCGAGTTGTCGCTGTCGTGAAAATCGATCCACTCGAATCCGGCGTATGTGTCGTCCTGATCGAAGAGGGCGGGCTCGTTTTTATAGACCCAGTTCAGATGCTGGACGAGGCGCTTGAGTCCCTCGTGCTCGGGGCGTTCGCAGAGGTGCCAGTCGAGGGACTGGTTGTGATTCCACTCGCGCCACTGGCCGAATTCACCGCCCATGAAGAGCAGCTTCTTGCCGGGGTGCGCATACATCCACGCGTAAAACATGCGGAGGTTCGCGAATTTCTGCCACACGTCGCCGGGCATCTTGTCGAGGAGCGCGCCCTTTCCATGCACGACCTCGTCGTGGCTGAGCACGAGGACGAAATGCTCGTGAAACGCGTAGATGAGCGAGAAGGTGATCTCGCCCTGATGAAAGCGGCGATGGATGGGCTCCTTCTGCATGTAGCTGAGAAAGTCGTGCATCCAGCCCATGTTCCATTTCAGGCCAAAGCCGAGGCCGCCGAGATAGGTGGGGCGCGAGACGCCGGGCCACGCGGTGCTTTCCTCCGCGATGGTGACGATGCCGGGAAAGCGCTCGTAACAGACTTCGTTGAAGCGTTTCAGGAAGTAGATGGCGTCGAGGTTTTCGCGGCCGCCGTATTTGTTTGGCACCCACTCGTCGGCCTTGCGTGAGTAATCAAGGTAAAGCATCGACGCGACAGCATCGACGCGCAGGCCATCAATGTGGAAGCGCTCGCACCAGAAGAGGGCGTTGGCGATCAGGAAATTGCGGACTTCGTGGCGCCCGAAGTTGAAAATGAGCGTGCCCCAATCCTGGTGCGAACCTTGGCGAGGATCGTCGTGTTCGTAGAGCGACGTGCCGTCGTAACGCGCCAGCGCCCAGGCGTCGCGCGGGAAATGGG
>JANOBH010000600.1:0-7592 GCA_031411535.1 Chthoniobacter sp. | reverse complement strand
CGTAGATGCGGAAAAAGCCGAGGATGTGATCGATGCGGAAGAGGTGGAAGCACGCGCGCACATTCCGCACGCGCTGGCGCCACCAGTCGAAATCGCGCGCCCGCAGCGCGTCCCAGAGGTAGAGCGGGATGCCCCAGTTCTGCCCCCACTTGCAGGTGAAAGGGTCCGCCGCAAAGACACGCTCCGGCGGGCAGCCGCCGCTCCACACATGGTCGAAAATCTCCGGCTGCGCCCACACATCCGCGCTGTAGTAGCTGACGCCAAACGGGATGTCGCCCATGAGCGCCACGCCCATTTTGTCCGCGTGCTTTTTCACCGCCGCCCACTGCTCCCACGCCAGCCACTGCACGTATTTGCGAAAGTGCAGGCGCTGGCCGATCTGCCGCCGCTTCGCCGCCGGCTGGGCCGCCAGCCAGCGCCGCGCACCCGCGGCGCCCCGCTGCTCGCCGGGCCACAGATTCCAGCACTCGCTCCCGCCATTCTCCTCCACGAGCACGCGGAAGAGCGCGTAATCCTCCAGCCAGGCCGCCTCGGCGCGGCAGAATTTCCGGTAGCGCCGCAGCCGCACACCGTGGCTTCGCCATGTCCGCGCGAGGAAATTTTCGAAGCCGCGCGCCAGCAGTTTCTCGCGCAGCGCTTTCACCAGCGGATAGGCCACCGGCCCCGCGCGGAGCACGCCGAGGTCGATACCACGCGTGATCTCCGCGATCTCCTCCGCGCTCAGATCCGGCACCGCCGCGGGCGTGATCTCGATCGTGGTCGGCTCGATCGCCACGGACGAGATCGCGTTGTACGGCGAGTTGTCGTTGCCGGTTTCATTGACCGGCAGCAGTTGCACCACCGTGAAGCCCTGCGCCGCAGCCCACTCCACGAACTCCCGCAGCGCCCCGACATCACCCACGCCGAGATCGTCTTTTCCGCGAAGCGCGAAGAGCGGTGCGAGCAGTCCGGCGAGCGGTCTATCGGGTGTGAGTTCCATGCGGTGCGCGATTTTCAAACAGCGCGTGCCCCGCGCCGCAAGCACGGATGCGGTTTTTCACGCCTCACCCCGCCGCGCACCGTCGTTTCCAATTGCCATCGCCGGGGGACTTTCATATCAGCGGTGCGGATTCCCTCCCCGGGTCAGCCTCGAGAATCAGACGTGAGAGATGAGCATCAAAGCGAAAATCCTCAGCATCGCCGCACGGACCACGCAGGCCCGCCGCAACCCGCCGTGCGTCATCTCACGGAAAATGACCCGCCTCCTCCGCTGCGCTGCCCTCTTTGCATGCGTCCTCTTCGCGGGCTGCGCGTGCGGTCGCGTGGGCACGCTCGCCACGCGGCAGACGCTCACGCCGACCGCGGAGGTGGTGGAAGTGTACGGCTTTGGCGCGCTGCTCCGGCCCACCCCTCACGATGGCGGGCTGAGCCTGGGCTATCGCCGGGCCACCTACATTTATCCGCGGCTCGCCGGCGACACGCGGCCGGTGGGAGAGACGATGCACTGGGGCTGGGCGCCGCTGCGGGACGAGTTGCCCTTTTTTCTCGGAACGCAGGAAACCGGGCTGGAGTTTCAGACCGTGGCCGGCCGGACGATGCTGCATGCGGGCTACGTGGATCAAAGCTTCAGCTTTGTGGCGCGCGCTGATGAGTCGCGGCGCGGATCGTTTTTCTACCTGCGCCCGCATCCTGAGCGCACCGTCCTCGCGCTGCTCACCGAGCCGGAGCCGGCGCTCGCTCTCACCACCCATCCATGAAAACCCATCCTCATCCCCTCGCCTGGCTCGCCGGGCTGGCCATCCTCGTGGGCGGCTGCGCCAATCCCAGCCACCTCGTCTTCCACCAAAAAACCTCCTTTGGCATCGACGCCTCGACCGACACCACCACCGGGCGCATCCATGTGGACGCGGGCTACGCCAGGCAGACGAACGCCTTTGTCCCCAAGACGAAAGTCATGGGCCCCGACGGCGAGGAGCACGAGGCGATGTCCACGATTTCGCTCAATGACATCAAGGTGAAATTCCTCGGCGTGCATGAGGTCAATGAGCAGTTCGCCACGGGCCGCGCGGCGGTGCTGATGGCCGACAAGCCCGACGCGCTCGGCCAGTTGACGACGCTCAGCGACAGCGTCCCGTCCGCCACCTCCAACCCCGGCAACCGCTGAGCATGAAAACTCTCCACCCGCTGCGAACCTTCCTGGGACTCGCGTTGCTGGCGCTCACGGGTTGCGCACCGCAGGCGCTCTATTTTCACGAGAGCACAAAGATGTCCTTTTCCGCCGACTACTCCTCGTCGGACAGCCAGCCGCTTTCCACGTCCTTTGGCTACAAGCGGCGCATCGTCGCCATCGTGCCGGGCAAGGAGCGCGTCTCGCCGACCGGCGAAAAACGCGACGCGGAAAACGAGGACGAGGCGCTCTCCACGATCTCGAAATTCTACGTCAAGGCCGGGACCAAGGAGGGTCTCGTCATCCGGAACAACTTTGCCACCGGCATGGCCGCGCGAAGACTCATGAAGGAGCCGACCTCCGCCGCTGTCGCGGTGGCCGGGCTGATGCACAATACGCCCGTCGTCACCGACGCCGAGGGAGCCGTGCTCGACGCCGACGGCAACGCCCTCATCGGCCGCAACGGCGGGACCGTGACCGTAAGCGACGTCGCCACGAGCCGCGTGGCCCGCATCAAGAGCAAGATGATCGGCGGCGGTGGAAGCGCCTCGCGGGAGAATCCGGAAGTCCACCGGCAGTCGGCCGGCACCGTCTCGATCGTCGATGGCGTGACGATGATCACCGTGCGCCAGCCGGACGGGACGGTGGTCAAAGTCCCTTACAAAAAATACCTCGAAGACAAACAGAAGGACCGCGAAGGCGCGCAGCCGAAGACCGACTCCGGCGCGACCAAACCCGATCAACCTCCGCTGCCGGAGGAAAAGGTCGGCGAGAAAACCTCCGGCGAACTCTTCGTCGATCCCGCTACCGGCAAGACCATGCGCCGCATCCGAAAGGCCGACGGTTCCTTCGAGGTCGTCCCACTCAAGCGGTAACCCACAATCCATCCCACTCCTATGGCTGAGCTATTCGTCATCGACACCACCTCCACCGCCGCGGAGATCCAGCAGATTCTCAACGACGTGGCCGACGCCCAATGGAGCGTCGAAAAGGAGAACCTCCTCATCACCATCCCCGAAAGCGGGCCGAACAAAGGCCACCTCGTCATCCTCACCCTCCCCGGCACCCGTGCCCCGGTCGCCGGCGCGATCAAGGTCGCCGCCTTTCCCCTCTCGCTCGATGGCGACGCCGTGGCCGGCGAACTCGCAAAACTCGAGCAAAGCGAAAACCTCGAGACGCGCTTTTACGGCCAGACCGTCGTGGCCTCGGTCCTGCAATGGCTCGCCGTGCTCGACAAGAACGTCGCCGTCGCCGCGGTCGCTCCCGGCGAATTCCTGCGCCTGGAGGGCCGCATCTCCAATTTCGGCGGCCCTGACGACATGGGCATGAGCCAGATGGAGGACACCGCCTTTGTCTGGGACAAAGACTCCGAAAAGGACTACCCCGGCTTTTTCCTCCCGTACGATCCCGCGAAACCCACGGGCTACGGACGCAGGCTGAAGACTGCGAAACACTACATCGCATGCCGCTGGGAGGATCTCGGCACGCCGCTTCCGCGAAAATATCTCCGCCAGAAAGACACCCTGTGCTCCGTCATCAATCCCGTCACCGGAGCGCGCGTGGACGACGTGCGCCCCATCGATTTCGGGCCGCGCGATTCGCTCAATCGCGTCGCCGACCTTTCCCCGTCGGTCGAGAAAGCGTGCGGCCTCACCACCGACCAGATCGCGGTCATCCTCATCCCGCTGCCGGGGAAAAAGGACGCCCTCATCCCCGCCGAGGAAAAACCCGCGCCCGTGGCGGCAAACGGCACGCGGCGCGTCACCTGGCTGACCGGCAGCTACGCGCAGCGCCGCGCGCTCGCGGGGGAGAAAGGCTGCACGCACACCATCGACTTCCATTTCAACAGCGCCGAGGGCCTCGCCTTCGGCCCGGAGGTGTACTACCAGACCGGCAGCGCCAAGGCGCGCGCCTTCGGCCAGGCGATCCTCGACGCGATCCTCGCGCTAGGCCTGAAAAATACGCGGGCCGAGAACCTGCAAGCCGCCCGCGGCACACGCGCCGGCTACATCCAGGACTACCCCTGCCCGGCCGTCCTGCTGGAGCCGCTCTTCATCGCGCCCGATCCTGTCCAGGCCGCGTGGATCAAAGATCCTGCAAACCTCCGGAACCTCGCGGAGCACGTGGCGCAGGCCGTCTATGCAAAGACCGACGCCAGCGACCTGATCGGTCTCTCCATCGGGCACCTCGGCAATACCGCACACCCCGGAGACCGAGGGGCGGAGGCACGCGGGGGCGGCTGGGAGACCGACTTCAGCGAGCCCATGGCCAGGATCGTTTACGAAACCCTCACCGGCGTCCCTGCATGACACACCGCCTCTCCCCACCGCTCTGCCTCGCACTCGCCTCCACGCTTCTCGCCGGATGCTCCAGCCTGAACCAGGAAGGCATGCGCGCCCCGCTCACGGATGTCAAAACCGCGGCGGTCGCGGAGCCCGTGGACATCCAGCTTCACGCCGTGGTCGCCGGAAAGGAGGGTCTGCCTAGGCGCACGGAGCTGCTCGCCGGCGACAAGGTGAAGTTCAGCGGCAGCATGGATGTGGCCCAGAACCGCGCGTATCTCGCGCCGATGATCGCTCACATCAAAGCGACAGCCCCGCGCGGTAAGGACGATCCCCGCCGGCAGATTCTGGTCTTCGTCCACGGCGGCATGAACGAAAAGGTCGGCGCGGTGCAGCGCTCCGCCCGCCTCACGCGCGAGATTTTTCAAAAGGACAAGGAGTTCTACCCAGTCTTCATCGACTGGAATTCCGCGCCGGTCTCCTGCTGGACCGAGCACCTCCTTTACGTCCGGCAGGGCGAGCGCCGCCCGATCTTCGGCCCGCTCACCTCGCCCATCTATCTCGCGAGCGACATCGCCCGCGGAGTCAGCCGCGCGCCCGTCGTCTGGTCCACCCTCGCGCATTCCACCCTCCAGCAGCCCAGTCCGCGTTTCAAAAAAAGCGCCGATCGCAAGCGCCTTGTCGCCGCGCAGGAGGTGCTCAAGGACAACACCCGCAGCACCGGCACCGGCCCCACGGTCACGAACGCCACGCTCGACCAGGCCGACGTGCGCGACTCCGCGCAGCGGCTCTCCGGCGCGGGGCATCCCTTCTTCTTCGCCCCAAAAGCGATCACCGCCACGCTCATCGACATCATTGGCACGGGCGCCTGGGACATGATGCAGCGGCGCGCGGATCAGCTCTTCCAGTCGCCCACACGCCGCGCCGATCTGGAGGCGCACGACCGCGCCGCCATCGACCGCATCGCCGCCATCGTCGATGCCGGCGAGCAGGACACGATCAAAGGGCGCGACGAGTTGCACCGGCTCGCTGGCGAGCTGAAGAAGGCGCCCGAGCCTCCGGCAAAATATCGCGGCGCGGACTACCTGAACCAGGCGCGCCCCGGTGCCGTGGAGCAGTTTCTCACCGAGCTGGAGATCGGCCTCGGCCCTCGGCCCGAGCAGCGCTACTCGATCACGCTCGTCGGCCACAGCATGGGGACGATTGTTTCAAACCGCATCCTCATCAATCACCCGAAGCTGCCCATCGACCGCATCGTGTACATGGCCGCCGCGTGCAGCATCAAGGACTGCTCCGCCGCCGTCGGTCCGTATCTCCGCGAAAATCCGCGCGCGAATTTCTTTAACCTCAGCCTTCACCCGTACGCGGAAGTCGCCGAAGCCAATCCCTCGCTCGAAAGCGCCAGCCCCGGCGTCGCCGACTACGCGCTCGCCAGCGCCGGCTACCTCATCCCACGCGGCAGCCTCCTCGTCTGGCTCGATTCCTTTTTCACCAAACCCGTGACGCTCGAAGACCGCCGCCTCGGCAAGTGGGACGCGGCGATCATGAACGCCGGCATCTTCCCCGGCGAAGTCCGCAACCGCGTGCATTTCAAAATGTTTGCCATCGGCGACCGCGACCAGCCCAGCAAGCACGGCGCGTTTGCCTCCGAGAATTTCAGCCGCCGCTTTTGGAAGCGCGACTTCCAGGCCCCGAACCCGCCCGAGCCCGTCATCCCAACCGCAACCGCCGCACCAAAGAAAGAAACCCGACCATGAAAACCAAACGCTCCGCCGAAATCTACGCCTTCGGACCCACCGCCTGCGCGCCGAATCCGAAGGTCATCAAGAGCATTACGAAACAGATCGCCGAAAGCGGCATCGTCTCCGCGCAGGAGCTGCGCATCGCGCGGCGCATGGGCCTCGTCGCCACCAGCCCCGTAGCGCCGCGGATCGGTTTCAATGACGCCGTCATCTACCCGTATGACGAAGCCTCCGGCGCACCGGCCCGCGCCATGCGCAGCACCCGCGCTGCGCTCGCCGCGCCCAAGCCGAAGAAGCGGAAAATGCGCGCGCTCGCGCTGCTCGTGGACTTCTCGGACAACAAGGGGACGCGTCCCGCCGCGGAGTTTCACAAGCTCCTTTTCGACAAGAAGAACCCGGACTCGATGACGAATTTCTACAAGGCGATGTCCTACGGCGCGCTCGACCTGACCGGCGAGGTCATCGGCTACGTCCGCGCGCCGAAGCCTTACAGCTACTACACCGCCGGCGAGAGCGGCACCGGCAACACCTTTCCCCGCAACACGCCCGGCCTGCTCCGCGACGCGCTCACCATCTTCTGCCAGACGGACAATCTGAAGCGCTTCGACACGGACGGCGACGGCTTCGTCGATGGCATCTTCCTCATCCACGCCGGCGGCGGCGCGGAGGCCGAGCCAAACCCCGCAAAGCGCAAGAACATGATCTGGTCGCACAAGTGGGTGCTGCCGCAGCCCTTCGTGAACCAGGGCGTGAAAGTCTTCGCCTACTCGACGGAGCCAGAGGACGGGCGCGTCGGCGTCTTCTCGCACGAGTTCGGCCACTCGCTCGGGCTCCCCGATCTCTATGACACCAGCTACCGCACGCATGGCGTGGGCGACTGGTGCCTCATGGGCGGCGGCTCCTGGGGCGCCGGCGGCAACCGGCCCACGCGCATGTCCTGCTGGTGCCTCGCGCAGCTCGGCTGGATCAAACCGCGCGTCATCACCAAGCGCTCGACCATGAAGCTGAAATCGCTCGAAGTCCGCAAGAGCGAGTGCCGCCGGCTCTGGACCGGCGGCGCGGGCGGGCCGGAGTATTTCCTCATCGAAAACCGGCAGGCCACCGGGCTCGATGCCGAGGTGCCCGGCTCCGGCCTCGCCGTCTGGCACATCGACGAGCGCCAGTCGAACAACGACAACCCGCTCGCCTACCGCGTGGGACTCGTGCAGGCCGACGGCAAAAAGGATCTCGAGCTGCTGAAAAACTCCGGCGACTCCGCGGACGTCTTTCCGGGAAAGAACAAGGTCGTCGTGCTCAATGACGAGACCACACCCTCCACGCGCTCAAACATGGGTGCGCCCACCGGAGTCGAGCTCACCGACATCGCCATGTCCGCCGGCGCAGTCACCCTCAAAGCCAAGGTCTAATGCCCGTCGGCGATCA
>JANOBH010000599.1:0-16535 GCA_031411535.1 Chthoniobacter sp. | reverse complement strand
CCTAGCCTCCTCCGCCGCTGCGCTCATCGCCGTGTGCTTCATGCCGGCTTCCATCAAGGCGGGGCAGATCTGGGATGGCGGCGGTGCGGATGGAAACTGGACGAATGCCCTCAACTGGGATGCGAACGTCGCTCCGAACTTTGCGCTGGCACTGCAGTTCGGCGGAGCGCTGCAACTGGCCTCCGTCAATAACGCGGCGACTGCCAGCGTCACTGGCATCACCTTCAATGCAGGGGCTGGAGCGTTCACGTTGTCCGGCAGCGCCATCACCCTGACGGGCGGCATCACGGTCAGTTCGGCCAATACGCAGACCGTCAGCTTCGGTGGGGTCGGGATTACGCTGGGAAGTTCGCAGACGTGGAGCGCGACATCGGGCAATCTCGTCGTGAGTTCCCCGACCGCCATCGGCACATCCACGCTCACGATCGGCGGCGCGTTTAATACGACCCTCAACGGAGCCCTCACCGGCACGACCGGCGGGGTGACCAAGATCGGCACAGGCACGCTGGTACTGAATGCGAGCAGCACCTTCACCGGCGCCTTCAATGTGAATGACGGCACGGTGCAACTGTCTGACCCTGGAATCAACACTGCGACCGGCCAGGGGGCGCTGAACATCGGCGATGGCGTCGGTGCGGCGGGAAGCGCCGTGGTGCAGCTTCTTATCGGTGTGGAAATCGACAACGCCTCGGCGGTGACGATCAGTTCGGACGGCAGGCTGGATTTGAACAGTTTTAGCGAATCGATCGGATCGCTGGCCGGCGTGTTTGGAAGCCAGGTGACCTTGGGGACGGGCGGGCTGGGGACGGGTGGAAACAACGCGAGCACGACCTACGCCGGGAGCATCACCGGCACGACCGGCAGCGTGACCAAGAGCGGCACCGGGACGTGGACCTTGACCGGCACTGGCGCCTACACGGGTAATTTCACCGTGAACGACGGAACGGTGCAGTTGGGGAGTGGTGCCTTTGACACCACCACAGGCCAGGGCGCGCTGATCATTGGAGACGGCGTCGGCGCGGCCGGAAGCGCCGTGGTGCGGCTGGTCACCTTTAGTGAGCAGATCAACGATCTCTCTGCGGTGACGATCAATTCGGATGGCCGGTTGGACTTGAACAATCTCTTTGAAGACATCGGCTCGCTCGCGAGCGCTTCCGCTACCAGCAGTGTGACACTGGGCACGGCCACGCTGGCGTCAGGCGGCAACGGTGCGAGCACCACTTTCGCCGGTGTGATCAGCGGCGGCGTGGGTGGCGGCATCCAGAAAAACGGCGCAGGCATCTGGACGCTCTCCGGTCCGAATTCCTACACCGGGGCAACGACGGTCAACGGGGGTACCCTCCAGGCCGGCGTGGCAACGCAGGCCTTCGGCGTCGCCTCAGCGGTGAACCTCCTTGCCGGCACGCTCGACCTCAACGGCTTTAGCAACACCATCGGCTCGCTCGCGGGTGTGGCTGGCACTTTCGTCACGAACAGCGTCGTCGGCCCGGCCACGCTGACCGTCGGCGATGCGGCGAACACCACCTACTCCGGGATTATCCAGAGCCCGCTCGGCGCGCTCTCCCTCATCAAGCAGGGCACGGGCACGCTGACCCTCGCAGGCGTCAACACCTACACCGGCGCGACCACGATCAACAACGGCATCCTCGAACTCGCCGCATCCGCGGGCCTGACCGGCCTCGGCAGCCCCGGCGTGGGAACGACCGTCAATGCCGGCGCGACGCTGCGCCTCCAGAACGGCGCAACGACCGGCACCGAGCCGCTCTTGCTGATCGGCAACGGCTTTATGAACCTCGGCGCGCTGGCCGTGGTCCCCGGCGGCAGCGGAACCGTAGGCGGCCCCGTCACGCTCGGCGGCGCGGTCGGTTCCACGACGACGATTATCGCCGGTGCGGGGAGCACCCTCAGTTTCACCGGCGGCATCAACAAGGATGCGCGGACGCTGGTCTTCCAGGGGCTCGGTGGGGGCACCTTCAACGTCAGTAACGTGGGAATTTCGGGAGCGACTTCGTTCACCTCGGACTTTGTCGTGAACGGCGGCGTGACCAATTTCCTCGTGGCGAATGCCTATGCGGGTCCGACGTGGATCGGCAATGGCGGAACGCTCAACGCCACCGTGCTGGGTGCGCTGCCCTCGCTGCCTGCGGACGGCGGCATCGCGGCGATCCGCACGCTGGTCGTCATGGATCCGGACACGCTGGTCAATTTCCCGACCGCGCCCGCGGCACTGGTGCCACCTGGGGTCGTCACGGGATCTTTCCTGAACATGACCGCCAATCAGGCGATCCAGTCCCTGGCGAGCGGACCCACGCTCGGCGGTCTGCTTTCCATCGTTAATCTCAACAATTCCACCCTCACCATCGGGACGAACAACCTGGTGCCGCCGCCCGCGATCTTCTTTGGCGTCATCACTGGCGGCCCGCTCGGAGGCGTGATCAAAGACTCTGCAAGCACCCAGATCCTCGCTGGGAACAACACTTACATCGGGCCAACATGGGTGCAGGCGGGTCATCTCCAGATCGGAAACGGCGGCGTGGCTGGCACTCCCGGCAATCTGAACGGCGCAAGCGCCGTGACCGTGAACCCGGCCGCCTTCCTCGACCTCAAGCTCGCGAACAACGCGATCTTTGCGAACAACGTCCTCAACAACGGGACGGTCGCGGGAATCAACACCGCAGGCAACGCGCAGACGGCGTCCGGCGTCATCACCGGCATCGGCAACTTCGTCCAGAATGCCGGGGGCCGGACGATCCTCACGAACATCAACACCTATCAGGGTGGGACAACAATCGGCACTGTGGCCGGAAGCACGGTGCAGGTCGGCAACGCGGCGTTTCAGGGTTCTGTGGGCACCGGCGCGGTCAGCGTGAGCGGCGGCGGCTTTTTCACCCTGATCAATGTCAACGGCAACGTGCTCCCGAATAACGTGAGCAACACCGTCGGCGGACTCGGCACCGTGATCTCCACCCCGGCCTTCGCGGTGAACACCACGCTTTCCGGCTCCCTCACCGATGCCCTGCCCGGCACCCTCACCCTGACCCAGAACGGCGCGGGCACCACGACGCTGACCAATGGCGGCAACAACTACAGCGCCGGGACCACGGTTAGCTCCGGCACGCTCCAGATCGGAAACGCCGGCAACGCCAGCTCGGCGGGAATCAACACCGCGGCCAACGGGATCAACGTCGGCACTGGCGGCACGGTGACGATCGTGAATCTCGCCGCGGGTTCCAACCCGATGCTGAACAACATCACGAACACCCTCGGCGCGACCGGCACGGTGGTTGTCAGCTCGGCCAATAACAACACCCTCGCAGGCTCACTCACCGGCGGCGCAAACACGCTGGCCCTGACCCAGAGCGGCACGGGCACCACCACGCTCACAAACGCCGCGAACAACATCAACGGCACGACCACCGTGAGCGGCGGCAACCTGACAGTCGGCACCGCGGCGCTCGCGAGCCGCCTCGACGCGGCCGGCACGTCCGCCGTCACAGTCGGCACGGGCGGCGTGCTCACGCTGGTGAACCTCGTCGGCAACGCCATCGCCAACAACATCACCAACACCCTCGGCGGAGCGGGCTTGGTGACCGTCAACTCGGTGAACACCAACACGCTATCCGGCATCCTCTCGAACGGGATCGGAACCCTGGCGCTGACGCAGAACAATGCGGCCGGCACCACCATCCTGACCGGGGCGAACACCTACACCGGCCCGACCAACGTCATCGCTGGTGTCCTCCAGATCGCGGGCGCGGGCAACCTGAATGTGGGCAGCGCTGTGACGGTGAACCCGGCCGCTTTCCTCGACCTGAACCTCGCGGGCGGCAGCACCTTTGCGAACAACGTCCTCGACAACGGCACGGTGCGCGGAATCAACGCCGCCGGCAGCCAGACCGTGTCCGGCGTCATCAGCGGCGTGGGTTCCTTCGCCCAGACCGGCGCGGGCACCACGATCTTCACGAACGTCAACACCTTCACCGGAGGCACGGCGATCAGCAACGCCGGCACCGTGCAGGTCGGAACTGCGGCGCTCGCAGCCTCGCTCGACAGCGGTCTGGTCAGCGTCAGCGGCGGCGGCTTCCTCAATCTCGTGAACCTCAGCGGCAACGCTTTCGTGAACAACGTGAGCAACGTCGTCGGCGGCGTGGGCACGGTGAACGTCAATTCGGTGAACACCAACACCCTCTCGGGTACATTCACCGACGGCGCTCCGGGCACATTGGCCTTTGCGCAAAACGGGACCGGCACGACGATTCTGACCGGGGTCAACGGCTACAACGGCGGAACCAAGGTGACCGGCGGCGTCCTGCAGGTCGGCACCGCCGCGCTGGCCAGTTCCCTCGGCAATAACATCCTGGCGAACACCGTCGCGGTCGGCACGGGCGGCACACTCAGTATCGTGAACCTCACCGGCGGCGCGAACCCGCTGCTCAACGCGATCACCAACAATACCGGCGGAGTGGGCACGGTGAATGTCAACTCGGTCAACACCGTGACGCTTGGCGGGCCGCTGACAAACACGGCGGGAACCCTCGCCCTCGCGCAGAGCAATGTCCTGGGCACCACGATCCTGACCAGCGCGGGGAACACATATGCCGGCGGAACCACCGTCAGCGCGGGTGTGCTGCAGGTCGGCACCGCCGCACTGGCCAGCTCCCTCGGCGCGAACGTCGGGGGCAACACCGTGAGCGTCGGAAACGGCGCCACCCTCTCGATCGTAAACCTCATCGCGGGCGCGAATCCGCTGCTCAATAACATCACGAACAACCTCGCCGGCACCGGCCTGGTGAACGTCAACTCCGCCAACGCCAACACCCTCGGCGGCATCCTTTCCAACGGAGCCGGCACCCTGGCGCTGACGCAGAGCGGACTGGGAACCACCACCCTGACCGGCGCGAACACCTACACCGGCGCCACCACGGTCGCGCTCGGCACCCTGCAGATCGGCAATGGCGTGATCGGCAGCATCAGCGCCTCCACGCCGGTGACCGTGAACGGCCCCGGAACCCTGGACATCAACGTCATCGGCGCCGGCGGCGGACTCTTCGCCAACACGGTGCTCAACAATGGCGTCATGCGCGGAATCAACGCCGCAGCAACGACGCAGACCTATTCCGGCGTCATCAGCGGCGCGGGCTCCTTCTCGCAGATCAGCGGCACGGGCATCTTCACGAATGTGAACACCTATGCCGGTGGCACGACCATCAACGGTCCGACGACAACCCTTCAGATCGGCACGGGCGTTTCCGCCGCCGCGGCGGGCAGCGGGAATATCAACATCAACGGCGGCAGCACCCTCAGTCTGGTGAATGTGAGCGGCAACCTGCTCTCGAACAACATGACGAACACCGTCGGCGGACTCGCCGGCACCGTGGCCGTCAACTCGGCGCTGACCACGACGATCTCCGGCTCGATCAAGGACGGAGCGGGCGGACCCTTGCAGCTCAACCACAACGGAACCGGCACGACGATTCTGACCAATACCGGCAACACCTACACCGGCCTTACGACGATCAACTCCGGCCTGCTCCAGGTCGGCACCGTCGCGCAGGCGGGCTCGATCGGCGGCGGCACCCCGATCAAGATCGGCGCCGGGGCGACGCTCTCGATCGTCAACCTTGGCAATCCGGGCACGCTGTCGAACACGGTAATTCAGAACAGCCTTGGCGGAATCGGCACGCTGAACATCAACTCGTTCCTCAATAACACGATTACGAGCCAGCTCATCGATGGCGGTCTCGGCACGCTGGCGCTCACGCAGACCGGCACGGGGACGACGTTCCTGACCGGCGCGGCAGCCAATACATACACCGGCGGGACGACGATCACCGCGGGCACGCTGAGCGTGGGCAATGGCGGTGCGGTCGGTCTGACCCCGCTGGGCACGGGAATCGTCACGAACAATGCGGCGCTCACCTTCAATGCCACCAACGCGCTGCTGGTCATTGGCAATAACATCGGCGGCACGGGGAACCTCAGTCAGATCGGCGCCGGAACCACCGCGCTGACCGGAGCCAACACCTACACGGGAACCACGCTGATCAGCGCCGGGGCGCTGAGCGTCGGCAATGGCGGGGCGGCCGGTACGCTGGGCGTCGGAGCGGTGACGGACAACGCCAGCCTGATCTTCAACCGCAGCGATGCGTTCAGTGTCGCCAATGCGATCGGCGGCACCGGCACCGTGACTCAGCAAGGGACGGGCGTCACCACGCTGACCGGCGCGAGCAACTACACCGGGACCACGACCGTGGCCTTCGGCAACCTCCGGGTAAATGGCTCGCTCGGAAACACCGCCGTGACCGTGAACAGCGGTGCGACCCTTTCGGGCACCGGCTCGATTGCGGGCTCCGTGAACATCCTGGGGGGCGGCAACCTCAATCCGGGCACCAGCCCTGGGACGGTCACATTTGGCAGCCTCGTGCTGAATCCGCTGTCCAACTCCAACTTCGAGTTGGGCGTCCCCGGCGTGATTGGCCAGGCCGTGCTTCCGGGCAATGATCTGGTGAATGTCACCGGCAACCTGACGATCGACGGCATCCTGAACGTCACGCCAATCGCCGGCTTCGGACCCGGCAGCTACCGCCTCTTCAACTACGGCGGCGTGCTCACCAACAATATCATTGATACGATCATTGGCGCGCCTGTCGGATCGACGATCGTCACAGGCGTGGCGAACCAGGTGAACCTGCTCGTCCTGAATGCAGGTGCTGGTATTTCGCAGTTCTGGGACGGCGCGGGAGTGCCGAATGACGCGCTCATCGCCGGCGGCAATGGCAACTGGGATAACTTCCAGAACAACTTCACGAACGCGGCCGGCACGGTCAATTCGGCATGGCAGAACGGCACCGCCGTCTTCGGCAGCGCGGCCGGAACGGTCACGCTGATCAACCCGATCAACGCCCAGGGCCTCGCCTTCACCACGACGGGCTATGTAATCAACGGCCTCGGTGGCAATACCCTCAACCTGGTTGGACCCGCACCGGCACCCACGATCACCGTAAGCGCAGGCCTCAATGCGACAATCAACGCCCAGATCACCGGCGCGAACGGCCTGACGGCGGATGGAGCGGGAACCTTGTTCCTGAACAACGTCGGCAACAGCTACACCGGTGGAACGACGATCAACGGCGGAGGGACGGGGACGGTGAGCGTCGCCAACGACGGCAGCCTCGGCGCAGCCGCGGGCATCGTCACGCTGAACAACGGCATCCTGCAGGCGACCTCCACCTTTGCGAGCGCCCGCAACGTCACTCTGACCGGCACGGGCACCATCGACGTGACTGCAGTCAACACCTTCACCGAGAGCGGGATTATTTCCGGCGCCGCCTTGAGCAAGACGGGCACGGGCACGCTAAACCTGACGGGCGTCAATACCTACACCGGGGGAACCAGCATCCAGGGCGGCATCCTGCAGGTCACCAACAATGGCAACCTCGGCAACGTGGCCGGCGGCGTCACCTTCGCGAACAACGCGACGCTGCAAACCTTGGCGGGAATCGTTTCGGCCCGGGGTGTGACCTTGAATGCGGGCGGCGGTACGATTGATACCAACGGTTTCAACTCGACCCTCAGCGGAGTCATCGGCGGTGCGGCGGGCAACGCCCTGACCAAGATCGGCGCCGGCACACTGACGGCAACCGGCACAAGCACCTATCTCGGCACCACGAACGTCAATGCCGGCACGCTGCAGGTCGGCGACGGCGTCCTGCTCAACTCGCAGATCGGCAACAACACCGCCAACGTCGTCGTGAACAACGGCGCCACGCTCGCGGTGAACCTCGCCAACGCCGGAACCTTCGGCAACACGGTGACCGTCAATGCGGGCGGCGCGGTCAACGCGATCAGCGCAAATACCCAGACGATCTCAAACGTGGTCAGCGGCGCGGGCGTCCTAAACCAGAACGGCACAGGCACGACGATCCTGACCGGTGTGAATACCTACACCGGGGCGACCAACGTGAACACGGGCACCCTGCAGATCGGCAACGCAGTGACCGGAAATCTCAGCGCAGCCACGCAGGTCAACGTGGCGGCCGGAGCGACCCTCGCGGCAAACCTCGGCAACGGCCAGACGCTCGCTAGCACGATCGTCAACGCCGGCACGCTGAACGCGATCAACGGCGCAGGCATCACGCAGACGCTCTCGGGCGTCATCAGCGGGGCTGGCACATTCAACCAGACTGCGGCCGGGACGACGATCCTGACCGGGGCCAGCACCTACACGGGTGCGACCAACGTCGGCGGAAACGGCACACTCCGGGTGAACGGCTCGCTCGGTAACACCGCGGTCACCGTCCAAAGCGGCGCGACCCTCGGTGGCGCGGGCAACATCGCGGGCACCGTGACCATCCTCACGGGCGGCAATCTCGCGCCTGGCAACAGCGCCGGCACGATCACGGTCGGCAATCTCGTGCTGAACGCGGGCTCCAACTCCAACTACGAGTTGGCCACGCCCGGCATCATCGGCTCCGGGGTGAATGACCTCGTGAACGTGACGACCAACCTCACTCTTGATGGCAACTTGAATCTGACTGCGGTCGCACCGCCGTTCGGTTCTGGCAGCTACCGCCTGTTCAACTACGGCGGTGTCCTTACCAACAATGTCATCGACGTCATTACCGGGGTGCCGGCGGGTTTCACAGCCACCGTGGTGACGGGCGTGCTCAACCAGGTCAACCTACTCGTGCTCGCCAACGGCGCGGGTCCGGCCCAGTTCTGGGACGGCGCGGGCCTGCCGAACGACGGCATCATCGCCGGCGGCAATGGCAATTGGGATAACTTCAATAACAACTGGACGAATGCGGCGGGCAATCCCAACTCCGCCTGGCTGAACGGCACCGCGAACTTCGGCGGAGCTGCCGGGACGGTGACGATCACCGCTCCCATCAACGCGCAGAATCTGATCTTCACGACCAGTGGCTATGTGATCAACAGCTCGGGCGGCTGGGGCCTGAACCTCGTCGGTCCTGCGCCGGCCCCCACGATCAACGTGCTCGGCGGCGGCGTGGCGACGATCAACGCGCAGATAACCGGCGCGCTCGGCCTGGCCTCGAACGGGGCCGGCACGTTGGTCCTGACCAACGTCGGCAACAGCTACACCGGCGGCACCACCATCACTGGCGGCGGCACGGTCAGCATTTCCAGCGATACCAATCTCGGCGCGTCCGGCGCCGGAAACGGCGTCACCTTCGGCGCGACCGGCGGTGTGCTGCAGATCACCTCGACATTCACCCTCGGTGCGGGCCTGGGCCGCAACATCGTCCTGACGGGCAACGGGGCCATCGACGTGACGGACGCGAACACCGTGACCTACGGCAGTGCGACCTCCGTCATCTCCGGCGCGGGTGCGCTAAGCAAGACGGGCACCGGCACGCTGAATCTAGTCGGGGTGAACACCTATTCGGGCGGCACCAGCATCCTCGGCGGCGTCCTGCAGGTGGCCAATGACAACGCTCTCGGCAATGTGGCGGGCGGGCTGACCTTTGCGAATAACGCGACTCTGCAAACCCTCGCGGGGATCGTCTCTGCGCGGGTTGTGGCGCTGAACGCCGGCGGTGGCACCGTCGATACGAACGGGTTCAACTCGACACTTAGCGGTGTCATCAGCGGAGTCGGCAGCCTGACGAAGGCCGGCGCTGGCACCCTTCTCCTGACGGGTCTTGAGACCTACACGGGTGCGACCAACGTCAACGGCGGCACGCTACAGGTCGGAAACGGCGTCACAGGCAACCTCGCCGCGGCCAGCGTGGTCAATGTGAACAACGTCTCCACCTTCGGAGTGAACCTGGCCAACGGCGGAACGCTTGCGAACAACATCATCACCAGCCTGGGTGCGACCGTCACCGGGAACAACGGTGCAGCCAGCACGCAGACCCTCTCCGGGGTGGTCAGCGGCGCAGGCGCGCTGAACCAGAACGGCGCGGGCACGACGATCCTTACCGGAGCGAACACTTATACCGGGACGACGACCGTGCTTCAGGGCACCCTGCAAATCGGCAACGGCGCGACGGGTTCGATCTCGGTATCGAGCGCGGTCTCCACACTCGCCGGCGCAACGCTGGCGCTGAACCTCGCCAACGGCGGCATCTTCGCCAATAGCATCGCCAATGCGGGGACAGTGAACGGACTGGTCGCAGGTGCAAACGTGAACACGATCTCGGGACTCATCAGCGGCGTAGGTGGGCTGAACCAGATCGGCACGGGCACAACGATTCTGACCGGCGCTAATACTTACTCCGGCGCGACCAACGTGAACGCAGGAACGCTCCAGGTCGGCAACGGCCTCATCGGTTCCATCAATCCGGCCAGTCCGGTGACGGTGGCGGGCGGCGCGGTGCTCGCGGTGAACCTTGTCACCGGTGGCTCGCTGGGGAACAACATCCTCAACAACGGGTCGGTCAACGCGATCCAGACCGGGACAAACAGCCTGATCGGCGTGATCAGCGGCACGGGCGTGCTGAATCAAAACGGCACGGGCACGACCAACGTGAGCGGGGCAAACACCTACACGGGTCTGACGACGGTCAACGCCGGCATCCTCGAAGTGCAGCATAACAGCGCGCTGGGGAGCAGCGTGGCGGGCACCACGGTCGTTGCCGGGGCGACGCTGCGCATGGCCAATGGCATCGTTCTCGGAACGGCGGGTAACGCCGAGGCCTTGACGATCAACGGCAACGGCACCGGAGCGCCCAACGCCCAGGGTGCGCTGACCGTGGTCGCGGGAGGCACGGCGACCTTTAATGGCACCATCATCGTGGCGAGCGCCTCGACCATCCATGCCAACGGCGGGACGCTGAACTTCAACGAACAGATCAACAAAACCGACAACAACCTGACGCTGACCGGCGGAGGAACGATCAATGTCAACGGAGGGATCATTGGCGACAATGACAACGCCTTCAACGACGACCTGATTGTCAATGGCACCACGGCCAACCTCAACTCGAACAACACGTTTGAAGGACCGCTTACCATCAACAGCACCATCGCTGGCAACGGTATCGTGAACGCGAACGTTGCGGGCGCGCTTCCCACCTTCCCGGGACGGAGCGCCGTGACGATGGATAGTGCCGGAGCGGGTGGATCCACGCTGAACATCGGGGGTATTCCCGCATTCCCGCTTGGTTCGAATCAGTCGATTGCCTCGCTCGTGGGCGCGGGAACCTCGAAGCTCACCCTTGGAGCCAACACGCTGACGATCGGCTTTGGCACTGCGCCGGATACCAACGGAACGGCTGGGGCAAACTTCCTCGGTGTGGTCTCCGGCACGGGCGGCATCACTAAGGACCAGGGCAGCACGCAGATCCTGTCGGGGATCAACACCTACACCGGAGCGACAATGGTCACCGGGGGAACGCTGCGGGCGGGATCGACGCAGGCATTCGGCGTGAACTCGCCGGTCTCGGTCGGAGCGGCTGGCACCCTCGACCTCGCGGGCAACAGCAACACGATCGGCTCGCTGTCCGACATCGGCGGCGTGGGTGGCATCGTCCAGAACACGGGTGGCGCGGCGACGCTGACGACCGGTGCGCTCGGTGCGAACACCGCTTACGCGGGCCTGATCCAGGGTCCGACGGCACTGGTGCTCGTGGGCGGCGCACAGGCGCTGTCGAACAATCTGAGCAGCTACACCAATGGGACGACCGTTAATGGCGGGGTCCTGAACATCAATGCGAGCAGCCTGCCCTTCCCGGGAGCCGGACCTGTAACCGGGCCGATCGGCACCGGGCTCCTGACCATCAATGGCGGCGGCATCGGGACCACCTCGGCGGGCCTGGCCAATAACGACGTGGCCAACGCCGTGCAGATCAACAACGGCTTCAACGTCACCGGCAATGCGGTCAATGTGATCGGCGGCCCTGTGGTTTCCAATGGCGTGACCTTTAGCGGCCCGGTGAACCTGGGCACGACACCGGTCATCAACACCACGAGCGGCTTCCTCGACCTGACGGGGGTCGTCTCCGGCGGCGGAAACGGCATCACCTTCACCGGCAATACCTTCACGCTGATCGGCGCGGGCGGACCTGGGGATGCGCCGAACACTTTCACCGGCCTGACCGACGTGCAGGGCGGCCTGGTGCTGCTCAACAAGGGGCCGGCGATCGCCGGAGCGGACGGCGTGGCGCTGGCTGGCAACGTGAAAATCGACGCCGGAGCGGTGCTGCAGGTCAACAGCAACTTCCTGAGCGGCGGAGGAACGGCGAACAACCAGATCGCGCGGACTGCCAGCGCGATTGTCAACGGCATCCTTGATATCGGCGGCACCAACCAGACGCTCAACAACCTCAATGGTTCCGGCATCGTGCGGCTGGACGACTCGGCGGTGAACGCCGCCTTCGCGGGCGCACCCGGCACGACCGCCGGAGTGCTGACTGTCAGCAGCGGCTTCCTGACCGGATCGATAGTTGACGGCGGACTCAACGGCCAGTTGGTGAAGAACACCGGCGGCACGCTGTTCCTGACCGGGGTGAACACCTACCTCGGCAACACGACGATCAACGGCGGGAGTCTGATCGTGGACGGGTCGATCGCGAGCAGGAATACGTTTGTCAACGCGGGCGGCCTGCTGGGCGGCCGCGGCATCATCGGCGGCAACGTCTTTAACAGCGGCGTGGTGAGCCCCGGCAGCTCGGTGGCGACACTGACCATCAAGGGCAACTTCGCGCAGAGCAGCGCCGGCACACTGGTCATCGAGATCGCGGGCAAGAGCGCCGGACAGCATGACCTGCTGGCAGTCGGCGGGACCGCGAACCTCGACGGCAACCTGCGGATCCTCAACACCGGCGGGGTCAAGCTCAAGCGGGGTGACAAGATCACCTTCCTGACGGCTGGCGGCGGGGTGAACGGAACCTTTGCCAACGAGAGCAACGGCTTCAGGACCGGCAACCCGCTGCTGGAGGCGCACGTCATCTACGGGACCAACATCGTGAGCCTGCAGCTCCTGCAGGGATCGTTTGCGGCGCTCCACGGGATCATCGGCCTGACGCCGAACCAGATCGCAGTCGCCCGCGCCCTCGACCAGATCGCCGGCAGTCCGAAGATTGGCAATGTCCTCGACCACCTCGATGCACTGCCGCTGGGCCGCATCCCGCAAGCGCTCGACGACATCGCGCCGGAAGAGTTCGCGTCGATCACCTCGCTCGGCGTGTCGCTTGCCAACGTGCAGACGGCGAATCTCCAACGGCGCATGAGCGACATCCGCTCAGGCGGCCAGCAGGGCTTCCACTCCTCGGTGGACGTGAACGGCTACCCCGCCGATGGCGCCGGCAACTACGGCCCGTCGGGCAAAGGCGGCAAAGAGCTGCTCGCGCCGGCTGACCGAGTGGGCGTGTTCATCACCGGAGCGGGCGAGTTCAGCAACATCACCGGGACGACCAACGCCCGCGGCTACGACCTGACCACCGGCGGCTTCACGCTCGGCGTGGACTACCGTCTGACGGACAACCTCGTGGTCGGTCTGATGACCGGCTACGCGAACACGAGCATCGACCTGTTCCGCGGCGGACGCATCTCCGTCGATGGGGGGAAGATCGGCCTCTACTCGACCTACTTCTCCGGCGGATTCTACGTGGATACGGCGGTGAGCGGCGGCTACAACACGTATGAGACGCAACGGCGCGGCCTGGCCGGCACCGCACGGGGCAGCACCGACGGCGGCGAGTTCAACGGGCTCATCGCGACGGGCTACGACGTGAAGCGCGGCGGCCTGACATTCGGGCCGGTGGCGAGCTTCCAGTACACGTATTCGGGCTACGGGAAGTTCTCGGAAAACGGGTCGCTGACGCCGCTGCAGATCGGCGGGCAGCACAACGACTCCGTGCGCACCGCGCTGGGGATGAAGGCGAGCTACGACATGCAGGTGGGCGCCGTGGTGGTCCGGCCGGAGGTTCGCGCTTCCTGGCAGCACGAGTTCGGCGACTCGGCCTACGCAGTGGACTCGAAGTTCTCGACGGGCGGCGGCGGCACCTTCACCGTCAACGGCCCCGACCTTGGGCGCGACTCGCTGCTGCTGGGAGCCGGGTTTGCGGTGCTCTGGAACGAGCGGACCTCGACCTACGTCTATTATGACGGCGAGCTGGGCCGCACGAACTACAACTCGCAGAACGTGAGCGGCGGAGTGCGGATGTCGTTCTAAGGCTCCACGGTCCCGAGTCATCAATCGAAAAGCCCGCCGGCTGCAAAGCCGGCGGGCTTCTTCGTGAAAGGGGGGCGTGCGCGGGGATGCTGTCAGCTTTCCGCTGGAGCGCGCGTTGGATGTGGCGTTTTCGTGTGGCTGCTTTTGCGCAGGGCGCTGGCGGGGTGATGTTTCTTATACACGGCGGGAAACGACGTGGGTTGGCTGGACCCATTGTCTTCCAGAGTAAAACGGCAAGTTTTCGCCCGTGGCATATCGGGTGCTAACGGCACGGCAGACAAATCGTCGCCGCATTTTCACGCCTGATTTTGGCGAGTGCCCACGGGCATTTTCCACCCAGCCGGGAGGGTGGCGATGACGTCCACAAAACCACCAACCACCACTACCAGCCTACTGCATGAAACTGACACGACACTTCACCGCGCTCGCTGCGGCGACTGCCCTCTCCTGGGCCTCGCTCGCCGGCAGCGTATCCGCCCAGGATCCCGCTGCGCCAGCGCCCGCCCCGGCGGCTGCGACTGCTGCCGAACCCGCGCCCGCGCCTGCCGCGGCTGAACCCGCGGCCACTGCCGCCGCCCCGGAAGAAGCTGCGCCGCCAACCACCGATCAGCGGCTTCTCGACCTCGAGGCCTACGTGAAAAACACTCAGCCCGGCAAGAATGGCGACGTGACCTGGAAGTCGAACATCGCCGGCCCCGGTCCCGGCCACAATGCGTGGCAGATGACCAGCACGGCGCTCGTCATCTTCATGACGCTGCCCGGTCTCGCCCTTTTCTACGGCGGCCTGGTCCGGCGGAAGAATGTGCTTTCCGTCCTCGCCCAATGTCTCGGAATCGCCGGCATGGTCACCATCATCTGGTGGGCGTGCGGCTACAGCCTGTCCTTTGGAGTGGATGCCAAGAGCCCGTTCTTCGGTGACTTCAGCAATGCGATGTTCAAGGGGCTCGAACCCGGCAACGCCGGCGCGGGCTACTACTGGATCTCGGATGTCATGTGGTCGATGTTCCAGCTCTCCTTCGCCATCATTACTCCGGCGCTGATCGTGGGTGCGATTGCGGAGCGCATGAAATTCTCCGCCGTCCTCGTCTTCATCGCGCTGTGGATGTTCGCCGTCTATTTCCCCTTCGCCCATATGGTGTGGTCCACCGTCGGATTCATGTGCGGCCCGCTGAATCCCAATGCGGCGATCAAAGCGATCGACTTTGCCGGCGGGACGGTCGTCCACATGACGTCGGGTTGGAGCGCGCTTGTGCTCTGCCTCATCCTCGGAAAGCGCATGGGCTTTGGAAAAGAGAAGATGGCTCCGCACAGCATGGTGCTTTGTATGGTCGGCACGGGCATGCTGTGGGTCGGCTGGTACGGCTTTAATGCCGGCTCCGCGCTGGGCGCTGACGGCATCGCCTCGAACGCCTTTATGACCACCACGCTGGCTGCGGGCACCGCCGCCTTTGTGTGGGGTCTGGTCGAGTGGATCCACAAAGGCCACCCGTCCATCCTGGGCTTCTGCTCGGGTGTGGTCGCGGGTCTCGTCGTCGTCACGCCGGCCGCGGGCTTTGTCACGGCCAATGGCGCGATGGTCATCGGCCTGCTCGCCGGGGTCGTCCCGTATGTGGCGGTCGTTTTCGTGAAGAACATGTTCGGCTACGACGATGCGCTCGATACCTTTGGCATCCACGGAGTGGGCGGCACGCTCGGAGCGATCCTCACCGGCGTCCTAGCCGACGAGAAGGCGAACTCCGTGGTCGGCCCGCTGAAAGCGGCGCTCCTCGTGGAGCAGCTCAAGGCGATCGGCGTCACCATCGTATGGAGCGTCGTCGCCACGGCGGTCATCGCTCTCGTGGTGAAAGCGGTCATCGGTCTGCGGCCCACGCCGGAGAACGAAACGCAAGGTCTCGACGTCACCGACCATCAGGAGGAAGGCTACATCCTCTAAGTCGCGTCCGCCTTTCCGCCGGGGCTCTCGTGAGCCCCGGCGGCAGCGGAAACCTGAACCCAACTACTCATGAAAAAACTCGAAGCAATCATCAAACCCTTCAAGCTGGAGGAAGTGAAAGAAGCCCTCGCCGAGATCGGCGTGGAAGGCATGACGGTCTCGGAGGTCAAAGGTTTTGGCCGCCAGAAAGGGCACACGGAAATCTACCGGGGGAGCGAATACACGGTCGATTTCCTGCCAAAGATCAAGATCGAGGTCGTCCTCACCGAGGACCTCGTGGAGCGCGCGGTCGCGGCGGTCGTGAAGGCCGCCAAGACCGGCAAGATCGGGGACGGAAAGGTCTTCATCTCGCCGGTGGACGAGGCGATCCGCATCCGCACGGAGGAGACAGGGGACAAGGCGGTCTAGGCCAGCTTAGGCACCCGTAAATCACGAGCCGGCGACCGGGAGACTGGTCGCCGGCTT